>JANYFB010000036.1 GCA_025362955.1 Akkermansiaceae bacterium
GACGTCCTCACCCGCCTGCCCGGCATGATGGCCAGCGCCGCCGCCAGCCTCACGCCCGCCAACTGGCTCGCAGCCCGCAGCGGCAGCCCCCACCGCCAAGTCGCCTGATAGCATAGCAGTCATAGAACCCTGAAATATGACCGCTATGCTACCGCCGTAGCAAATTCATCCGTAAGGCGCTTCAGACCACGCTTACCGCCCGTCGGCAATACGCTCGCGCAAGCAGCGACATGAGGCGATCATGTGGGATCGCATCGAAGTAGCTTTTAATGGGCCACGTCCATGATGTGTGTATGTCCTGCGCGAAGCAGTTCTTCCACACGCCGCAACGCATCTTTGCAACCGCGTCCGGGGCGCAATCCGTAGCTGTGTTTGGCGAAGGGTGTTCAAAGATGGGTTCAATCACCCTCTTTACCGCTGCCTGCACCACGCGGTCAGTGACTGTGGGTATCCCCAATGGTCGCTTTTCCGCGCTGCCCGGTTTCTCAATCCACACCCGTTTGACTGGCTTGGGATGATACGTGCCTCGCTTCAATTGCTCATTCACGACGAGCAGCCGACTTTTGGCTGTCTTTCGCGAAACGCCGTATCGTGATGCCGTCAGCGCCGCAGGCCCCTGCGTTGGCCCGCACCTTTTCCCAAGCAAGTTCAAGTGTCCGCTCTGACCAAACTTTGTCGATTAGACTGAAACCACTTGTTTCCTTTCAACCCTCTTTCGAGGGCTGCCAGCATCGGCTCTGACCCCACTCCGCGTTCGGCTTTGTGGCGTTGCCACAAGTCCTCTTCCGTTTGCTTACCCCTTGCGGGAACTGTCACGGAGGGTTCTCCGCGTTTCATGATCTCGGCTTTTCCACTTCCCTACCGCCCTTTGCTCCACGGGCGTTACCCCGCTTCTTCGCTCTTATGGCGACTCTGACTCCTGCCCGGGAACCGTTTCCGGCTTCCTGCCCCGACAGGTATCCCGTCTTCACACGCACATCCCCTGCCCGACCTACTGCCACCAACCACACCAGACGCGACGCATCAGCCACCATGTCTTAGCCCATGCGCGTCCATCACGGAAAATTCCGTGAGGGCGACTTCGCCACTTACTCGCAGGCTCGTCCACGGCTGACGCCGAATCGTGTTCACTTTTATTGCGGTTGATCGGGTTCCTACAACGCTGCTCTCCACCCCGCCTCGCAGCGACGCAGTTGCACTTCGGTTATCAACTTCTTTCATGGTTTCTGTTGTGCCGGGTCTCCCACCCGGCGGGGTTGTGCTGCTTGACGGCGCACGAGCACACACGCCTCGCGTGTTGTCTTTGGCGCCCTCGCCGAAGACTGGCGTTGCAGACCAGTCCAAGCTGTTTTCGACGAGGGCGTCGAAAGCCACACGCGAGGGCGCGTGTGCTCCCCAAGATTTTGAACCTTCGCGGCATCCACCGATTACTACTTTACGAGACACTAGCGGATTTACTTTTTCGGAGCCTCTTCCTTGGCAGGGACAAATACCAAGCCACCGCCGTTGATGCAGTAGCGTTGGTCAGTGGGGGTTTTATAACCCTCGCCTGAGAAAACATGGCCAAGGTGTCCGCCGCAGATCGCGCAGGTCACTTCGGTGCGGGTCACTCCCATGGAGCTGTCTTTCTTGAGGGTCACGTTTTCCGCCATCGCAGGATCGTAGAAGGAGGGCCAGCCGCAGCCGGAATCGAATTTTTGGTCGGAGGAAAATAGCAGCGCATTGCATCCGGCACAATGGTAGGTGCCCTTCCCCTGATGTTTAAATTCGGAGTAAACCGCGCCATTCGCACGCTCGGTATCCGACTTGCGGAGGATGGCGTATTGCTCGGGTGTGAGAGTTTTTTTCCACTCCTCATCGGTCTTGACGACCTTTCCAGTGGGAGGGGCGGGGATTTCGGAGCGGGTTTCCATAACAGGTTTCTTTTTATCCTCGCCCGAACAGGCGGCGAGAGTGAGGGACAGAATGAGGGTGATGATAGATGGGGTGTTGATCATGGTCGGAAATTGGATTTACCTACATGGAAGAGTGGTAAACCCTAATTCTATTCCCAGCTTTCGCAAACGGCATCACGCGAATTGCTCCACGAGCACCGCCTTCGCGTAGTCGCGATTCATCCGCGCGATGTGATCCACGCTGATTTCCTTGGGACAAGCCGCCTCGCATTCGTACTGATTTGTGCAGTTTCCAAATCCTTCGGAGTCCATCTGACGGACCATCGCTAACACGCGTTTCTGCCGTTCCGGCTGACCCTGCGGGAGATGGCCGAGGTGGGAAACCTTCGCGGCAACGAACAACATGGCAGAAGCATTTTTACAGGACGCCACGCAGGCACCGCAACCGATGCAGGCCGCAGCGTCGAAGGCGGCATCCGCGTCTTTTTTTGAAATGGGAATCGAGTTCGCATCCACGCTGGAGCCGGTGCGGACGTCGATGTAGCCGCCCGCCGCGACGATCCGGTCGAAGGCGGATCGGTCCACGATGAGATCCCGGATCACAGGAAAAGGATTGGCGCGAAATGGCTCGATCCAGATGGTATCGCCTTCGGAAAATTTCCGCATGTGGACTTGGCAGGTGGCAGTCGCGCGCTCCTTGCTATGGGGAATGCCATTGATGGTTAGAGAACATGAACCGCAAATACCTTCGCGGCAATCGTGGTCGAAATGGATCGGCTCGTCGCCTTTGACGATCAACCGCTCGTTGACGATATCGAGCATTTCCAGAAACGAGGCTTCCGTCGGGATGTCCTTCGCATCGTAGGTTTCGATTTTACCTTTGGCCTTGGGCCCGGACTGCCGCCATACTTTGAGTGTCAGATTCATGGGGATTTCGATAGAATTTCGGGCGTAATTCGAGCCGCCGCAGGGTAAATACGTTTGCGCGACGGGCTAGGAGAAAATCAAGATTCGGCGAGGAATTTTCCGTCCCCGCCGGAGGAACCGGACGCTTGGCGAGGGTGAATCGCGGCGGAAGGACATTTTTGAATACCGGTTGACCGTACCTCCCCCGCATCAGCATTGCTCCTTGAAATTAGGGGTGATTCCACTACCTTGCCAGCCGTGAGGACTCTCGTCCTGAATCTCGATGACCGGCTAAGGCTGCGACTTGACGCCCTCGCGGCGCACAACCGCAAGCCGCTGCCGGACTTGCCGAGCAACTTGGTCGCCTTGCTGCCGATGTGGGTGATATACCGGTGGCGTCCTACTCCGCTGAATGGTTCGCAGCCTTCGGTTCCATCGACGACGCTTCCTTCAGTGCTCAGGAGCGCATCCTCCCCTCCGCCGTGGAACCTCGCGATGCCGGTTCGTAGTCCTCCATTTCAGCTTTTTAGTTTCGATTAAAGGCATGTCCCGCTGTTATGTGGAGTCTTTGAGTGGAGTGAATAAAATCGCCCGATGAATGTCTTTTATTTGGGACTGAAACCATTTCCTTGACCCCATTTATAAGCACAGCTGGCATCATCTGCGTTTTTTGAGAACCATCCACAGTAGGCAGGTTGCTGCAATGAATATCATTGCGCCCAGTCCCGCCGGAGAAAAGATGGGCCACTGCTGCTTCGCATTTGGGCTTGCAAGATTATTTTCTGCATCTTTCGCCTGGCCGACCTCACCCACAGATGGAACTCCCTGTTCCAGCGGCAATACAGTCGCCAGTCCGGGGGTGTTTCCCCCGGCGGGTGGAGACTGTTGTGAAAAACCCTTCGATATATCTCCGGCGGATTCAAACTGTTAGCGAATATCTAGAAGAGGAATCGGTCCGTCTGGGTGGTTGTATGGTTTAGTTAGTTCTTCGCGGAATTGCGGGATGGAACGGAAGGGCGCGCGGAGATTGGGGGGAAAAATTGTTTTCGGAAATGACAAGGACCGTTTTTGCATGGACGGATCTGATGGAAAGTGTCCGTGGCCGCCTCGGCTGGCGCGTCCATGCCTGGGTCTTAATGGGCAATTAATTCAAAATCCTAGACAAATTGTAGAACATTTTGCTGCCAGGCGTATAGGTCTGGATTTTTTAAACCCATGCTGAGATTCATGACTTTTTCCAGTTTCACCTTTCCGCCTCCATCGCATCCCGCTAAAAATGCACCTGTCTTGAATTTCCTGGCCTCCATTGTTCTCGCGTTGCTGATTTGCCTGATCGGCAACGTTTCGGCCACTGTCCGCTCCGGCACCCACAACTCCGTCAACCAGCTCGGCACGCTTTCGCCCGGCGGGCCGGTGGTGGTCAGTGGTTCCCTGAGCAAGGAGGCGCAGGCTCTAACCATCAGCGGGGCTGCCGTGCCCTTGAGCGGCGGGCGGGGATTCCGCAAGGAAGTGTCCGTCACACCAGGCCTGAACCGCTTCCCCATCGTGGTCACTGAAGCGAATGGCACGGTGACTTCCAAGTTCATCGAGATGCAGGTGGAGAGCGGCGTGGCGATTATCCACACCTATGATCTGAACGGGAATTTGGAATCCGTCGCTCCGCAAGCCACCCCCACCCAGCCGCTGCGGTCCTACAAGTGGGATGCGGCGGATCGTTTGATAGAAATCAACCGCTACCTGCGGGACGGAGGAATTGAAAAAACCGCCTACACCTACAATGGCATGGGCGACCGGGTGGGGAAAACGGAGTTCGTCGATGGCATCCAACAATCCAACGTCTCCTATCTCTACGGCGCGACGGGTGTGCTCCAAGAACGTTCTGCAGGTGGCTCCACCGTCCTCAAGACTTACACCAGCGAGGTGAAATCGATTACACCACCACTCCGCCGACGCCGCGTTACTACACCCGCGACCACCTCGGCAGTGTCCGCGAGGTATTGGATAGTAACGGCACTTTGCTTGCCAGATACGATTACACTGCCTACGGCGTGAGATCCCGCATCACCGGAACGTACGAAGCGGAAAAAGGCTACACCGGCCATGATTACCACGCCTCCAGCGGGATCGTCCTCACCCGCTACCGCGCCTATGACCCACAAACCGCCCGCTGGGTATCAGTGGATCCGATCGGGGAGGCGGGTGCGGGTGGTGGCAGTCACCGATTGCCGATCATTTCGCAGATCGGCTTCGCCCCTTTTGCCTGGCGGACTGGTATGACGTGCCCTCGACATGCTGCCGGGGCGGATTATCTTGAAGCCATGGTCTGATCTGGGGTTGTCTCCCCAGGTCGGATCGGGGGCGACCGATGTCTTGGCTTACTGACCCAAGCCGTCGTGTTTCCACGCGGCATCCCAAATAGAGCCATCCGGTCGCCCCGTCTCCGCTTCTGTTAGTCCCGTGTGCGGTTCATTTGTGTGTGTGGTCGCGGTGTTGGTGGGAAGGGGGTCATGGGCGATCTTCGCTGCCGCGCGTTGCGACCCGCCACAGGCGACCCGATTGAGTCTCCCTCAGGGTTTTGGGTTTTTTCTAGGGGATCATTGATCGGGCCGCTTGTTTCCGGGCTTTCTCAGTTTTCAAGGGCGTCCACGTCAGCCATGTCTTTGGGCCGTGCGCTGGCTTTCTTGTTGGTGATCAGATCGGACAATGAAATGACCGGAATGGAGATGCCATTCTGGATCATCGTTTCACATCGACCGTGGCATTCGGCAAATTCCACTCCGCTGATCTTTGTCAGAAGTTCGATTCTCATCGGTGGTAGGCCCATTCTAACCACGAATCCGGGACGGGTAAAAAGAATCTCTGTCGCTTCATCGTGAGTGAATCCGAAGAGCTTGAGCGCCTGGATGATGCGCTTCGCGTTGTCCGGATCACAAGCGACCCACACATACATGTCCGCAGTCGCCCGTGGGTAGCCATGGAAGCCGACCGCCCAGCCACCAATCAGCAGATAATCGACTCCTGACTCATTCAGAAATCTGAAGAAGTCTCTGAAGTCTTCCGGTAGCTGCATCTTGACCATACATGACAGTACGCATGAACTGAACGGCGGAAATCCTCTCGGCTGTCGGTCTCGCTCGCCAAGAGGCCACATATTCGGATGTCTGCTCCTCCAATATCCCGACAGAGAACACAGCACGGTCAAGCTTGGCCGGAGGAACGATCCAAGTGCTCGAAGTCGATTTGGAAACCATGCTTTAAGTTATCTTTTCCAAGAGCGGATGTCGAACAGAAAGACCGATCACACCTTGGCTTCAACCGCCAACTTCGGATCCTTGTAAGTGGATTGGACATAAACTTCGCGCAGCAGCTTGTGCTCGATCTGGCAAGGGCTATGGGCCATTAGGTCCGCTCCCTTGTTGTTTTTCGGGAAGGCGATCACCTCGCGGATGCTGTCTTCTCCAGCGACTAACATGGCGATACGGTCGAGGCCGAGGGCGAGGCCTCCGTGCGGTGGCGCACCGAAGCGGAAGGCATCGAGAAGGTGGCCGAATTTGATTTGTTGCTCTTCTGGGCCGACACCTAACACACTGAACATCTGCGCTTGGAGAGCTTTCTCGTGAATCCGGATCGAGCCGCCGCCAAGTTCGTAGCCGTTGAGAACCACGTCATAAGCCACCGCTCTAACATTTTCGTAATCGCCGGCGTCGAGCTTCGCAATGTCCTCGGGATGGGGGCGGGTGAAGGGATGGTGGACGGCAGCCCAGTGGCCGGTTTCCTCGTCGTGAGCAAGCAGGGGAAAATCGACGACCCAGAGGAAGTTGAACTTCGTGGAATCCTTGTGAAGCTCCATCATTACGGCGGATTCCGAGCGGACGCGACCGAGGATGGTGCTCACACTTTCACGCGATCCGGCAGCGAAGAAGACGATGTCGCCTTCTGCTAGATCCAGTTTGGCGACGACGGCGGCTTTCTCCGTTTCGGTAAAAATTTTCCAGAGCGGGCTTCTGTATTCGCCATTCTCCAGTTTGATGAATGCCAGATTTTTCACGGGGAGTCCGGCCTGCACGGCGATCTCGTTGAGCCGGTTCATCTGGCCGGTGGTAATGGTGGCGAAGCCCTTGGCATTGATTGCTCTCACCACGCCGCCGCCATCGAGGATGCTGCGGAAAATCTTGAACTCGGTGGCAGCGAATACGTCCGCGAGGTCGGTGATTTTCATATCGAAACGGGTGTCCGGTTTATCGGATCCGTAGATGTCCATCGCGTCCTGATAGGTCATGCGGGGGAATTTTTCCGGCACCTCGATACC
>JANYFB010000045.1 GCA_025362955.1 Akkermansiaceae bacterium
TTGCTCGGGGGAGTAACGGAGCCGACCGCGGCGGTCGGCTTTCAGAATGGAGTCAGAGGTAGCAGTCATAATCCGCCACGCTATGACTGCTATGCTAGGCTCCGGCCAGAATCTTCAGATGGGGGTGTGGACTACGTTTACGAACAGATGGCCTTGCCGTGTTGGCAAAGAAGAGCCTGCACCGAGGTCACGCTGTGCCGGCAGGAGCCGCTAGCGAGCACCTGACAGAGAAAGGTCCAAAACACCACAGGCAGCGGAAACGAGCGATTTCTGAATCCTGGAACCTTTTCCAACAATCCTGTGTCGAGCAGATCGCCGAAGAGATCCTTGGCCTGACGCAAACAAAGTGAACTGAGATCAGCCGCCTTGCGTTGCATCGCCACACCGGGCCGAAGGGGTCTCCGACCGTAAAGTTTGCGGTGCCATCCGGGAAACATAAGCGTAATGGAAGTCATTAACCGTAAGCGACCTACAAATATGCCACTTCGCAACAATCTAACGCTATTTTATCCCAAATCACCCTTAAGTTAGTGCCATTCGGGTCGGTCCTTGGATTTCAATAGTTGATTCTTGATATTGATTTCCATGGACTGACCCCCGTCCCTGCCGCCGGATTTACCTCTACAGGCATACCAATCGTCTTCGGAGTGTTGTGCCCCCTCGACGCGCCGCGTCGGCCTTTTATGCGGTTCTTGTCCATCGGCTCGCGGTTTTGACTCCGCTGCGCTCCGTCCCTCAACGGCAGCCATGACGCTCCTTGAGTTAGAGCTGCGAGCGGGTGAGCGCGGCGGCGACGAAGCCTGAGAACAGTGGGTGCGGGTGGTTCGGCTTGGATTGGAACTCGGGATGGAACTGCGCGCCGAGGTAAAATGGGTGGTTTGGCAGTTCGATGATTTCCACGAGGCCTTCTTCCGCAGAGACGGAGGAAATGACGAGTCCAGCTTCTTGCAGGCGGTCCTGATAGTCCGAATTTAGTTCATACCGATGGCGGTGGCGTTCATGAATACGGTCCACATTATCATATAAATCCGCCGCTTTGGTACCCGTGAAAAGGATGGACTCGCAGGAACCGAGCCGCATCGTCGCTCCCATGTCTTCGACGCCTTTTTGCTCTTCCTGCAAACAGATGACGGGGTATTTTGTGTTCTTATTGAACTCAGTCGAATTCGCATCCTTGAGGCCGCAAATATTACGGGCGTACTCGATCGTGGCTATTTGCATACCCAGGCAGATGCCCAGATAGGGAATCTTGTTTTCACGGGCATACTTGGAGGCGAGGATTTTCCCCTCGATTCCCCGGTCGCCGAAACCACCGGGGACGAGGATGCCATCGACATCGCCGATGACGGCCTTCGCCCCGTGGTCTTCGATGGCTTCCGCTTCCACGCGGACGATCTGGACTTTGGTATCGTGATGGGCGCCGGCATGGATCAGGGACTCATAGATGGACTTGTAGGCATCTTGGAGCTCGATGTATTTCCCGGCGACGGCAATGGTGACCTTGTGCTTGGGATGGATGACACGCTGGACAAATTTTTCCCATTCCTCAAGTGCTGGCGATGGGGTGTGGCCGAGGCCTAACTTATCGACGACGAGTCTGTCGATCTTATCGCGGCGGAGGTCTAACGGGCATTCGTAAATGGTATGGGCAACATCGCGGAAGGCGACGACGTTTTTGCGCTCGACGTTGCAGAACATCGCTATTTTCTTGCGGTTATCCTCATCGAGATCGGCCTCGGTGCGGCAGATGATAATGTCAGGCTGGATGCCGAGTTCGCGAAGTTTTGCGACAGATTGTTGGGTGGGCTTGGTTTTCACCTCGCCGGCAGCCTTGATGTAAGGGAGCAGCGTGACGTGGATGAAACAGACGTTTTCCTTCCCGACTTCGAGCGCGAACTGCCGCAGGGCCTCAATGAATAAGAGTCCTTCCATGTCGCCGACGGTGCCGCCGATTTCGGTGATCAGGACGTCGGTATCGGGATTATCCACGGTGACCTGGTGCATCCGGGATTTAATTTCGTCGGTGACGTGCGGGATAAACTGGACGGTTTTCCCGAGGTATTCCCCGCGGCGTTCCTTCTTAATGACTGAGTCGAAAACCTGGCCGGAAGTCAGGTTATTCATCCGCGAGAGGACCCCGGAGGTAAAACGTTCGTAGTGCCCGAGATCGAGGTCGGTCTCTGCGCCATCGTCGAGAACGTAAACTTCACCATGTTGATAGGGCGACATGGTGCCCGGATCCACATTGAGGTAGGGATCAAATTTTTGCATCAGCGTGGTGAGGCCGCGATGCTCTAACAGAGTTCCGATGGATGCCGCAGCAAGCCCCTTGCCGAGTGAAGAAACGACGCCGCCGGTGACGAAGATATATTTCATAAAAGTGTTGAGTGAGCAGTGATCAGTGATCAGACAAGGATAAGAGACGCTCGATTTCCCGGGCCTGTTCCGGGGTATCGACGCCGGGGGAGGTGTCTGCGGTGAGAAGAACTTTGATGGATGCCCCGTTTTCGAGGGCACGGAGTTGTTCGAGGGACTCGGCCATTTCTAAAGGCGAGGGCGGCCAAGTGACGAAGCGCTCCAGGAAACTCCGCTTATAGGCATAGATCCCCTTGTGGCGAAGGACGGGAAGGCCTGCAACGGGATTGCGGAAAAACGGCAGCGGCGAGCGGGAAAAATAAAGGGCGCGGCCATCGAGTGCGACGGCGACTTTTACGACGTTCGGATCCCGGACGGCGGCATCGGAAGGATCTAGCAGGTTGGCGGCGGTGGCCATGTCCAGCGAAGAATCGGCGGCCATCGTAGCGGCGAGTTCATCGATCAGCGCCGGATCAATCAAGGGTTCGTCGCCTTGGATATTGACGAGGTGCGTGGCCTGCGGGACCGTTAGGGCAACCTCCGCAATGCGGTCGGTGCCAGTGGGATGATCCGGCGAGGTCATGGCGACCTTTCCGCCAAAGGCGAGAACGGCGTCGCGAATCCGCTCGTCGTCGGTGGCGACGAGGATTTCATCCAAGCGGGAACATCGCAAACAACGCTCCCAAACGTGCTGGATCAAGGGTTTTCCGGCGATTACATGAAGCGGTTTTCCAGGGAAACGGGTGGAACCCCAACGAGACGGCAACACGCCGAGAATGTAGGTGGGGGCTGGGAAATGGGACACGCTTGGCAAAGGTTGGGCAAGCGTAAGGCAGGGACAAGCCAACGGACAAGAGCGGTTTCGGAAAAAAGAATCCATCGAGACTTCATCCACGAAGGGATCGTTATATTGGCATGGTTGCGGCTCTCCTTGTGATCGAAAATGCTCCGTTACTTCGCATCCCTTTCAGCAGGCCGATTGGTTTTGTGGTGCTACTTGATTTGGTATCTGTGCATGGTTTTCCTCTATTTTGATTCCTCGTTGGTTTTGTGGATTTCGTCCTTGGGGATGAGCGGAATCATCGGCATGGCCCTACTTTTAAGCACCTCCGCCAAGGGCGCTCGCCCGGATGGGTGGACCACATTCCGGCTTTTTCTCATGCCGTTCTGCGTTTCGAGCTACTCGGCACTGATCAAGGGCAAGGGGTTCATCTTGGTCTTTCCGCCGGGCTGGAGGGGAAATCTGATCGGGCTGTCCTGCATCATGGTTTTTTTGGCGACGCATCGGATTTTGAAAATTGGAAACCCTGCCCCGCCGCACATCTCTCAGACAAAACCCTAGTTTACTCATCACCGTGGAGACAGAGATCGGCCCCCGGACCTAGACCTGGAACCACCGAGTTTCGGCTTGCAAGTCAAATGCCCCCGCTCTAAAAGCTGCCCGCACAGCTTCTGACGAAAGAAAGGAGTGGGTCTCGCACCCACTCTTTTGCGTCTCCAGACATCAGCAGCGACCGCAGCCACCGCCCGCCATGACCAACGATATCGTCGCCCTCATCGAGTATTACGAAAAAGAAAAAGGAATCGACCGTGAAAAGGTTGTTGCCGCGCTGGAGTTCGCTTTCATTTCCGCCTATCGGAAAATGGTTCCGGGTGCCGATGCGATCGAAACACTCCGCGCCGCCGTGGATACCAAGAAGGGTGAGACCAAAATTTACGCCTGTCTAACCGTCGTCGCCGATGACGACCATGTGGACAAATTCAACGAGGTTCCGCTTTCCACCGCCGTTAAGAAGGCCCCAAGCGCTCAGATTGGCGATATTCAGGAATTCAACGTTACGCCCAAGGATTTCGGCCGCATCGCCGTGCAGACCGCCAAACAAACGATGATGCAGCGCCTTCGCCAAGCGGAGAAGGAAATGATCTATGAGGAATTCAAGGACCGCGCGGGCGACGTGGTTTCCGGCACCGTGCGCCGCTTCGAGCGCAACGACGTGATGATCGACCTTGGAAAGTTCGAAGGCATCATGCCTAACAGAGAACGGGTCCAAGGCGAGGATTACAACATCGGCGACCGCATCCGGGCGTACGTTCTTGCCGTGGAAAACGAAGGCCGTGGACCGGAAATCATTCTTTCGCGTAGTCATCCCAATTTCGTGCGCCGCTTGTTTGAGGCGGAGGTAAATGAAATTTCAGACCGCACTGTGGAAATCCGCGGCATCGCCCGCGAGGCCGGATTCCGCACCAAAGTCGCCGTCTGGAGCAGTGACCCGAAGGTCGATCCCGTGGGTGCCTGCGTCGGGATGCGTGGAGCCAGGGTCAAAAACATCGTCCGCGAACTCAACAACGAGAAGGTCGATATCATCCGTTGGAGCGAAGATCCCAAGGAATTTGTCCGCGAGGCGCTCAAGCCCGCAGAACTCCGCTCAATCACCGTCGATGAAGAATCCCACACCGTCCATGTCACCGTGGATGAGATTGACCTTAGCAAGGCCATCGGTCGCAAGGGGCAGAACGCCCGGCTTTCCTCACGCCTCATGGGTTGGGATGTCCAAGTCCGCCGCGACGAGTCCAAGGAAGAGCAATTCAAGGAGAAAATCGGCGGCGCGGCCCACACCCTCGGCGAACAACTCGGCATCACCGATGAACTCGCTAACAAACTAACACTTGCGGGCGGTTTCAATCCCGAACTGGTGATCGACATGCCCGCCGATTACATCGCCGCCGCGCTGGAAATCACCGAGGAGGCCGCCGAGGCCATCCTCGTCCGTGCCCACGGCATTGTCAGCGGAGCCACCGCCGCCGCCTCTAACGACTAATTTCAACCTTACTCATTATTCCTTCCTCATCACTCCCAAGAACTCTGCAGACAAGCCGGATGCCCGAAAATAAAGATAGCCCTCCCAAAAAATCCAAGGTTCTCGATCTTCTCGAAACGGCCCCGAAGCCTTCGCGTCGCGAGCGCCAGCGCAAGGAGGCCGAAGTCGTCCCGCCACCAGCCCAAGCTCCGAGCGTCCTCGATGCGCAGAAGGCAAACGCGCTCGATCTTTTTGCGGACGACAAGAAGCCGAAAGTCCGCAAATCCACGCGGACGGGCAAGGCGGTCATTGGCACCATTTCCAAAATCCTCGACAAGGCGGACGAAACCACAGCCAAGGCAGCGGTCCAAGCGGCCGCTCCAGTCCCGGTCCCGGTGGTGATTCCTGCCGCCATTGAGGCAAACGCAGCGGAGGATGAAATTTCCGATGATCCGAAACTCATCGTCATCAAGCCTCCGATCCTGATTCCCGCTCTGGCCGCACGCCTCGGATTGAAGCCGTTCAATATCATGGCGGACCTGATCAAGATCGGCGTCTTCCCTGCTCCCAATCAACCGTTAGAACCTGAGATCGCCGCAAAAATTTGCGAAATCCACGGCTTCGTTTTCGAACGCGAGAAACGCGACAAAGACAAAGGTTTCCACAAGGTTGAGGAAGTCATCAAAGAGCCCGAAGCTCCGGTCAAAGAACCCGAGGATTTGCTCAAATTCCGCCCGCCCATTATCACGATCATGGGCCACGTCGATCACGGGAAAACCTCGTTGTTAGACTTCCTCCGCAAAACCAAGATCACTGCGGGCGAGGCTGGCGGCATCACCCAGCACATCGGTGCCTATCAGGTCATTCACAACGACCAGGAAATCACCTTTCTCGATACTCCCGGCCACGCGATTTTCTCCGACATGCGGGCTCGTGGTGCGGACATCACGGACATCGTCGTGCTCGTCGTCGCGGCGAATGACGGCATCATGCCGCAGACTGTCGAAGCGATCAAACACGCTAAAAAGTCGAGAAAAACGATCATTGTCGCCATCAACAAATGTGACCTGCCATCCGCCAACATCGCTCGCGTAAAGTCCCAACTCGCCGAGCACGGCCTACAAACCACTGACTTCGGGGGAGACACGGAATTTGCCGAGGTCTCCGCCCTCACCGGCATGGGCATGGACGATCTGCTAGATCTCATGGCACTCCAAGCGGAAGTGCTGGAACTCAAGGCAAACCCGAAGGCCACCGCCCGCGCCGCCGTCATTGAGGCCCGCGTGGTTCCCGGTCGTGGAACCACTGCCACGGTCATTGTCGAGTCCGGCACGCTCAAGGTTGGCACCGCATTCATCTGCGGTCCTTTTGCAGGGAAAGTCCGCTCGCTTATCAACGACCGCGGCGTGGCAATCAAGTCCGCCCATCCCGGAATGCCCGTTGAGGTAATTGGTTTCGAAGAACTTCCGAACGTGGGCGACCATCTTACGGAGATGAAAACCGAGCGTGAGGCAAAAGCGTTGGCGGGAGAGCGCCAGGAAGCCCAGCGGCTTCTGCGCCTCAAGCCCCAGCACCGCAACCGGATGGAGGACCTGTATTCCATGGTTCGCGACGGCGGTGGCAAGGCTCAGCTCAAGCTCATCCTCAAGTGCGATGTGCAAGGCTCCGTCGAGGCCATCAAGAAGGCGGTGCTCGCCATCGAATCGGAAAAAGTGGAATCCTCATTCATCACCGCCGCCGCCGGGCCGATTACCGAGTCCGACATTTCCTACGCCACGTCCACAGATGCAATCATCCTCGGGTTCAACGTGAAAGTGGAAGCCAAGGCCGTAAAATCCGCCAAAGCTGCCGGGGTGGAAGTGAAACTCTACTCGGTCGTTTACGAACTCATCGACCAAGTCCGTGAAGCGATGCTTGGTCTGCTAGAGCCGCTTACTCGCGAAACCGTCATCGGCCACGCCGAGGTCCGCCAGATTTTCAAACTCAACCGCGGCCGCGTCGCCGGATCGTTTGTCACCGATGGCCGCGTCCACCGCAAAGCCCACGCCCGCGTGGTCCGTGACGGCGTGCCGGTCTTCGATGGTCGCATGTCCACGCTCCGCCGCTTCAAGGATGAAGTCGAAGAGGTCCGCACGAATTTCGAATGCGGCATCCGCCTCGGCGAATTCAACGAATATCAGGAAGGCGATATCATCGAGTGCTACAAACTCGAAAAATACGCGCAAACGCTCTGATCAAAAGTTTGTTAGTTTTCAGTCTTCAGTTTTCAGGTGAACAACCTGGTCGCTGGTCTTCATCTCCGCTGGAAACTGGAAACTGAAAACAGCAACTTATTTCCCATGTCCCGCCGTCTTGATCGAGTCAACGAACTCCTCCGCCGTGAAATCGGTAGCGTCATTCAAAAAGATTACGAATGGCATAACAGGCTGGTGACTGTTAGTGAAGTCGAGGTCACCCAGGACCTCAAAGAGGGCAAGGTATGGATCGGCGTGTTAGGCGGCGAGGCCAACTCGGTGATCGTAAAATTGAACAAGGACCACGGCTCGATCCAGTCCAAGGTCATGAAACGCGTTGTCCTGAAATCCACTCCCGTTTTGCGTTTCCATCACGACGACTCCGCAGTTCGCGGCGTGGAAATTGTCAACCTTCTCGAAGAGGTGGACAAGCTGCCGAAAGCGCTCGAAGAGGATGTCTGATAGAGGCATTCCAGCCTTGTCTGCGGTGCAAGAATACCCGCATCCCTTCGTTCAACCAAAGGCTTTGAGAAACCCAACTTCGATGGCAAGTGGCTCGAAGGCATTTGTCTCCAAGGTCCGGCGCAATGAATCAAGGGCTTCCATGCGTTTGAGCAGACGGCCCTCCGTTTCCGCGCCGGCGATTTTTCCCAACGCGGGTGCGGACGCGGGAAAATCCAGCCCGCTCGCACTTACCTTCATGCGGAGGAGATCCGCCATCCATGCCATCAGGACATCGAAAAGGCGATTGCGGGCTTCAAGGTATTCTGCCTCAGCGGCGGCTTTGTGAAAATCCTCGCGCTCTTTCAGCCACTTGCCATCGGTGGAATCGCGATACGCGGCGACCTCTTCTTTTTCGGCGGCTTTCGCAGTGGTGTCCGCCTCCTCACGGAACCCGGCGAGGAAAGAAGCGAACACAGCCTTCAAATGCAAGGCCGCGAGCGGGGTCCCGAACCCACGGGCTGCCGCGGCATTGAGCGCGCTGACCAGTTCCGCCCCGCCGTTAGCCAACAGCGCCTGACCACCTAACAAGGACATCCGCGTGCAACGGGAAATGACGGTGGGTAACAGGCGTTGGGGATTGGCCGTTAGGAGGAGGAGCAGGGTGTTTTGCGGGGGTTCTTCGAGGGTTTTCAAAAACGCATTCGCCGCCTTGTCATTCATACGATCCGCGCCGGTGATGACACCCACCTTGCAGGCCCCGCCGGGCGCGGCGAGGTGAAGCGTTTGTTCGAGATCGCGAATCTCTTCCACTCCGATCTGGCGGGATTTCATGCGCGGTCGGATGATCCGCACCCAGCCGCTTTCCAGCTCGTCGAGCGGCGGCGTTTCTACGGGGATGGGTTCGCCAAACAGGTCAGTCCCCCCGGATTTCCCGCTACCGTTGACAAGTTGGATGACCCGCGCGGCAAGGTTTTCCTTACCGCTGCCATGCGCTCCGCTGATGAGAAACGCGTGAGCCAGCCGCCCGCGTTCGTGCGCTGAGGAAATCAATTCAAATGCCCGGTCTGCCAGATACGCCATGCGCCGCCATTGTCTCCCATACCCATGCCGAGGCAATCCGAAAACCGGGACTTCCGAGGATTTTCAGCGTGGGCATGTTTTTGGGTGACGGCGCCTCCAAGCGCGGCATCCGCCTCTTTCCCATCGTCACGAACAGAACTTTTTCATTCCTTCAGCCATTTCCTCGGGAGTCGGCGTGGATTTTTTCTGAGCGACGGTCCAGCGATAGCCGAAAGGATCGGCCACTGATCCAGTGCGGTCGCCCCAGAATTGATCGGTAGGTGCCGTGATGACAGTGGCTCCAGCGGTGACGGCTTGGGCAAAGCAGGCATCGCAATCTGGAACGTAAATCATGAATGAACCACCCATCCCGAGGGCTGGGGCCATGGAGCCGAAATCTGGATATTCGTCGGAAATCATCATGATCGAATTGCCTATTCGAAATTCTGCATGAGCGACGCCACCAGTTTTTTCATCGGTTAGGCGGAAATGCTCCATAGCACCGAAGGCCGCCGCGTGAAACTTGATGGATGAATCGGCACTCTTGGAGGTAAGCGATGGAGTGACCGAATGGTAGCCATCCGGAACATGAGATAAATCTGACATGCAGGGAAAATGGGCGGTTTCCATTTTTCCGACAATCAGAGAAATGGAAGCCGATGCATCTCCAGCAGTCTTGGATTGTGGATTGACCCGCCACCTCCGCAATGCCGATGATCCGCCATGAAGGAAGAGCCGATGATCCCGCCGCCGGTGCCGACGATTCCAAGAGGGCCGTTGTGGCTCACGCTAGCAATTCCTCCTGGGTTGACGCTATTTGCCAACATGGCGATAGGCCTGCTCGCCGGCGCAGGCAATGGGAACGGAGGCCTTTCCCTGAGTGTTCCTCCAATCATGTTTTTCGTGATCATCGGACTGGCTGTTCGATTCCATGGTGTCGTTAGAACGCGCTATCAAGGTCGCTCGCTGACGTTTCTAAGTTGGGCCTATTTCCTCGGCCAGATCATCGTTTGCCTCGCGCTCTGGATTGGAAGCTGCATGCTCTTTTTTCCTCCGTTAAACTTTCACTGATGATCTTCCCCACCCTCAAGGAAACTTGCAGCACTGCCGCTTCCCCGATATGGATGAAAAACCCGATACCCCTCACCTTCCGCCGATGCCTCCAGCAGGATCCTTGTGGATACCACTTGCGCTTCCTCCTTTGGTAACCGTGGTCGCGAACATCGCGTTCGGTTGGTTGGGCAAGTTTGGACTCGATGGGCAATTATATATGCTGATGCCCGTTGTGATAATCATCCTAATATTTAAAATGAAAGCGCGATTCAACATCATCATGAAAACTCATACTCGGGGGGCTTTACTGCTATGGTCCAACCTAGCGTATCTCTATGGCCAGATCGTCATTTGTCTCACCCTTGGAATGGCTACATGTGCTTTTAGACTGCCAGGACCACCATGATCTTCCCCACCCTCAAGGAAACGCTGAAACAAACTACCTCACGTTGCCCGACGTGCCAGGCGTCGGTGCCGGCAGAGGTTTGGAAAACCACGGGCACTCCGTCGAAGGTCTATCTAACACGCACCTGCACTGAGCATGGCGAGGCCACGGCCTGCATCGCCAGCGACGCACGGTTCTACTGGCTGGCCAAGGGCGATCCGTCGAACTCCTGCGGGGCCGGTTGCGCCTGCTCCGCCGATCCGGGCGGAATCAATGGCACCCTTGGTCGCAACGCGAACGCCACTGTTCCCGAGGTCGAGGTGCTTTCCACCTGCCTTGCGCTGATCGAAATCGTCGATTCCTGCAACCTCGCCTGCCCGACCTGTTTCGCGGATTCCCCGGTCGGCGCGGCGGGGGATCGTTTGAAATCGCACTCGCTGGAATCCTTGCAAAGTCGCATCCGCGGTGTCGTCCAGCGGAAGGGGAAAATCGAGCTGCTCCAGTTATCCGGCGGCGAGCCGACGCTGCATCCGCAGTTTTTCGAGCTGCTCGACTGGATCCACGCCGAGCCGGGCATCGACTACTGCCTCGTCAATACCAATGGTGTTAGAGTCGCGAAAGAAGACGGTTTTCTGGAAGAGTTAGGCAAACGGGCGCGGCGCGGAAATTTCC
>JANYFB010000258.1 GCA_025362955.1 Akkermansiaceae bacterium
TCCTCGGTGAGTCCGCAGTCGAGAATGATCATTCTCAACTTCTCCGTTTCTTGCCGCCACTGTTTGGCCTTACTTAGATATAGATCAATCTTCGGGTTCATACAGTTGCTAGTGTGGTAGGATTAGAAATCACTCCGGCTCACCGCTAGGAAAAATTTCCGCAATGGAGGACTCAGTTTTTTCATCCATCCAGCGTTCGAGGGCAGCCTTCATGGGGGCGAGGATCTCGGGGCGGGTAGCGGCGAGGTCAGTTTCCGCATAAATGTCTTTGGCGAGTTGGAAGAGGGCGAAGTGGCGTCCGCCCTGGGCCGTGGGGGTGCAGACGAGCTTCCAATAACGGGTTCTCAGGCAGCGCTGTTTGGCTTGGATGAGGCGCTCGAGGTATTCGTTCTTGAGGACGAACTGATAGTTAAAGTCAGGGTCGATGCCGGTCAGCTCGTCCATCGCGGGGAGCTTGGGCCGCTCCACGCCTTTCACGCGAAACTGGATGAAGGGAAATCCTGTTTCCCCATAAAACGGTCGGAAAACCGGCGTCTCGGTTTTGCGGATCCATCCGGCAAAACTCTGCCCCTGCCAAGTGGAGGATTTTTCCTGGCCGATGAGTTCTGCTAGCGACGGGATGACGTCGATCAGCCGAACCGTTTCCGGGATCACCTGCGGCGCGGCACCGGGGACATGGACGATCATCGGGACGTGGTTCGCCTGGAGGCCACCGTTGAAGGTGAGGCCGTGACCGAGGGTGACGCCGGGCTCATAGTGATCATCCCCATGGTCGGCGGTGACGATGACGATGGTGTTGTCTTCAAGGCCATTTGCTTTGAGCGAGGCGAGGATTTTTTCCACACAGCCGTCGAACTGGCGGGTGCAGCCGTCATAGAGGGCGCAGATCTGTTTGACCTCCTTGGGCGGGAGGGCTTTCCACTTGGATTCCAAGTCGGTTCCGCCGATGAACGAGTCGATGTCGAAGTCCACCCCATTTCTGTTACGGCCCTGATAGGTGGTGCTGGCGAACATGCTGCGGTAAGGCTCGGGGCTGCGATAGGGGAGGTGATTGCAGGAATAGAAGACGTGCCAGAAAAAGGGCTTCTGCTCCTTGGCGACGGTGGCGAGGCGGTCCTCGACCCGCTTGGTGACCACCTCCGGCGTGACGAATTGCGCGAAGGCCTGGAGCTGGGGAAATAACTGATAGCCTAACGAATTATCAAAATACAGCGGCACCACGAAATGCGCCATGACCACCGCTTGGCTCATGTAGATTTTAAAATTATCGAACGTGGAAACCGATAGATGCTCCATGCCTAGCGGGATGACTTCATAATATCCGGCGCACCAATCGCCGATGGCGGCGGTGTCGTAGCCGCGCTGGGCTAGCAGCCGTGGCAGCGTCTCGATCCGCTGGTTCGTGGCGGCGACAGTCTCCTTGTTCGGATACATCTGACGGATGCCGTGACTCTGCGGATACTGGGAAGCCATCAATTGCACCCCGGACTCCATGGTGGAGGCGATCGACGTATAACAAAGTTCAAAACGGCTGGAGCGGCGGGCAAGGGCGTCGATGACCGGTGAAACCCCGCCTTTCGCGGTGCCATCCGAGCGCTGGGGCACGTATCCCGCACAGCCTAGCGAATCCGCCCGCAGCGAGTCCGAGCCGATGATGATCACATTCATCGGCTTGCCCGTCGTCGAGGCTTGGGTTTGCGGGCGCTCCTTGTAAGCACGCAGGCCCACCGTCAGTGCGATGACGGCGATGGCAGCGACAGCCACCGCCCACCCCCGCCGACCGTGACGTCTGATCTGCCAGAGAACCGCATAAGTGATGACAGCCAAGGGCAGCACGGTGAAAAGCACAAACAAGCTCCCCGGCCGGACCGCCTCCGGGATAATTTCCAGCACCTTGTAATACCATTGCCCGAACTCGGCTTCGTTGAGAAAATACGGTCGAGTATCCACCAGGCGGAGGGTGAAATAGCCATGCACCAGAACTGTTAGCCCGAGGCTGCGGAGAATCACCGCGCGGCGGGACACTCGCTCGGACCGCGCCGTCCAAATCGCCACAAAAGGCTGGACAAGAATCGCAGCGGCAAGCGCCAACACCACGTAGGCGATGAGCATTTGCAGATTCTGCAACACGAGGAAACCCATATACTTGTTCTTGGCGAGGACACTGAATTTATTGGCCATCTCCCCCGAGGAGTTCATCAGCCTCCACAACGAGACGGCGTATTGGAAGATTAGGAAAATGGAGGTGCCCGCAAGGACATGGAAAAATTTCGCGGACGCGGCGGGATGGTGCTCGGGCGGCTTCACAGGGGCGGAATGTTTGGCAGGTCCAGCCTGAACATCAAGAGCGGGAATCGTTCGAATCATGACCCCTGAAATTTCACCCAGAATTGTTCATCTGTAGTTCAATTCTGAAATCGAGATGTCTTTGGATAGAGCATTACGAGATCCATTAGCGGGGTAGGACAGCCTTTGGTCCGTCCGCATCAATGAATCCCTTCCGCGCTCTTGAGGAACGAAAAGATGACACCGTCGTCGGATTTTGGATCGGCTCCCACAACGATTCCGACCAGTTTTTCGGTTAGTCAGGCTTCCTCCCTTGAAAGTCTGATAATAGGCAGGACCCTTTTCCATCCTTCTGTTTTCTCAATCATTAAGCATCGGTGACGGTAACCGATGCTTTAAGGAACGAACAGCTAGCAGAAATGCCTGTTCTGGCGGCAATTTTCCGTTCAGTCATCAAGGAAATCAAGCATCGGTTACTGTTTGCCTAAATCGTTGGAAAACGTCATGTTGCACGGATCCACGTCAGAAATTCCTCGCCAAACCCGCCTGATATCACGCACCCTCCGACGGAACGAATTACAAAGTTCTGCTGGAAATTTCATGCATCATCTCATTATCGTAATCTCCGCGCTAATGCTAGCGGCGTGCTCAATGACACCAGATCCTTCGCGTTCACTGAAGGAGGCCAAGGTCGTCGAGGGGCCATTAATTATCCAACGCGGTTCACATTACTTTTGGCGTTACCGCCGCGCAACGAGTCCCACGGATTACACTTTGTTCCTGCCGGTGGCCTACAAGCAGGTTGGGGATGCCGGATGCTATTATTTCTACGGTCCGGTCAGCGGATTCTACTATGGCCAGTTGGTCGAGTATCCGCTGGTGTACGACAAAGGAGCGACGGACCTGGCGCGGACTGGACGAATCTACTGGCTCAATCCAGACGGAACCAAGATCAAGATCCCCATCAAGCGCGATACATTATGAACAAGTGGCAGAACACGTCGTGGGTGGCAACGGCGTATAACGTCCCTCGTTCGCTTCGCTCTGTGGGTCCTGCGCCGCCGTGCCACCACATTTAACGTTGTGCAAGAATTGAGATGAATCCAGCAACACCAGAACCTTATCGCTTTGCGTGCCGATCTGGCGGTCGGTGCGGCACAGTGACATGCACTAAGGGCTCGTCAGAACTGAAGATTGATTGGGAGATGTCCAGCGTTTCAGACAAGGATATTCTGCTGGCTCCCTTAGACCTCAACAGATGGACTTCTGGAACGATCATTCCACATGAAGAGCAAGTGGATATTCTCGCCCATCTACGAGCATGGCTTGATGAGAGTGGAACCAGATCGGATATTGCGCGACCTTCCGCACCTATCGATTCATTGAGCCACTGCATGAGAGAGGGGTGTCGCGAACATGCGATAGCCGAATCAGCGTATTGCCCGGCCCATTACGACGCGACCCTACTAAAATGAAGAAGCACAACAAGCCGCATCATCCAACTACTAGGAGCCGCCCTGTTCACATGATTTTCCGTAGTTACAACCTCAACCTCGTGATCGACGCTCGCCCCCGCTCCTAGTGGTGGATGTGCTCGACGTTCGCTTTAAAAATGAGAATTTCCCTACACTTCATTGCATTGGTTCTCATACCTCTTGGTATTTGC
>JANYFB010000121.1 GCA_025362955.1 Akkermansiaceae bacterium
TTTCGTAGAGGTAACCCTTCGGGAACAACGGACGCAGCGGGCGGTCCGTCATGCGGCAGGTGAGGATTTCCTTTTCAGTCGGGCGGCCTTCGCGCTTGAAATAGCCGCCTGGGAATACGCCGGCAGCGGTGGCTTTTTCCTTATATTCCACGGAAAGTGGGAACCAGGTCTGGCCGGATTTCACCTTGGTGGCGGAAACGGCGGTGACGAGGATGATGGTGTCGCCGCAGCGGACGGTGACGGCGCCATCGGCGAGTTTGGCAATCTTGCCGGTTTCGAACGTCATCGGGTTGGTTCCGACGTCGGCCGTGAGTGTATGGATATTCATAATCAGTGTTTTGTTTTTTCAGTGCGTACGGCCCGTCCGGCGGGATGCAGAACGGGCATTCATCGTTTTTCAGACAAATTCCACAGCGCGCAAATAAGGCGGCTGCAGAGGGAGATGTCTGGCGGGCCTGGCGAGCGCCAAGACCGTTTCGCAAAACAGCCACAGAGGTTTCCCTGTGGCTGCTTGCGGAGAGTTTTTAGCGGCGGAGTCCGAGACCGGCAATGATCTGCTGATATTTTTCCTCGGAGCCTTTCTTGATGTAATCGAGCAACTTGCGGCGCTGGGAAACCAAGGTCAGGAGGCCACGGCGGGACGAAAAGTCCTTCTTGTGGATGTTCAGGTGATCCGTCAGATGGAAAATCCGAGCGGTGAGGAGGGCCACTTGATAAGGGGCGCTGCCGGTGTCTCCTTCGTGGAGTTGATAGTCTTTCAGGTTGATTTCTTTGGTATCGGCCATGGTCGTAGGGGATGGATCCAGCCTGCGCCGGACCGTCCTAGTTGGAGGTTGAGCGCGGAACAAAGCGTCCGGGGAGCGGATTTGCAAGATAATTGAGGCCGATGGGTGAAAATTTTAGAGACCTCATGCCCGAACCATATTCACCCGCACTTGATCCTTGCGGTACCTCGCGAGCTTGAATTGGATGCATGTCATGCGTATCCCATTTCTTAACACCCTCGCGTTCTCAGCCCTGTTTGCGGCTTCCAGTATCGCGGAACCAAGCACGCCCTCGGTGCAGGCTATTCCCCACCATTTCGAGAAGTGGGAGAAAGACGTCGCCGCGTTTGAGAAGAATGACGCGCTTTCTCCGCCACCGAAGCAAGCCGTGCTATTTGTCGGCGCATCGACCATCGTGAAATGGAAACCGTTGGCGGAGGATTTCAAGGGCACAATCGTGTTGAACCGAGGCTTCGGGGGCAACGAAATCGCGGATTCCACCCATTTTGCAGAACGGATGATTTTTCCCTATGAACCCAAGATGATTTTCCTGCGGGCGGGTGGAAATGATATTCACGCCGGCCGTTCTGCAGACGAGGTCTTCGGCGATTTCAAGGCCTTCGTGGCCAAAGTCCGGGAACGTTTGCCCGACGTACCAATCGCCTACATCGCGCTGAGTCCGTCGCTCGCGCGGTGGAACGAGCGCGAGGCAGGCGACAAGATGAATGGCATGATCTCCAATTTTGTGAAGCAGGAGAAAAATCTGTTATTTGTAGATGATAGTAAAATCACGCTCGGGGCCGATGGCCAGCCGCGTCCGGAATTATTCGTCGAGGATCGACTCCACTTCAACGAGGCGGGCTACAAGCTTCTAGCAGAAGCAGTGCGGCCGTATTTGCCGAAGTGAACTCTCTCGGAAGCCGGATCTAACCCACTTTAATCCGCTTGGCCACCGGGAAATGCTTGTTGAGCCAAGCGAGGAAAAAGAAAACGCGCAGCCGCCACCAGACGGAAAACGACAAGGTGGTGCAGCCCGCGAGCACGGCATTGATTGAGCAGACCATGCCCCAGCGGTTGTAAGGTTGGAAAAAGATCTGCGCGAAATGGAGTTTATAAAAATTCTCAATGAACTCCCAATAAATAGCGATGCGTTTGCGGTTGTCCTTTTCGTATCGCTTCATTCCGGCAGTTAGGGCCTGGCCGGTTTCCAGGGCTTGGTGAATTGCCCGTGCGCCTTGCTGGCCGCTGGTCATCGCTAGCAAAACTCCGCTGGAGAACATCGGATCAATGAATCCCGAGGCATCGCCCGCCCGCAAAACGCGCGGTGAGACGAGGCGGTCATTCTTGTAGGAAAAATCCGTAATGACATGCAGCTTTTCTAACATTTCTGCCATCGGAAAACGCTCGCCAACTGCCGGGGTGGTCCTGAGCGCATCGTCGAATGCCTCCTGCGGCGTGATCCCCAGCGCTTTGAAATCCGCAGCGTCGATGACGAGTCCCACGCTGGTTTTGTTAGCTGCTAGCGGAATCATCCACATCCAGGATTTCTCGCGGCGGACGATGAGGATGTCCCCCTCTTCCTCGCCCGTCGGCATTTTCACTCCTGCGAAATGGCTGAAGATCGCGATTTTTTTATGCCCGGCATAATACTCGCGTTGTGATTCACGGTTGGCCGTAAAATTGCCGAGGCCGCTTGCGTCGATCAGATAGGGCGCGGCCACTTCATGCTCCGCGCCATCCGCCGAGCGGTATTTGAGGACCACGCGATCTTTCTCCACGCGATGTTCGAGCACTTGGCTTTCCTCGCGGACTTCGGCTCCGTTTTCGCGCGAATGGTGGAGGAGAATATCGTCAAATTTCGCCCGCTCCACCTGCATGGCTTCGGGAAATTCGGTGAAGGCGCCTTTGGAAAAATCCAGTCGATTGCCGCGCGAGCCGTTGCCCATGAGGAACTGGGCGGCACGCTTTTTGGTGAACCCGGCGGTGGAAACTTTTCCCCACACCCCGAGGTCGTCGAAGATTTTCCGGTTATAAGGCAGCAGGGATTCACCGATATGGAAGCGCGGGAACTTCGCTTTTTCTAGCACCAGCACTCGCCGTCCCGCCTGCGCCAGCGTGGTCGCGGCGGTGGAACCCGCAGGTCCGCCGCCGATGATAATAACGTCCCAATTTGTTTCCGTGGCATTCAGCATGGTCTGCAATGGTGCGGAGTATCCGCGATTTCCCATCCCATGCAACTGCGGCGACACGGGTGATTGCATTTTCCGCTTTCGTGCGGATACTCGGGGAAATGCAGTCCGAGCCTCCCTACGAATCCACGGAAACTTATGATGTCGTCGTCATCGGCGGCGCACTATCAGGTGCGGCGACCGCGACTGTGCTGATCCGGAAAAATCCCGGCATCCGCATTTTGATTATCGAGAAATCGGAAAAACTCAGCCGCCGGGTGGGCGAGGCGACCGTAGAGATCAGCGGCTATTTCATGTGCCGTGTCCTCGGCATGTCGCAGTATCTCAATGAGAATCATCTCGTGAAACAGGGCCTGCGTTTTTGGTTCAAGAACGACGAGGTGAAATCGCTCGGTGAGGCCAGTGAACTCGGTGCGAAATACCTTTCCCGAATCCCTTCATTCCAGTTAGACCGCGCCGCCTTCGACGAGGAAGTCCTCCGCCGCGCGGGTATCGCGGGTGCCGAAATTTTACGCCCCGCCACGGTCTCGAAAATCGAACTCATGCCCGGCGGCGTGCAGTCGATGGAAGTCAAACACGGTGATCTGAAGCGCACTGTTAGAGCGCGCTGGATCGTGGATGCCTCAGGACTTGCCGCCGTAATCGCCCGTAATGAAGGCTGGTGGAGATCTAACACCGAACACCCCACCGCCGCCGCGTGGTCGCGGTGGAAGGGCGTAAAGGATTGGGACAGCCGCGAGCTGGCTGAGAAATTTCCCGCTTGGTCCCGCGCCGTCTATGGTCTGCGGAACACCGCGACCAACCACATCATCGGCGATGGTTGGTGGAGCTGGTGGATTCCGTTGAAAGGCGGCGACGTAAGCGTGGGAGTCGTGTGGGATCAGCGGCTTGTCGATTTTCCCAAGGACGGCGGCACCATCGGCGAGCGGGTGAAAAATTTCCTCATGGAGCATCCGGTCGGACGGGAAATGATTGTCGATGCAGAATATAGCGAAGAAGACCAGCATTGGCGGAAAAATCTAGCCTACTACAGCACCACCTTCGCCGGAGACGGGTTTGTGTTAGTCGGCGATGCCGCAGCATTCATGGACCCGTTTTATAGTCCGGGCATGGACTGGATTTCCTTCACCAGCTTCAGCGCGGCGGACCTCATTACGAAACAACGGAACGCTCAACTAACGGATGAAACGCTGGTAAAATACAATCGTGATTTTTCGACCTGCCACCGCCGTTGGTTCGAGTCGCTCTACAAAGACAAGTATGAATACATGGGTGAGTTCGATTTAATGAGCCTCGCCTTCCGCCTCGACCTCGGACTTTATTATTGGGGTGTCGTAGAAGTGCCGTTCAACATGGGCGAGGAAGCGCTAACAGCCCCGCCATTTTCCCCGCCGAGCGGGCGCATTTTTTCGGGGCTGATGAGCACTTACAATCGCCGCTTCGCCCAAATCGCCCGCCGCCGCCGCAGAGTGGGAGAACTTGGGAAAACCAATCGCAACAACCGCTGCCTGATCCCCGGCTTCCTTTTGAATCGTGGAAACATGCTGAACCTTTTTTCCTTCCTCGCCGAATGGGCCTTGCTGGAACTCAAGGAGGGCTGGCGGACTTGGGGCGACGGGAAAGAATCCATGAATTCCCAAGCGATTCCAAGCGAAGCCCGGATGGGATGATTCCGTGAAATTTCCCACAGAAGCAACCATTCAGCCGGATGCTTCGCGACGAAATTTTGACAAATTTTCCTTCCGCAGTCGGTAACGTTGGATCCCATGACACGGTTCATTTACCTTATCCTCACTGCGCTGCCGATGGCCGCGCTCCAAGCAGCAGAAGCGCCCAAGCCTAACATCATCCTTATCTATTCCGATGACGTGGGCATCGGCGATATTCATTGTTGCGGCGGCCCGTTCAAGACCCCGAATATCGACGCTCTCGCCCAAGGCGGCACCCGTTTCGAGTATTGCTACGCGACCCCGCTGTGCGGCCCGTCGCGCTGCGAGACGCTGACGGGACGCTATCCATTCCGCACCGGACTCAACAGCAACCAAAGCGCCAACGCCGTCAGCCCGGAGCGCGAAATCATGATTCCCACTCTCATGAAAAAAGCCGGCTACTCCACCGCCAGCGTCGGCAAATGGGGCCAAATCTGCCTTGGCCCGCGTGAGTGGGGTTTCGACGAGCACATCGTCTTCAAAGGCAGTGGGCGTTATTGGCGTGCCCAAGAACCGACTTACAATATCAACGGCGAAACCAAGGATTTGCCAGCGGGTAAATATCTGCCAGACATCATGCACGACTTCGCCGTCGATTTCATCACGCGGAACCAGGAAAAGCCCTTTTTCCTCTACTACCCCATGTCGCACATCCACGGCCCCATCGTCCGCACGCCTGACAGCAAGCCCGAAGCCACGAAGGACCGCCTCTATGCCGACAACATTGAATACATGGACAAGCTCGTCGGCAAGCTCATGGCCGAGCTGGACCGTCTGAAACTGCGCGAGAAAACCATCGTCATTTTCACCGGGGACAATGGGACCGCTCGTTTTGGTGCCCAGGCCGCCTCCGTCGATGGTCGGAAAGTCAGCGGGATGAAAGCCACTATGCTTGAAGGCGGAAGCCGAGTGCCTCTCATCGTCAACTGCCCCGGCACCACCCCTGCTGGCGCGGTGAATCACGATCTTATCGACTTCAGCGACTTCTTTTCAACCTTCGCCCAACTCGGCGGTGCGGAGTTGCCAGCGGGAGTGATCCTCGACAGCCACAGCTTCGCCAGCCAGATCAAAGGCGAAAAAGGCAGCCCTCGCGAGTGGGCCTATGTCGAACTGCAGGGCAAATCCTACGCCCGCGACTCCCGTTTTAAACTCACCAACAAAGGCGAACTCTACGACCTCAAGAACGCCCCTTGGGAAGAGGCCCCAGTCGCTGCGGACACCAAGGACGAAGCCGCACAAGCAGCAAAAGTAAAACTCCAGGCCGTGCTCGATGGACACCCCGCGAAAGCTGCTGCGGAGGGTCTTGGAAAGAAAGCAAACAAGAATAAAAAGGCATTGAAAAAGAAGCTGAAAAATTCTCCGCCGGTCACCCCACCAGCCTCGCCTGAGTAGCGGGGACTCCACTCATGGTCAGCCGCGCTTTTCACTCCGGCCTTGGCAGACTTTTGTGTGAGCCATCGCAGAGGGGCGGGTTCGCCGTGTGTTTGCATTGGCACCACCAAATGGTTTTCTTTTCCGCGACTTCGTATCTAAGCGGTCGCAGGCCAGTGCCCTTGTGAGAGCCATCACAAAACGGCGGATGCCCGGAACGTCCGCAGGAGCACCAGAAGTGAACCCCGGCCTCCACTTCGAGCGCCAGTGGTTTCGTATCGCAAATGATCGGTTCGGCTGCCATGCCGGGATACTTCCACTTCCAAAGCTTAGCGCCAGCGGGAAGCAGGCAACGACCCCGATTTCATCTGAATCGCAATGAAAGGGTTTTCTCCAAGCTCATTGACTGAGGCGGTAGTCGGCTTTTTGTCCAGCTTCGGATACCGTTGGGCGGGCACTTCATTGAGAAATGTTGCGCCGAGCCAGCATGCAAGGATGATCGAAATACCAGAGACAAATCGGCGGATGTTCATCAATTGTTCGGATGTGTTTACTATTCCCCGGCAGGTTTTGTTTCCTTTTCCGATGAATTGCAACACTAAACGTCCCGGCTGTGGGCGTACAAGACTTTTCCTACAGCCCTCTTATACACCTGCCGATTTTATGTTTTGAAATCCCGGGTCTGAAATGAAAACCAGCCGAGCGTGAACAGGGTGATGTTAAGTCCAAACAGGAATGCGTAAGATTCAATGATTTTCGGCCACGAAATATGCTGCTCCATGATGAAGATCCAAGCACTCATCCGCCAAGTGATGAAGTAACTTTCGTAAGGCTTAAAGAAAGGAAAGCCTTGCAAAATCATGTCCACGAAAAGGATGGTCAACGTGATGATGGTCGCAGCGGCGGGCTTGATCTTAAAACAGGAAAACATAAACGCGATCGACGAAAGTGTGATCATGCTGATGCCGATGCCGCCAGCGGACAGGGCGAGCCGCGCCGCACCTTCCCGCCAATCCGGGTAAGCGGCGAAGACTTTCATTTTCGGCTCCATCACGAACAGGCCGCCTTCCCAGCCAACGGCAGCGACCGCCATCGCATATCCGGTGATGCCGACGAAAAATACGAAGGAAAACGTGTAGAGGGAAACGGCGGTGTATTTTACTAACAGCAAGCGAAAGCGGCTGATCGGTCGGGCGAAAACGAGCCTGAGATTTCCGTCCTCACTTTCCTTTGCCACGATGTCACCCGCGACTAAGGCGAAGTAAATCGAACCCAGTAAAAACATGCTTAACAACATGATCGTAAAGGTAATCGTCAGCGAGCTGTAATAGGTGCCGAAATCCAGACCATTGCGTTCTAACATCCCCTGCATGAAGTGCTGGCTGCGGGGCAATTTGTAAACAAACAGAATGACCGCCTCCATGACGATGAAGGCCCCATAGCCCATCCACGTCCGCGGGCGGGCGAAGAGTTTTCGGAGTTCGCCGCAGAGTTGTTGGAGGAAGAGCATCAGTGTGAAGCGCGTGCCCACTCATACACCGGAAACACTGCGGTCAACGTGGACTTCTGCATAAGTGAGGAATCCTTAGCACCGGGACGCTTGCATTCAGACGGAATTCACAGCCTCCGCCACTGGTTGCCATCTTGTTGCAGGAGTTGGTCAGCCTCGCGGGGACCCCAGGAACCGGCGACGAATTCGGCCATCGGCGGCGGGTTGTCGGACTGGTGCCAAGCGTGCTCGATGTGGTCGATGAATTTCCACGCTTCCTCCACCTCGTCGCGGCGTGCGAAGAGGGTGGCGTCGCCGGCGATAGCGTCTAGCAGAAGGCGTTCGTAAGCTTCCGGGCTGCTCTTGCCAAAGCTGGTGGAGTAGTGGAAATCCATTATCACCGGCTCTAACCGCAGGCTGGTGCCAGGGATTTTTGAAACCATGCGGAGTGAGATTCCCTCGTCCGGCTGGATGCGGATGACGAGCACATTACCGCCGGGGACGCCGCCGGTTAGAGCGTTGAATAGGACGCAGGGCGCATCTTTGAAATGGATGGAAATTTCCGTGGATTTCTTCGGCAGGCGTTTGCCCATGCGGATATAAAACGGCACGCCGCTCCAGCGCCAGGTGTCAATCAAGAGTCTAACGGCGACGTAGGCTTCCGTGTCCGACTCTGGAGAAACGCGGTCTTCCTCGCGGTAGCCGGGGACGGAATTGCCATCAATGTGACCCGCAGTGTATTGGGCGCGAACGACATTTGCCGCGACCTTCTCCGGGGTGTCCCATTGGCGCAGCGAGCGGATGACTTTCACTTTTTCATCACGCACGCCATCGGCCCCGAGATCGGTGGGGGGTTCCATGGCGACGAGGCTGAGGAGCTGGAGCAGGTGGTTTTGCACCATGTCGCGCAAGGCTCCAGCGTGATCGTAATACCCGCCCCGGCCACCTTCCATACCGAGGTTTTCCGCGCAGGTGATTTGAATATGGCTGATGAATTTACTGTTCCAGAGTGGCTCGAAGATGGCATTGGCGAAACGCAGGACCATGAGGTTTTGCGCGGTCTCCTTGCCGAGGTAATGGTCGATCCGGTAGGTGTCGCTCTCGTGGAAAGTTTCGTTGACGACCTGGTTCAAGTGCCGTGCCGTGGCGAGGTCAGTGCCAAAGGGTTTTTCCACAATGACGCGCGACCAGCAGCCGGGTTTTGCCTCGTTCAATCCGGCGTTCTTCAAGGCGATGAGAATTTCATCAAAAAACTCGGGGGCGGAGGCGATGTAGAACAACCGATTTCCTTTGCCACCGCGTTCCGCGTCGATGGCGTCTAACTTTTCCGCCAGGGCCTTGTAGCCGGCAGCATCGGTGAACTCCGAAGTGTGGTAGCTAACCGTCTCGATGAAAGGTCCCCAGATTTTGTCGTCCTGACCGGAGCGGGAAACTTTTTTGTTCAGTTCCTCAAGACCGCTGCGGAACTCGGCATCCGATTTTTCCCGACGCGCAAAACCGATGATTTTCACCCCGGTCGGCAGCTCGCCATCCACGGCGAGATTGTAAAGCGCGGGGATGAGTTTGCGGTGGGTCAAATCGCCGGTGGCACCGAAGATGACGATGCTGCATGGCTCGGCACGCGAGCGGGAAACGAGGTCTTCGCGGAAGGGATTGCTCATGGAATGGCGCAGATTGTCAGCCAATCCGGCCAGCGAGGCAAAGCCAAATCAAGCCGGAGTATGAAATCCGATTCAAGGCGGCGATGTGCACGCTGCGTGAGCGATCACATGGGTGTCCACGGCGATCATTTCCACGACTCACGGGGCGTTTGGTCGATTTCTTGGCGCATCTGTTCGATAGT
>JANYFB010000278.1 GCA_025362955.1 Akkermansiaceae bacterium
CGTACGCGGCACTTCGGCTCCCGAGGTTTTCCATAGTCCGTTGAGCTATGCCGCCGCCCCGGTGCGGGTGATTGCAGCGAAGAAGAAACTGGCGTTCCTGCTCGACGCCCCGCGCGAGGTGAGGCCGGGCACGGAAGCCCGGTTCGGTATCACTTCGGATCGGCCCGCACGGTTGGTGGTTTATGCGGTGGACGAGGGAATCCATCAGATCACCGCCTACAAACTCCCGCTGCCGTTAGATTTCTTCCTCCGCAAGCAGGCGCTCGAAGTGCGGACTCAGCAATGGCTCGATCTGTTAATGCCGGAATACCGTTTCCTCAAGGCCGCACCGGCCTTCGGCGGGGATGGCGACTCCGCGCTCTCGCTTCACCTGAACCCGTTCAAGCGCCGTCAGGAGCCACCGGTCGTTTTCTGGTCCGGGATCATCGACGCCGGTCCGAAGCGCAAGGAAGTGACATGGAACGTGCCGGATTATTTCAATGGCAATCTGCGCGTGATGGCCGTCGGATGTCAGGCGGAAGGCATCGGCGCGGTCGAGGCGGCGACCTTGGTGAAAGCGCCGATCATTCTGCAACCGAACACGCCGTTGTTCGTCACACCGGGCGATGAATTCGAGGTTTCGGTCTCCGTTTTTAATCACTTGGAAGCACCGGGCACCACGGCGATCCAACTCGGTTCCACTCCCTCCGAACACCTGGAAGCAGTCGGCGACGCCACCATTTCCCTGCCGCTGGAGAGTGGCCGCGAAGGCATCGCGCGCTTCCGGTTCCGGGCGAAGGATCAGCTCGGCGGTGCGGAACTCCGCTTCATAGCCACTGGCGGCGGCGAGACGGTGCGGCGCTCCACGACACTCAGTGTGCGACCCGCGACCCACCATCTCACCAGCGCCGTCACGGGCTGGTTCCGCACCGGATCGGCGGAGGAAAAAGTGAAACGCACGCTCTATCCGCAGTTCCGTCATGTGGAAGCTACGGCGAGCATCGTACCTCTCGGCCTAGCGCGGGGCTTGGAGGCTTACGTCCGCGAATATCCTTACGGTTGTTCGGAACAAATCACCAGCCGGGGAATGGTTAAACTCATCGCGGCGACCGAAGCCGACTTCGGTTTGTCACCTAAGGATGCGGCGGACGCGCTGACATCCGCCATTGGCCAGCTCGCGTCGCGCCAGCGGTCGGACGGCGGATTCGGTTACTGGTATGCCGGGCCGTCCTCGGACTATGAATTCCACTCGCTCTATGTCCTGCATTTCCTCAGTGAGGCGAAACTGCTAGGTCATGCGGTGCCGGAAGAGCTGATGCAAGGTGCGTTGAAATACGCGGCGCGCACCGCCCGGGCTGACACCCGGAATCTAGCTGACGCGGAAATGCAGGCTTACGCCATCTATCTGCTCGCCCGCAACGGAACGAATCCGGCCCCGCAGTTGCTCAACCTGCGGGACACCCTCACCTCCCGTTACAAGGGCCAGTGGGAACGCGGCACCGCCGCCGCATGGATGGCCGCGACCTACATGCTGCTGAAAAAAGACGACGAGGCGAATAAGCTGCTAGACGCCTGTCTCAAGGCACGCGCTGGAGCCGCCGCCAAGCCCGAGCCGCGCGCTTATTGCCGCACGCCGATGATCGAGGACTTGCAGATCTTCTACATCCAGTGCCGCCATTTCCCGGACCGGGCGAAAAAGTTCGGCATTGAGGCGCTAGAGCCGGTCATGAAACCGTTGCGAGACCAGAGCTTCAACACGCTGTCATGCTCCTACATGACGCTCGCCTTGAAAGCCTACAGCGATCTCGCGCGGAGCACCGGAGTGGAGGTTTCGATTCTCGGAATCGTCAATGGCAAGTCCACACCGCTCGCCGGGCCGTCGCAGGGAATCCTCCGCTCGGACTTCGGGCCCGCCACCACCGCGCTGCGTTTCGAGCGGAAGCAAAAGGGCAGCGGCGACATCGGCGCGTTCTATCAAGTCGTCGAACAGGGCTATGAATCGGGCAAACCGTCCGGTCCGGAGCGCAGCGGATTGGAAGTCGCACGCGAGATCACTCCGCTGCACAAGGATGAGCCGTTGCGGCCGGGCGATCCGGTGGACGTGGTGCTGCGGGTCCGCAATGTTTCCGGGAAAGCTCTATCAAGTCTCGCGGTGGTCGATCTGTTACCGGCCGGATTCGAAGTCCTCGCCGGTGATTTGAAATCGGGGGCCAACACGGTGGCGGGCACTGAATTCGCAGAGTTGCGTGAAGACCGCACGCTGTTCTTCCTGAGTCTAGCAGCCAATGCCGAGTGGTCGGTGAAATACCGCATGAAAGCCGTCTGCGCGGGTTCCTTCGCCGTGCCAGCCGCACTTGCAGAAGATATGTATGACCGCGGCCTCCACGGGGTTTCCGCGCCCGGTCGGATCGAAATCGCTCCTGCGAAATGAAACGGCGCTTACGGCGATTGCTCATCATCTGCTGCGGCTTGCTTCTCCTGCTTGCCATCGTCTGGTGCGTGTTGCCGCGTCCCGGGATCGAACGCCCTAACACCGGATGGTCGCGCACGGTTAGAGACCGCCACGGGACCCTCCTCCATCTGTCCACCGCTGCCGATGGTCGCTACCGGCTGCGAACTCCGCTCTCTGGCGTGAGTTCACAGTGGATCGAGGCGACGCTGGTCAAGGAAGACCGCTGGTTCCGCTGGCATCCGGGAGTCAATCCGTTAGCCCTGTTCCGCGCTGCCTGGGGTTCCGCGACCGGTCATCCGGCGGGCGGTGCCTCCACCCTAACCATGCAGGTGGCGAGGCTGCGCTGGAACTTGGAAACCCGGACGGTTTCAGGAAAGCTGTTGCAGATTTTCCGCGCGATCCAACTGGAGCGCCACTACTCGAAAGACGAAATCCTCGAAGCCTATTTTAACCTCGCTCCCTACGGCGGAAACGTCGAAGGCGCGGGCGCGGCGGCTCTGCTGTGGTGCGGACGCGACGCCTCGCAGCTCACGCGCCGGGAAGCCGTCGCATTGAGCGTCATTCCGCAAAGTCCGGCCACGCGACATCCCGGATTTCCGCGCGATGCCGGGCGCATTGCCGCCGCGCAGGGCCGTCTATCAGTCCAGCTTGGGGAGCAATCCGCGCTGCGGGATGATCCTCTGGCGGCGGGGTTCACCTTGATTCCGCCCGGTCCGCCGCCACACGAAGCGCCTCATTTTTGCCGACGCCTGATGCGGGACAACAGCGGTTCTATCAAGACCACCCTGGATCTCGCGATGCAGCAGGAAATCGAGCGCGGCATCGAGGCCCACCTCGACCGCACGCGCGAGCGGGGGATCGTCAATGCGTGCGCCATCCTCGTCCACGCGCCGTCCCGCCAGGTGTTAGGCTATGTCGGTTCCGCCGGTTATTCCGACCGCGACATCCTCGGCATGGTGGACGGACTACAGGCGAAACGCTCGCCCGGCTCGGCCGTGAAGCCGTTCGTCTATGGTCTCGCGCTCGACCAGGGACTCATTCATCCCCACTCGCTGCTGACCGACGGGCCGATGGGTTTCCATGATTACAACCCGGAAAATTTCGAGGGCGAGTTCATGGGACCGATCCATGCGAACGAAGCGTTGGTGAGAAGTCGTAACATTCCCGCCGTGGCGCTGGCCAACCGCCTGGGCGATGGCGGACTCTATCAGTTGCTGAAGCGTGGCGGCGTGGACCTGCCGAAACCGTCCGGCTATTACGGCCTCGCGCTGACGCTGGGAGGATTTGGCATTTCTCCGGTCCAGTTGGCGGGACTTTACGCCGGGCTGGCCGATGATGGATTGCCGCGACCGTTGGTTTTTTCCACCACGTCTCCCGCGCCTCCCGCCTCGCCGTTGCTCTCACCACAGGCCCGCTTTCTGGTGCTCGACATGCTGCGTGGCGGAACTGATTTCGATTTCGCTAGAAACGATCCTACGGTTGCCTGGAAAACCGGAACCTCCCACGGCTTCCGCGATGCCTGGGCCGTCGGCGTGCGCGGCGATTATGTGCTCGTCGTCTGGCTCGGCAATTTCAACGGTCGGGGCAACAACGCGCTGGTCGCCCGGAAATGTGCCGCCCCGTTGTTATTCGAGCTGTTCGCGGGACTGCATCTGCCGGACAAAGCCATCGTCCCGCCCGAGGGTGTTAGGCAGGTCGATCTCTGCGCGACATCCGGCGATCTTCCCGGCCCGTGGTGTCGGCAAACCACCAGCGGCTGGTTCATTCCCGGCGTTTCTCCGATTTCCATGTGCCGGCTCCACCGGGAAATCCTAGTCGATGCCACCACGAACAAACGCATCGCCCGCGACGACGGACGACCCGGCCTGCTGCGGGAAATCCACGAATTCTGGCCGCCCGACCTGCTCGAACTTTTCCGCCGGGCCGGCCTGCCCCGCCGCCCGCCGCCCGATCCTGAAAACGGCACGGACACCCTGTCCGGACTCGACCACGGGGACGCCCCCCGAATTCTCTCACCGCTCGACGGGCGAATCTATCAGGCCGACGGATCGGAAATCCCACTCAAGGCCCGCGCGGCCTCCGGTGTCCAAAAACTCTACTGGTTCTGCGGCGAGGCATTCCTCGGCACCTGCGCCCCGGAAGATTCGCTCCCGTGGATACCCGCTCCGGGAAATCACAAGCTCCGCGTCCTCGACGACCACGGACGCACCGCCGAAGCCGGGGTCCGGGTGGGTAAAACCTGATTTAACTCATTTTGCGGAATACCTCCATATCGGCGGCTCCCATAAGGTGGGCCCGCAGGGATTTGAACCCTGGACCAAGGGATTATGAGTCCCCTGCTCTAACCGCTGAGCTACAGGCCCCATGATGGGGCAGCGACTATGTCAGGCGGATTGCACACGGCAAGCGCCAACCTCAGGACGGTGAAAACCGCGAAACCCGCAGGCGCTCGGTGGTGACGAGGGCTTGAAATTTCGCGTAGTCCTCCTCGCGGGTGGAGGAGAGCAGAAGATAGGCGTAGAGCTTCCAATGGCGCATTTCCTCGAGGGCGTTTGACATGCGGAGGGCGATGATTTCCGGGCTGTCGGTGCCCCGGCCGGACAGGCGTTCGTGGAGTTCTTCCTCGCTCGTCGGCATGACAAAAAGATCCACGAAGGCACGCCGGATCTCGCTGTCACCACAATTGCGGATGTGATCCGCTCCTTGGACGTCGATGTCCATGACCACGTCTCGCCCGGCTTGGAGATGTGACACGACCTCAGACTTGAGCGATCCGTAGAGGTTCCCGTGGACCAAGGCGTGTTCGAGAAAATCCCCGGCAGCCAGACGTCGTTGGAAATCGGATTCAGTTAGAAAATGGTAGTCCTTCCCATTTTCCTCACCGGGGCGTGGTGCGCGGGTGGTGCAGGAAATCGAGTAATGGGCCTCCCCGGAGTCAGCGAGTTGGCGGCATAGCGTCGTTTTCCCAGAACCCGATGGGCCAGAAACGACGAGGAGAATGCCGGTGCGTGCGGACATGGGGAAGAAGGTAGAGACAATTGCCGGGCGGGAATCGAGAAGTTTATCCAGAATTGAGAAATAAAGCGCAGATCGATCACCCGCTGCTTGTAGAAATGTGACGGAAACGTCACTGGATGAAAGCCGTGGAAAACGCGGGGATCTGCTCAGTTCCATAGAGGTTTATTAATTTTCAGCAACTCATGAAAATCGACATCGTGACGGATACCTTCGCCCCTGATGTGAATGGGGTGGCCATGACTCTGGGACGGCTGTGCGATGGCTTGAAGCTGCGTGGCCACCGCGTCCATGTCATTCACACCGGCGAGTTTGCGAAGCCGGGGGAAACCTGTTCCCCCTCGATCCCGCTGCCGGGTTATAAGGAAGTGAGAGTCGGCCTGCCGGAGCCGTTCAAATTGCGGAGTCGGTGGATGAAGAAGCGCCCGGATGCGATTTACGTGGCCACCGAGAGTCCGTTAGGCAAGTCCGCACTGAAGGCTGCCGACGCGCTCGGCATCCCGGTGGCGACCGGATTTCACACGAATTTCCACCAATACATGGAGCAATATCGGATGGGCGGATTGCAGCCAGTCGCGATGGCCTATCTCAGGCGTTTTCACCAGCGCGCCGATTGCACGCTGACGCCCTCGCAGGATGTCGTGGACAAGCTGGTGGCCGAAGGATTTAACAACGTCTATCGCCTTGGACGGGGAGTGGACACGGTGTTATATGCTCCCGGAAAACGCTGCGAAGTCTTGCGTGCGACTTGGGGTGCGAGTCCGGGTGCGGCCGTGGCAGTCATCGTTGGCCGGGTGGCGGCGGAAAAGAATTTGGACCTTGCAATGCTCGCCTTTGAGCGGATGCGCCAAGCGGTCCCGGACGTGCAATGCGTCGTGGTGGGTGATGGCCCGCTCAGGGATAGGCTCTCCGAGAAATATGCATCGGTCCACTTCGCAGGTGTGCAACTCGGGGAGGATTTGGCGAAACATTATGCTTCTGCAGACGTGCTGTTATTTCCTAGCGAGACGGAGACATTCGGCAATGTATTGTTAGAATCGATGGCCAGCGGACTGGTGACGGTCAGTTATGATTATGCCGCCGCTGGGCTTCACGTCCAATCCGGGGAAAACGGTCTGAAGGCCGACAAGGGGGATGCCGAGGGATTCATAAAAAATGCCATCACCGCGCTTGCCTTCCGACCAAATCATCAACTGCGGGTGGCCGCACGCGAAGTCGCGGAAACATTAGGTTGGGATCAGGTCGTCAAGGAATTCGAATCGCGCCTAGAGACGATCGCCGGAATCAAACCTGCGACGGTGCCGCCGCCATGCAAACTTTCGAAACGACCGAAATTTGAGTGTAATACTGTTGTTCTATCAGATATTCATCTCGGCACAGTTGATAGCAAGGCAAACGAGGTGGTGGATTTTCTCAAACACATCCGCTGCAAAAAGCTGGTGTTGAACGGAGACATCATTGATGGCTGGGCCTTGCGGCGTGGTGGCAAGTGGAGCTCCCGCCACAGCCGGGTAATCCGCAAGGTGCTCAAGATGACGGAGAAGGATGATACTCAAGTCATTTACCTCCGGGGAAATCACGACGATATCCTCGAACGTTTTCTGCCGCTCACTTTCGGGAAAATCAGATTCACCAAGGAATACATCCACACTACAGAATCCGGGAAGCGCTATCTCGTCGTGCATGGCGATGGCTTTGACAGTGTCTCCACCAATCACCAGTGGATCGCCTCGCTCGGTGCCGTGGGATATGATTTCCTGCTAGGAGTAAATCGCTTCTATAACATGTGGAGATCATGGCAGGGGAAAGAATACTTTTCCCTCAGCAAGCGGGTGAAGGCTAAGGTTAAATCTGCTGTTAGTTTTATCGACCGTTATGAAGAGCTTCTCCAAAATCTTGCCCGCCATAAGAAATGCGACGGAATCATCTGTGGCCATATTCACACCCCAGAAGACAAACAGGTTGGAGATATCCATTATCTTAACTCCGGGGATTGGGTGGAAAGCCTCACCGCCATCATCGAACATCATGACGGTCGGATGGAACTCGTCCAATATGAAAGTTTCCTCAAGTCACTGCGGGAAACGGCAACGAATCCCCAAGTCGAAGCGGCAGCCCTTCGCCCCTCGGAACCGTCCCATTAACTTCGCAGTGGATGTGAGTAACGGAATCCAGATTTACTCAAGATAACACCTCATCACCCGAGGAGTGATCCCGGTAAAAATTTCCCAGACGATCGTTTCCGCTTTGACAGCAACTTCTGTTACAGGAATGTTAGATCCGAAAATTTCAACCTCGTCACCTTCTTGCACATCCTCGGCAGCGGTGAGATCGACCATCATTTGATCCATGGTGATTCGACCGAGGATGGGCAGACGGCGGTCACGAATCCACACCTCCGCGCCATTTCCAGAAACGTGGCGAGGGTAGCCGTCGCCATATCCGATGCCGACGGTGGCAACCCGCGTGGGCCGGGTGGTCACGAATTGTCGCCCATACGAAATCCCATGGCCTGCTGGCAAGGTGCGGACCAGCGTCACACGGGATTTCAGCGTCATCACGGTTGCCAGCTGATCTTGAAATTCCGGAAGCGGGGAAACGCCGTATAACATCAGACCGGGGCGGGCGAGATTGCAATACCCCTGCTCGTATCCGACCAAACCGGCGCTGTTAGAAAGATGCCGCCACTTGAAACGTCCAGCACCGCCGAGGTCGCGAATGACTGCGTGAAATCGCTCGAACTGCCGCAGGGTGAACTCCTTGTCCTCATCCGCCGATGGTAGGTGCGAGCCGATCCCTTCAATCTCCAGATTTTCC
>JANYFB010000312.1 GCA_025362955.1 Akkermansiaceae bacterium
ATTGGTGAAGCACTCGCTCCTAGCATCAAATAATCCGGGCAGAAGACCGAACGAACTTCGCGCCGCGCATTTTCCCCGGCGCATTCCGCATGACACGCCGACGGACTGGACGACATCCACCTGAGAATTCCGTGGCGTGAGAAAGAGCACGGCATCGAGGGCCGGGACATCCACGCCTTCGGATAGACAACGGACATTGCTAAGGATGGGGCGGGTGTTTTCAAGAGAGTCGGGAAGCGGTGGCGAGGGAGAAACACGGGAATCCTGGATGATCCGTGCAAGGGTGGGTGGTGGGGCGCTCTGTAGATGGCAACCTCAGATAACAAGGCTTTGGGAAGAAGTTCAGGGTTGAGAGTAGATGGATGAAGGCAGGAGGAAAAATCCGCCATCACGCGCTTGGACATTCGCGTCCGCCTGCGCTAGCACAGCCGGAGTGAATTCATGGTATCCGGCGGTCGAAGTGGTGAAAAGCTGTCTCAGGGCGGGCATCGGCGAGTTTGTCGTCTGCGCCGGGGCGAGGAATGCCGCCTTGTTGGAAGCGCTCGCCCGTGCCGAGGCGGCGGGGCTGGTGCGCGTCTGGCGGCATTTTGAAGAACGCAGCGCGGGGTTTTTCGCCCTCGGGCGGACGATGGAAACCGCACGGCCCTGTGCCGTCATCACCACCAGCGGAACGGCGGCGGCGGAGCTTTTACCTGCGATCATCGAGGCGCATTACCAAGCCCGCCCGCTGGTCGCCATCACGGCGGATCGCCCGGCGGAGCTTCGCGGAACCGGTGCGCCGCAATCCATCGAACAGCCGGGGATTTTCGGAAATCACGCCTGGCAGGGGACTTTCGACGATTGGGATGGAAAACAACCGATCCATCTGAATGCCGAGCTCGACGAAGCTTTCGAGCCAGGAGACGAGAATTTCTCCCGCGAAATCCTTGGTGATTTCTCGCCTGCCAAGGAACGCCTCGACGTCGCCGCGCTCGCCCGCTGGCTGCGGGAAGAGCATTACAAAGGCATCGTCGTCCTTGTCGGCGGACTGGAACCTGATGAACGCGAGGAAGTCTTCCACTTCTGCCAGGATCTCGGCGCACCCGTTCTCGCCGAGGCCACCAGCGGTCTGCGCGAGGCGCTCCAATCGCTTGCCATCCACGATGCCGACCGCCTGTTAAAAGCCCGCCCGCCGGGAAAAATCCTCCGTCTTGGCGAAGTTCCGAGCGGTCGTTTCTGGCGCGATCTCGAAAATTTACCGCAGGTTTCCGTCTGGTCCGTCTGCAGCAACGGCCTGCCCGGACTCGCCCGCGAATCCAAGGTCCTCCGTGGCTCGCTCGACCGCGTGATCCAGGCACTCGGCCCGATCGAACTTGCCGATGACGCGCTCGACTACCTCACCGGGGCCGGCAGCCGCGCCGTAAAAATCGACGAACTGCTAGAAAGTTTTCCTGACAGCGAGCCAGCCCTTGTCCGCACCCTCTCCCACTATGCCTCCATCGGCGGCGGCGTTTTTCTGGGCAACAGTATGCCCATCCGGGAGTGGAACGACTTCGCCCAATGGCTGCGCCCCGTCCCGTCCGTCCGCGCCAACCGGGGAGTGAACGGCATCGACGGTCAGATAAGCACTTGGCTCGGCTGGTCCGCCGAGGTGAGCGACACCTGGGCCGTGGTCGGCGATCTAACGGCCCTCTACGATCTAGCAGCACCGTTCATGCTCGGTCAGATCAACTGCCAAGGCCGCGTTCTAACTGTCATCAATAATGGAGGCGGAAAAATTTTCGAGCGCCTGCCGCGCCTCCAGTCGATGAGTCCTCGTGCCATTGAGTGGATGACTAATCCGCACGTCGCCGATTTCAGCGGACTCGCTACTCTCTGGGGCTTGAATCACCTCCGCATCCGCACCGTCGATGACTTCGACAAATTCGAACCCGGCGAAAAACCCCTGCTGCTAGAAATCATTCCCGACGCCAAGCAAACCACTGCCTTTTGGGCCGCGTGGGACCGAATGAAATGAAGATTTAGGCACCGCGAATCTGGCGGATCTAGCAGGGCGATCAAGCTAGGGAGGATTGAGTTTCGACAAAGAGAGAATGAACCGCAGATGAACTCAGATGGACGCGGAT
>JANYFB010000325.1 GCA_025362955.1 Akkermansiaceae bacterium
GGCACCTCGGGTTCACAGCGACGATCGAGCTTCAGGAAACCCACGATGGTCCGTGCCTGCAAATCCACTCGGGTGAGAGCGAGGCGATCATCGGCAAGGAAGGAGACCGCCTCGACGACCTGCAATACCTCGTCAACCGCATCGTTCGTCGGCATTTTCCCCAAGCGGAGCGAATCAAAGTGGACTGCGCGCATTTCCGAGCCATTCAGGAAGATCATCTGAACGAGGAGGTCAAAAGCATCGCCGAGCGGGTGAAAACCACGGGCAAACCTTTCCAAATGCGCCCGCTCAATGCTTACTATCGCCGCATGGTCCATAATGTTCTCGTCGGTGATCCTCAAATTGTTTCCCATTCACCTCAGGGTGATGACCGCCTCAAACGAATCACGATTTCCGCCAAACAACCTCCAGGACCGGCCTCATGAAAAAATTCTTCTTCGACTGTGGAACCCGCGACTCGACAGCTTCGCTGGGATTTCTTGCTTTGCGGGTGTTGGTTGGCTTGATGATCCTTGTCGGCCACGGGATTCCTAAGATCCAGAACTTCGCGTTGCGGAAAGAATTTTTCTACGTGCCGGATTTTTTCCCGCTCAGTCGGATGTCACCGTCGGTAAGCCTGATGATGTGTACCGGCGCGGAGGTTGTGGGGGCGGCGTTCCTCATCATCGGATTCGCCACTCGTCCTGCCGCCTTCGTGTTAGGTCTATCCATGGTTGTCGCGTCCTTCGGACTTCTGGGTGCTACACCTTGGTTCCTTAACTCGCCGACGCTTGTTGAAACCAAGGAGCTGCCGCTGATGTATTTGATTCCGTTGATCTCGATCATCCTCGCGGGTGCTGGTGGTTACTCGCTTGATGCCGCCCTTTGTAAGGAAGGCAAACGCCGCCGCTGGTGATATCATGCAAACGCACCGTCTTGTCCTTCCCGGCGATCTGAATCACTATGGGTTTCTCTTCGGCGGCCGCCTGTTAGCTTGGGTGGATGAGGCATCATGGATCGCGGCGAGTCTGGATTATCCCCATTGCCAGTTTGTCACCGTGGCGATGGATACCGTGGAATTCCACCACAGCGTCCGGGATGGGACCATTCTACGAATTTCCTGTGACCGGGAACACGAGGGGAATACCAGCACGACTTACTCGGTGAATGTCATCGACGAAAAAGCCGGGGCGAGTCCGATTTTCTCGACACGGGTGACCTTTGTCAGCGTCGATGATGCAGGCCGAAAGCGGGTCATCCGGGGTTGAAAAATTCGCACATTTCAAAACCGCCGTGGCACCTCTGATAGAAACCGTGAACATCGTGTTGCCCTTGGACCAGTCCGAGGATGAAAGCGCCCGTCGCCATGCCGCCGCGCTGAAGCTCGGCGTTTCAGTTAGCCGGATCGGCGGGGTCAAGCTCCGCAAACATTCGATCGACGCCCGCCAGCGTGCGGTGAAAGTGCAACTCCGCCTCGACGTCTCAGTCGATGGTCCCCTGCCCCCGGACGCGACGCCTCACTGGGCCGCGCCCACGTTGCCTACCGACGCGCGGCAAGTGATTATCGTCGGTTGCGGACCGTCCGGAATGTTTGCCGCGTTGCGCTGTCTTGAAAATGGTTGGAAACCGATCCTGCTAGAACGTGGTAAGGACGCCAGTGCGCGCCGTTTCGATTTAGCGCCACTGCTTCGCGAAGGCCGGGTAATCGAGGAATCCAACTACTGCTTCGGTGAAGGGGGAGCCGGGACTTTTTCCGATGGAAAACTCTATACCCGCGCCACCAAACGGGGGCCGGTGGCCAAGGTTTACGAAGTGTTAGTTGCCCATGGCGCACCGGAGGAAATCCTAACGGACGCCCACCCCCACATCGGGTCCAACCTCCTGCCCAATGTTGTCAAGGCTATCCGCAATTCCATCATTGCCGCCGGTGGTGAAGTCAGGTTTGAAACCAAAGTCACGGATTTTCTGATCAAGGGAAACCAAATGCGCGGCGTGCTCACGGCTTCCAGCGAAGAAATTCTAGCGGACTCAGTGATTTTGGCGACAGGTCACTCCGCACGCGACATCTATCGCCTGCTAGCCACGAAAAGTATATTGTTAGAGGCTAAACCTTTCGCTGTCGGATTCCGCATCGAGCATCCGCAACCGTTCATCGACCGCGCCCAATATCATTTGAATTTCAATCAGGAGCGCCCGCGTTTACTCCCCGCGGCCCGCTACCGCTTGGCGACGAAGATCCGCAACCGTGGCGTGCATTCGTTCTGCATGTGCCCCGGCGGCTGGATCGTTCCGGCCTCCACGGAAAATGATGAGGTCGTGGTGAATGGCATGAGCCTTTCCCGCCGTGACTCGCCCTTCGCGAACTCAGGGCTGGTCTGCACGGTCGAGCCGGAAGATTTAAAAGCACTGGTCACTCAACACGGCGTTCTCGCGGGATTGGTTTTTCAAAAAGAACTGGAACGCACCGCGAAAACCGCCGGCGGCGGGGGTCAAGTGGCACCGGGACAACGCGCCACCGATTTCCTCACCGGAAAAATTTCCTCCAGCCTGCCTGACACCAGCTATTTTCCCGGCACAAATTCCGCCCCGCTGCATGATCTGCTGCCGCAGTGGATCACCAGCCGGATGCGCGAAGGACTGCGCCTTTTTGGACGACAAATGCAGGGCTATCTATCCGAGGATGCCTTGTTGTTAGGATTTGAAACCCGGACCAGTTCTCCCGTCCGCATTCCCCGGCGGGACGATACGTTAGAGCATCCGCAAATCGGTGGACTCTTCCCCTGCGGTGAGGGCGCGGGATACGCCGGAGGAATCGTCAGCGCCGCCATGGACGGATTGCGAGTCGCGGACGCGGCGTGTGTTTGAAATAAAAAAGCGAGCCTCCGTGAAGGAGGCCCGCCGGGAATATGAACCAAGGGCATGGCGGCTGGAACCGCCGACCGCTTTAGAATTGCGAACTGAGCGAGAAGTTGAACTGGCCACCCTTGTCAGCTTCCTTGTCTGGAGTGGACATCGGAATCGCGTAGTCGAGGGCGAGAGGCAAGGGACTGATCGGCAGTTTCAACCGGATACCTACACCTATGTCCGAATAAATATCGTTCGCACCAAAGTCCCAACTGTCGTGATTCACAAAGCCGGTGTCTGAGAATACCGCAGCCCTAACTGTTTCGATGACAGGCACTGTATATTCGACGGTCACATATCCGAGTGAGTTTCCACCATACACTTCATTGGTATAGTTCGAGTCGCGTGGTCCCACATCGCGGAATTTATATCCTCGAAGCGTGCGGCCACCACCGAGGAACAACTTTTCGAAGATCGGAATCGTGTCGCCGGTCACGCTGCTAACCGCAGCCAATTCTCCGCTGACGGACAAGATGGAATCCCACTTGAGGTTCCAAAATTGCTGGCCTTGCGCGGAGACGGAGAAGATATCGTCATCGCCACCGAAAGCCCCGCCCGCAAGCGTCGCGCCGACATCCAATTTGTGGCCACTACGGGGTTGAATGGTGCTATCGCGACTATCATAGACATAGTTCAGAGAAACCGCGCTCCGCAGGAAATCCCCGCCGATTCGATCATCGGCAAGTTTCGAATGGCTACCGTTATCGCCCACGAAATTCTTGTCGATATAGTCCAGTTCATCGACGCTGGAATCAATGTTGACTTGCTCCAGTCGATATTCCGCTTTGAGCGAACTTTTCTTGCCCAGTGGTTTCCTCAAAGAAATCGCGGCACCCACGTTGGTCTGTTCATAGAAATCACTGAAATAGGACGATTGTTTATAAAAGAGTTCTCCACCCAACGCGAGTTGTTGGTCCAAGAACCAGGGTTCCACCAGCGAAACACTGAATTCCGACTGTGTGGATCCGGCACGCAAGCTCATCGCAAAACGCTGTCCGCCGCCGGTGAAATTCCAAGGGTTGAATAAGTTGAAATTCGATTGTTCCAAAGTGACAAATCCCACGATGCTGTCGATGGAACTGAATCCCACTCCTACCCCTACGGAGCCAGTAGATTTTTCTTCAACGAGCACATTCACGTCGCGATATCCGGCCCCGCCCGGAGCACCGGTGGCTTGGACTTCGCTGAAGTATTGGAGATTTTCCAGACGAGACTTTGTGGTGTCCAGCTCTACAGAGTTAAATTGATCACCCGGCTTGAGCGGGATTTCCCGGCGGATGACCTTATCTTGGGTCTTGGTATTGCCGGAAATGTTTACCCGTCCCACGCGGAAGCGTGCTCCTTCCGTGATCCGGTAGGTGATACTCACTCGGTTTGGGCCAGCATCGCGGATGTCCGGGGTGATCAAGGCATCGGCATAACCGCGCGATCCATAAAAGCTGCGGATCGTGGTGATGTCGTCGCGCATTTTTTTCGAGGAGTAGGCGGCATTTCCCACCAAGGTGAGTGACGGATAGAGTTCTTCCGGTTTGAAAACGGTCATCTTGCCGAAGCCCACCCCAGCGACAGTGTATTTTTCCCCCTCGTTGATGGGGATGATCAAATCCACCCGGCCATCGCCGACGGGATCACGCCGGAAGCCGGGGCTACTAGCGCGGAGGTAACCCTTGCTGCGGTAGTAATCCAGAATGGCATCCAAATCCGTATCCAACTGGTTAGAATCGAAACGACCGGATTTGGTGAGCCATGAAAACCAGCCTTTTTCCTTCACCTTCATTTCCTTGCGGAGCTCTGGATCAGTGAAGGCGTGAATCCCTTCAAAACGAATCTTGCGAACTTCATTCTTCGAGCCCTCGTCGATCACGAAAATCAAATCCGATAGGCCTGGCTGGCCGGTCGCTTGCGTGCGGTGGGTCACCGTCACGTCCGGATAGCCGTATCCCTGATAGTATTTTTCGATGTTCCGCCGGGCTTCGAGGATTTCCGAGTCGCTCATCACTCCGGTGGCTTTCAGCTTGGTTTCCTTGGCAAGTTTTTGATCAGTGAAAACAGTATTACCGACGAATCCGACTCCTCCCCGCATCGGCCGGGTCGTCACTTCCGCGATCAATTTCACGCTGGCTCCATGAGGCTCCGCGAGGAAACGCACATCATCGACCAAACCTGATTCGTAAAGCGATTTAATGTCGTTATCCAGGCCCTCGGAGCGGTAGGGAGTTCCAGCTTTCGACGACATCAGATTCCGCAAACGTGCTTCATCCACGTTCTTTGCGCCATTGTAGTGGATCTCGACGTCCGAAATGTTTTTCCCCTCGAAATCCTGTGCATGCAAGGTGCCTGCGAGAGCGAGGATGGAAAGTGAGGTCAGAGCGGCGAATTGGCCCACGCCGCGCGGCATGAGTAGTGACGGTGAGTTGGGGAAACGCATGCAGGTGTAGTGGTTGCGCTATCAAGCCCGTCCCGCCCCCGTTTCGTCAAGGTCAATAGCAGACATTTCCTTACAATTGCAGCTTCCTGCCGAAATCCTTGCCCCCCGCCCACTCCTGTTCTAAACCCCCAGCGTGCTCACGATTCACAAGCTTACGAAAACCCTCGGCGGTCGCTGCCTGCTCCGCGAGGCGGAAATGTCCATCAACTGGGGCGAACGCGTCGCCCTCGTCGGCCCGAACGGTGCCGGGAAATCCACACTTTTCCGCATGATTCTCGACGAAGACTCGCCCGATGAAGGCACCATCGAGCGCGACGAATACTCCATCACCGGCTACCTCCCCCAAGAAGCGGGTGAGCCGACCGATGAAACGATCATCGAAATCGCCATGGGTATCACCCCGGAAATGATCGGCATCCTCCGCACCATGCGCGAGCACGAAGCCACCGGCGATCTATCGCATCCAGATTTTGCGCACGCCCAAGACCAGTTCACCGCCCTCAACGGCTATCAACTAGAACCCAAGGCCAAGAAAATCCTCCATGGACTCGGCTTCAAGACCGAGGATTTCCACAAGCCCGCCCGCGAATACTCCGGCGGTTGGGTCATGCGTGCCCACCTCGCCCAGCTCCTCACCATGGAGCCGGATCTGCTCATGCTTGACGAGCCGACGAACCATCTCGACCTCATCTCGCTGCTCTGGCTCCAGCGCTATCTGTTAAATTACAGCGGCGCGATTCTGATGATCTCCCATGATAGGGATTTCATGGACACCATCATCGAGACCGTCGTGGAAATCGACCCGGACGCCGCCAAGCTCAATTCCTACACTGGAAATTACAGTTCATTTCTCGAACAACGCGACGCCCGCTTCGACCAGCAGACGCAGGCCTATCGGAACCAGCAAAAGGAAATCGAGCACGTCCAGGAATTCATCGACCGTTTTCGCCAAGTCGGCTCTAAGGCCGCGCAAGTCCAGTCGCGCATCAAGACGCTAGAGAAACTCGTCCGCATCGAGAAGCCGCGCACTCCGCGCAAGCCTTTCAAGTTCAATTTTCCCCAGCCGCCGCGTTCTAATCAGAAAGTCATCGAACTTAACAAAGTCTGCCAAGCCTACGGCGAAAAACGGATTTATAAAGACCTTGATCTCACCATCGAGCGCGGCGACCGCATCGTCCTCGTCGGCCCGAACGGCGCGGGTAAATCCACGCTTATCAAAATCCTCGCCGGGCAGTTAGCGATCGACGGTGGGAAACGCGAACCTGGATACGCCACCAAGATCGGCTATTACAGCCAGCACCGTTCCGAGTCCCTCAACGAGAATAACACCGTCCTCGAAGAAGTCCTCGCCGCCTGCACCACTCTTCGTGAGGAGGAAGCCCGCAGCATCCTTGGCTCTTTCCTCTTCCGCCGCACCGATGTCGAAAAACGCTGCGGTATTCTATCAGGTGGCGAAAAATCCCGGCTCAACCTCGTCAAGTTCCTCGTCGATCCCCCGAACCTCCTTCTGATGGACGAGCCGACGACCCATTTGGACATCCTCTCTATCGACTCGTTAGTGCAAGCTCTGAAAAACTACGAAGGCACGCTTGTCTTCATCTCCCACGACGTCCATTTCATTCGGACGCTCGCGGAAACAACCCTGCATATCAACAACGGCGTCGTCACGAGATACACCGGTGGGTATGATTACTTCATCGAGAAGAGCGGGCTGAATGACGACCGGAGCGCGGTGACGGCGTGATGCTTTCAGCGTCGCTTTGGAATGCGGCGGCAGTATCGCAATTTCAGAACCCGGAGACGCCGAGGGTTTTCAAATTTCTATCAGTGACGAGCCAGACGAAGCCGTGTTGGCGGGCCTTATTTATGACCAAAGTTTTTCGAGCGGGAGTGGTGGGATATTCCACGAGAAGCACGGGCTTGTTCACTGCGGTGATCAATTTCAGAAAACTCAACGAGTAGTTCGTATCGCCCTTGGGCTGGAGTTGGTTCCCGTTCGTGAATAAATCCTCAATGCCAATGGCGCTGATAGTGGCAAGGAAATCCGCGTGTTCGAGGAGTTGCGGGCCGTTTTGCGGGATGACAAGGGCGGCAGGATTGCTGGTGCGAGTGTGGGCGGCGAAGGTTTTCACCCAGTCCACCATGTCCCGCCGATAGCTCTGGCCGGTTTCTGGGTTGATGCGGTTGTCAATGAAGCGATGACCGTCCTGCTCGTAGTATTCAAAGCCATCCACGATGTCGAGATAGACGCCGTCGAAGCCGCTGGCCATCGCGCTGTCCAAGGCTTGGAGCATGATCGCCTGCCAGCCTGCGGCCCAATACTTGACCTTGTAATTTCCGGGCCAATCTGGATTTACCGCGCCGAGCCAAGCCGGGGCGGCGGCGGTGAGTTGGCCGTTGACCACCCAATTATTATGCCAATACGGTCGATAGTCCTCCGCCTCGCCGATCGAGAGATAGCAGATGATTTTCCGCCCGGGCTTGCCTTGCCGGATGAGGGTGAGATCGGCAGGGGTCCATGCGGCATTGCCGGAAAAACTGGCATCCAGCACGATCCAATCGCGGCCTGAGGTGGCGAGGCGCTGGATGGCGGTCGCTTTATTTTTCGCGAAGGAATCGGCTTGGAGGACATAGCCGAATGATGCAGGTGCGGGCACTGGCTGCGCGTGGGAGGCGAACGCAAAAGGAAATGTTAGAAGGGAGTAACGGATGAGTTTTTCGAGGCAGTTCATGGCAGAATGGGGTTTTTGGATTGGAGATTGTGGAGGCTTGCTTTGGACGTGGCAGTTAGAACGACCGCCCCGGCTAGCCCTCTGGATCATCGAGAAGAGCTTGGAGGCGATCCCGGAGCGAGGTCGGGACACGGGAAAGCCAGCTCTCGTTCAGCATCCCAATTTCCATCATGTCGCGCAGATGGACTCGATCTTTATCCCGATAGGAAGTGAGCTTCATGGTGACCAGCGCCTCGAGGTCGATGAGGCGGAAGTCAACGTGGGTGTTGTCGATTTCCGCCACTTCGGGCGAGGGTTCCAAGGATTCCGGGTTGACCTTTTCACCCGAAAAAATCAGATGGACTCCGTCGCGGGCCTTTGCGCCGGGGCCATCAAGGAACATCTCGATCCGGCCTTTTCCGCCGAGGATGGAAACGGACCGATGGATAAATCCTCCTCCGGCCATCGCGGTAATGATGGCTTCCATGTCCGAGCGGCGGACGAGGAGATCGACATCGCGGGTGTTGCGGACCACGGAATCGTCCACCCGGGAAACCCAAGCCGCCACGGCATTTCCGCCAATGACGGCGTAGGGCAGACGTGCGGCTTCTAGCAGGGCGGTGGCTCGGCGGAGACGGGCTTTTACTTTTTCAATTCCTTCGCTCATCCGTGTCCATGAGGTTTCGCCGAGGATGACCGCCGTTTCAGACATACGGATTCTTTATATCAGCGGAAAGGCATTGTCCAGTTGGGAAGCGGACTGCTAAGACTCCACGCATGGCAGCTACTCCCCTTCCCCATACTTGTTCCGCGATCCTTGTGGCGGCGGGATCGAGCCGACGGATGGGGTTTGATAAATTATCGGCATCCTTGGGCGGAATGCCTGTTTTGCGGAGGACGCTGGCCGCGTTTCTGGCGGCGGAATCCATCGCGGAGGTGGTGGTCGTCTGCCCGGAGGATCGTTGGCAACTGCTAGCAGGAAATTTCCCGAAGCCGGTTAGGCGCGTGGCTGGCGGGGAGAATCGGCAAGATTCCGTTGCAGCGGGCCTAACGGAAATTTCCTCTGCCTATGTGGCGGTGCATGATGGGGCGCGGCCCTTGATTTCACCTGCGGACATCGACCGCTGCGTGGCGGCGGCGACGGAACATCGGGCGGCGGCACTCGCACGGCGGGTGACCGAGACTTTGAAACGAGCCGATGCGGATGATTTCAACGCCGAGGCGATTCCCCGCGAGCAACTCTGGTTCATGGAAACGCCGCAGGTTTTTGAGAAACCGCTGCTCATGAAGGCATACGCTGAGGTGAAAGCATGGGGATTGGCCATGACGGACGAGGTTTCTGCGCTGGAATTGATCGGGGTCCGGGTGAAATTCTTGGAGTCTTCGCGACCGAATTTGAAGATCACAACCCCTGCGGATCTCGCGCTAGCGGAGGCACTTTTACGATGAGCAAGGCAATTTACGAATGGCGGCAAATCCCTAACGGCCCACGCTTGGCGGTGGCGACGGTGGCGGATTCCGAATGCGCGGCACTGTCGATCTATATTCCCGCAGGCAGCCGCGATGAATCTAACTTGCCTGCGGGCCTGGCGCATTTCGTAGAGCACATGGTTTTCAAAGGCACCGAGCGGAGGAGCGCGCGCGAGCTGAGTTTCGAGATCGAAAACGCGGGCGGGCAACTCAACGCCTGCACCTCGGAAGACCAGACGGTTTACGAAGGACGCGGCGAGGCGGACCTGATGCCGGTGCTGGCGGATGTACTATCAGACATGGTCTGGCACGCGACGTTTCCTGAGCCGGAAATCGGTCTGGAGCGCGAAGTCATCGGCGAGGAAATCACAATGTATAAAGAGTCTCCGGCGGACCACATCGGGGATTTGATTTCGAGCGCATTGTGGGGTGAGCATCCGTTAGGAAACGCGATTTCCGGGTCGCTGGAATCCATCGCAGAGATCAACCGGGAGACGCTGCTAGAGTTTAGGAATCGCCATCATTTCCGCAGCGACGTGGTGATCGCGGCGGCGGGTCCGTTCACTTTGGACGAGATCGTCGGGATGATTTCCCCGCATCTGCCAAAGAAATTTCTTCCGGGCGGACGGGCGCTTCCGTTCGACCGGGCAAAGGCGGTTTCACGAACCATCACGGATGCGCGGGAGACGGACCAGCTCCAACTCGCACTCGCTTGGCACACGCCGGGCCGTCATGCGGAATCGCGGCACGCGCTGCGAATGTTGAGCATGATGTTAGGTGAATCGGCGAGCTCGCGACTATTTTTGGAGCTGCGGGAAGAACGTGGGCTTTGCTATCAGATCGGCAGCGATGTGACATTCTTTGAAGAAACCGGGGCCTTTGAAATCAGCGCGGGACTGGACCCGGAGTCGCGGGACGAGGCGCTGGCCTGCATTTACCGGGAAATCGACGATCTCCTCACTAGCGGCCCGCGCGCCGGAGAACTGGACCGGGCAAAACGGCTGACGATCGCCCAGAGCAAACTCGCCTTTGAATCGACCGGTGCCCACGCCGCATGGGCAGGTGAAGGCGTGCTGGATTTCGGATTCGTCCCCTCGCCTGCCGAGTGGCGGGCGACGATCATGGCGGTGACGGATGCGGAGGTGCAGGCGATCGCCCGCGAGGTTTTCCTAAATCAAAAACCGTCGATCGCAGAGATCGGGGAAGGGAAAAGTTGAACAAGTTATTGGTTATACATTAGAAGTTATACGTCATGAATATAATCTTCCTCCTCCCATCAACCATCCACTATCAACTCTCTTAATGCCCCACGTTTTCCATCCATTCACACCTGAACATTTCATCGCGCTAGGAATTGGCACGGTAATGGCGGTGGTGTTTTTACAGGTGGGGAAACGCGGGGGAACGAACCAGCGGGTGGCGACCGCGTTGCTGGCTTTTTTAAATCTGAGTGTCTATCCATTAGTCCAAGCGGCATGGCTCACGGTGGATGTACCAAAAAGCATCGACAATATCCTGCCGCTGCACCTATGTGACTTCGCGGCGATGACTGCGGGTTTTGCCCTGATCACGCGACGTCCTTGGCTGTGTTCATTGACTTATTTCTGGGGCCTTGCGGCGACCCTCCAAGCCCTGATTACTCCTGCAATCACCATTGGTTTTCCGACGCTGCCGTTCGTGATGTTTTTCGTACAACACTTCTCAGTGGTGATCGCCGCTTTATATCTGCCAATCGTGTTAGGCTGGCAACCCAAGCGTCCGTTGTGGAGGAGTCCGTTGGAGATTTTCGGGATTTCAGTGATCTATCTGATTTTCGCCATAACGGTGAATCATTTCCTAGGCAGCAATTTTGCCTTCGTCTCGCATCCGCCAGACAATCCAAGCCTGATCGATCACCTAGGGCCATGGCCGTGGTATATCTTTTCGCTGCTAGGGATCGCGCTGGTGCTTTATTTCGTGTTGGTCCTGCCGTTTGTAGGTGCGATCCAAAGTCCGTTAAAGACAGAACCTAAGTCCACACAAGTCCTATTCAAAGTAGATGGGAGACAGTCCCAAAGTCCGCACGAGGTCGATCCAAAGCTATGATCTGTCCGTTTTTGCTCCGTCGCCCACAAACCGTTCAAACTTGCTTGGCAAATTCGTCGGGATGGATTAGTGATCGAAGATGGCAACTCACTCCCCCCGGCTGTTCGCAGGCTTTGTTGCCTTGGCTCTGGCTGTTCCCGTTATTCCCTTTGCAAACGCGGCGACGAGGCAACTGCTATGGACGAATGGCGACCCTCATCCGGACTTCGACAACCAGCGGCATGGGGTGGACATGGTGACCGGGATCATGGAGGACGGAACGGTCATCTATAAGGGCAGCCTGTCGCCCGACCCGCCGGACGGACTCCACTTCGTTTATGGATTCTATTATGTGAAGCCCGGGCAGCTGCCTAAACCGCTGGGCGGGCTGGACCAGTTCCAGAAGGTGCAACAGGTCCTGATCAATTCCGACAACAAGATCGCGGTATTGACTTGGGACCAAGCGGGTCCGGGCGCGGCGGCGACGCATATTTACGTCGGCACGATCAACAGTTTCGGGACGGAGATTTTCGCCCCCGGTTCGTTCTCCTCACCAGCGGACTTGCCGGTGCTGAACCACTTCTACACCGGGAACATGCTGGCCTTCTCAAGCGGCGAGCGGTGCTACCGGTCGAACGCGAGCGGAGTGCCGACGTTGATCTATGGGCCGGAAACCACCACGCCAAACCAACCCGGCACGACAACCATCACCGGCCGCGGATTGGTGCACATGGCGAAGGACGGGCGGGCGCTGGTGGGATGCGCCTTCTACCGCCAGGGATTTTACGTGGGCAACGGACTCTACCTCGCGGATCTCACCGGACCGCTGGAGACCCTGGAGATCAATGCGAGCAATTATCCCAATCCGGGTGGGAACTACAACCTGCCGCCGGATCCCGCGCGGCCGGGCTACGGAATGAGCGTCAGCAACATGACCTCGAACTCCGCGGGCAAAATCGGGACCTATGCCACGAGCTTCAAGCTCTCAACCGGCGATGACAACCATTTCCTGTTAGGCACGCGCACGTTGGGAAATGATCCGGTGGTGCTGGAAGATCCCGTGACCAACGGCGGAGACGGTTTCCACTGGAATGACACCGGGGTCCCCTATCATTCGCAGATGGATGCGGCCGGGGATATCATGACCCATTACACGGCGGTGTTCGACAAGGCACCGGCACAACGGCGGGTCACGGCCATCTATAAGGGCGGGAAATGGGTGCCGCTGGTGACCCAGGGCGATTCGCTGGCGGGCTTGCCTGCGGGAGTCACCGTGGGATTCCCGCAGAAGAAAATCCTGGAAAATGGCGGGTGGTTCCTTTTCACCGGCGGGCTTGCGGGCAGCGGGGTGGCCGACGCAAACGACACGGCGCTGTGGGCGGCGCGCAGGACCACGACGGGAACGAGCTTTGATCTGGTGGCCAGGGAAGGCAGCACCCTGAGCCTCTCCGGTGGCGTTACCAAACCGCTGGTGATGAACACCCCGGCCGACGATTCCTATGAGGATGCGGACCCCGGTCCCGATGCCGGCAAGCGGCATACGATGACGGCGAATGGCAAGTTCGCGCAGATCCTGTACTCCGGCTCCTACGATACTTCCGGCTATTACAAGATTTCGGGACTGTTCGTCATTACGCCGCAACTGACGACGCCGAAATTTCCGGAGATCGACGTGCAGCAACCGGCGGGAAGCAGTTTGAAGGATGGCAGCGGCAAGAAGAGCTTCGGCACGGTGAAGGTGGGCATGAAGGGCGCGGCGAAGAAATTTATCATCAAGAACCTTGGCACTGCGGATCTGAACGCCCTGTCAATTTCCATCGATGGAAATGCGAAAAAGGATTTCACGGTAGGCAGGCCGAACAAGACGACGGTCCCGGGAGGCAAGGACACGAGCTTCAATGTGACTTTCGAGCCGACTGCTGCCGGGACGAGGGATGCCGTGCTTCATTTGAAGAGCAATGATGCGAACGAGAGCCCGTATGACATCAAGGTGACGGGGATGGGGGCGAAAAAGTAGGAGGATCGGTTGACCGATCTTGCATCCCCACAAGTTATCACCAATGGCAGATCTCTGAGATCTCTGGAGAGTAATCACGCTCCGGAGAAAATGGAAAATGGGGAAATGGGGTCAGTGTGCAAATCTGGGGAAATGGGGTCAGGGGAAATGGGGTCAGGAAATGGAGGAAATGGGGTCAGAGGAAATGGGGTCAGTGTGCAAATCTTGACAGAAATCACTTTTGCTGCAGTCTACACGGATGCCGCGAAGCCTGCGCCTCGAATTTTCCGGTGCCTATTACCACGTCATGGCGCGTGGCAATCGGCGTGAGACGATTTTCCATGACGACGATGACCGCCGGTTTTTCCTCGCCACACTTTCCGAGGCCTGTGCGATGACCGGCTGGCGGGTGCACGCCTGGGTGCTGATGGGAAATCACTATCATCTTTTTATCGAGACGCCGGAGCCCAATCTGGTTGCTGGCATGAGCTGGCTGCAAAATACGGTTACCCGCCGTTACAACGTGCGCCACATGGCTTGGGGCCGCCTATTTGGGGACCGCTACAAATCGATCGTCGTGGATGGAGCGGACACGTATCACTATCGGACGTTGGTCGACTACATCCACCTCAATCCGGTCCGGGCGCGGTTGGTCCTGCCAAAGAAAGGCCAAAGTGTCCTGGACTATCCGTGGAGCAGCGTGACCGGTGGCTGGGCCTTGTCGCCCGGAAAGCGCCCGAAATGGTTGGCCACCGGGGAGGGACTAGAACGATTCGATCTGCCAGACACCGTGGCCGGTCGGCGGCGAATGGTGGAACGCCTTGACCGCCGGGCCGTGGAGGAAGAGATCAAGACGTGCGGGATGCCGGTCGTGGTGGAGCAAATGGATGCCCGGTGCAGCCATCTGCGGCGCGGTTGGTATTGGGGAAGCCAAGAGTTCGCTGAGAAGCTGCGGAGGATTTCCGAAAAGCTCATCAAGGAAAAAAAGCGATCATCGCGAGCCTACCGGAAAAATCCGCAGATCATGGCGCACAGCGAGGAGCGGGCAGAGCGCTGGCTGGCAGAG
>JANYFB010000330.1 GCA_025362955.1 Akkermansiaceae bacterium
TCATAGAACCCTGAAATATGACTGCTTTGCTACCGCCGTAGCAAACCCATCCGCAAGGCGCTTCAGACCACGCTTACGCAACAGTTGACAATTTCGTCGCTGCTCGAAGCGATACCATCGCTTGGTGCGGCGGATAGATCCCATATGAGGAAATGTTTCAAATGTCCAAGGCGGCACCAGTTCGGTCCCTAACGATGCCGGGTCGAGTCTAATAGATATGAAGCCATGCCGATTTGTCGCTGGTTTCATCGTGACTAGATTTTAATGATCGGAACTAAGAGCGGATATGGATTCTGTGGACCCGTTCCAGGAGAGAGTTAGGATCTCGAACTGTTTCATTATTACCCGCTTCAGTTCCGCGCGGGCATCATCCAATTTAATCGGGTCTCGCACAGTCTTTGCCGCGGTTCCGATAAACTTGCCCATGGTCTTGTGTTCACCAATTGACCATGTGTTGGCCAACCCCTTGCGCCGGGATGTGGGAGGGGTGTCGGGTTCGTGTTCCTTCTCCACAGGGATTTCCACTGGTGCGTCATCAGTCAATCCGTGGGGACGATTGATCGCCTGCTCGATATAGAGAAGACCACGGTCGATAAGTATGCCGAAGAGCGCCGACTTGGTATGCACCTTGGCCTCGGCGTTCACTCCACCAAACCGCTTGGAAGGAATCTTGAGCGGGCCTAAGACAAAGCCAGGAACTGTGATGAGTGCGACGCGGCCTGCGCCCAGATGGGCGGTAGTAGCTCCAAACGCCGCTCCGATGGCGGCACCCATTCCCCACGACGCTCCTCCCAAATGGGCGTCGATGACACCTCCCACGATTGCTCCAATGATGGCGCCGACTGTAGTGAGCTGAACCTTCGTGAGGCCCAACACCTTCCAGACTTCCTCCGAGAACACGTCGTTGTTCAGAATTTCCGGCATAGTCCAGTGTTCGTCGGAATGGCCGAAGGTTTCGCGGACTTTCTCCCGGAAGCAAATCTCTTCATTGACAACCGCATTTCGAATCTTCAGCTCGAGACTTTCGTAAATTTCCTCTCGATCCTTGTCGGCCTCCAAAACCTCCTTTTCCCGAAGCTTGAGAATTTCCTGAAGCATCGAAAGCAGGTGGCTCACGGCTTCGCTTCGCTTGCGCTCATGATCTTTCTTGAGGGCGTTGGTCGCCTTGGCCATCGTTTCATCCCACTCCGGGATCAATGTCTTGATCCGATCTAGTAAACGAAACCGCTCGGAAAAAGTAGCTTTGTGAGCATTGAACGGAATACGGATGTTGAAATCCCGATTGAGTAGCCGGGTCCACTCCTCCAGATTGCGGTCTTTACCATCCTTTGAAAAAATGACGGCGAGACGAGGATTGCGGCACTGGCGAAGAATGGCAAGCTGCTGCTTGTCCGTTTCTCGAACTCTTTGGGACAAATCGACAACGAAGATCACAGCCGCGCCCTCGGAGATAGGCTTGAAGATTTCACACTCCTTGCGGAACTTGGGCCTTCCCCCGAATTCCTTAATGAAATCCGCCGCCGGGTTGTTACTTTGGTCGGCATGTTTCTGAAACCATTGATGGGTTTCGGCCGAGTTTTCAAAACCCGGAGTGTCCCAGAAGATCATAATTTTCTCGCCGCTTACTTCCACAGGGTATTCTGTTGCTACAGGCGTGGTGCCCGGCATGTTGCTGATGGTGAGCCGGTCGTCCTCAGTTAGCGTGGCCAAGAGTGTTGTCTTACCTTGGTTGGACTGACCGACGACGCAAAAATTGGGGATATGAGAAGACTTCATGACAGGTCGGCGTGGAAGTTGAGGACGCGAATGTTAGGGTCACCTATTGCCCGGATCTTCAGTTCCCATGCTTCTAGGTCTGCGCGTGCAGGCGGATCACCGAGGGGGTCGTCGGAGGAGGGTCCTAGCAGAGCGACAACGATTCCAGTTTCCCCCCCCAACTGTGTTCGGATCGATTGCAAGAGGTGGATTTGGGCGAGCACGGGCGGAGCGCCGGCGTCCTCGATCATGACGAATCGCGTGGCGCTGGAAGGTGACACTAAATTTGGGAGGCGGCTCATAACAACCTGAAGTTTCGTGGGGTCGGAAGGCAAAAGCAGGGGAGCCGTATCCGTGCAGCGCCATTCCCGCAATTTTTCAAAGTGAGCGCGAACGGCTTGAATCAGATTTTCGGAGCTCAAGTCTTCCGGGATTGCGATGAAGCAAGTTTTCCCGGTGAGTTGGGATGGTGCGTAATCCCCCTCATCGCTTTCGCGCACAGGCCGGATTGGAGAATCCTGTGGTTCCCAGCTCAGGATGGGTCTTGTTAGTGTTTCAGCAAGTTCATCGAAGCGGGCCTCTTCAAAAGACTCCAGTTGCAGACGCTTGCGGGAGGCTTGGACTGACAATACACACAGGGCGAGTCTCGGAGCGGTGACGTAGGTGGTCGATGCCAGTAGGAGGAAGGTCGCCCATACACCCCAGGCGTCGGCAGTTTCTGAGGTCTGAGATGCGTATTTTACGTGCTCCGTAGCCCTGATCTGGGTGAGACTGGGAACTCCATCGGCAGAACCTTTCCACCATGCCCATGGAGCGGCGACTCCTGACACGACCGAGTGGAAACGCTCCGGGGTGATCGTGTCTTCGAAATTAGTTTCCCAGTTGTAATCTTGGCTGGAGGTGGCGTTCTTCCATAAGATGGCAAGGGGCAGTGCAATCGCGTAGCCGACGCCAAGTGCTTGGATCCACACCGCAAAGTAGTTTGAAAGGAGGCTCTTGCGGCTGGTGAGAAGCGCCTTCAGATCTCCCATAAGGCTCGCAGCCTTGAATTCGGTCCGGCTGTTGACCTTATCAACCGCGTGTTGGATCGCACGCTCGAGAGGTATTTTGATCAAGGGCCAATAGAGCAATCGTAGGATCGTCGGCGAGCGGGTGGCTGGGCGCTGGCTGAGCCCGGAGAGCCAGATCACGAGAGCTCCGACGGTGAGCAGGAATGGGAGGAAAATGCATGCCGCCGCAAAGCTCACGACATTGATCGGGGAGGCCTCCCCCGTACCGCGGAGGAATCCGGAGAAGAAGGCTGCGACTACAGAGAAGCCGAGGATGGCACCCAACAAGCCCATGGCCAGGGCTGAGGCGTTGAAACCAGAATGCGCGATGGTGCCGACACTTTCGGAGTTGGAATGGCGGACCGTCCTTTTGGCACGAACCCATCTCAGGAAGTAATCCCGACGTTGTTCACCATTCGAGGCCGCATAGAGCGTCTGGTTTTCTTTCCTACGTTCCGCCTTGCTTGCGTCAGTGACCTCGATTTCCTCCCGAACCCAGAGCTCGAAGTCGATCAGATCTGGAATCGTCCACTTGTTGTCTTCCGGATCAGTCACAGAATTCAAAGTTTGATGGCCCTATCGTCGTCGGCCAACTGATCGATCCTTTCCAAGAAAGCCACTCGGATTACGCTCCGTACCTGGGAGAGTGTCATGTGATTCGTAATGTAGTTCAACGATAAGCTAGAGTGACAGCTTGAAGTTTAGTTGACCTCGTTGCCATCCTCCCTGAGGATGCGTGAGCTAAGATTGGCTTTGGGGAGTGGCCTTCTCTGAAGATCTAGACCGAAGTAGGCTAGGGAGTTGAGAAAAATCAGGGATGCGCCGAATTCATCGAGATTTCCGACTCCCGGAAGGTTGTCCGGGATGATCTCGACGATACCCGCGCCAATGTTCAGGAGATACAATCCTGACAGCAGGCCTGAAATCAGGATGAAAAGGCTCTTGAGAATTTTCATTGGTTCAGGATAAAGGCTCGCGAAATATTTCGACACCTTGAGGTGCGCTCTTACGGATTGCCTCCTCCAACTGACGTGTGAAGGCCTCGTCCGCTTCTCTAAGAATACCGCTTTTTTCCAAGCTCTTCCGAGCCTGCCCGAGCAGGGCGTTTATGCCTTGTTCCCGTTCCTGTGGAGAGATTTTGTTCCATATTCCGTTCTCGTCTTTCATGACTTCCATCTTGACTTGCTCGACCGAATTGATTTGCACGGGTGGCATGTGCGCTCGGATGGTCTTACCGTCTGCGGCGATATCGATGGAGAACGGTTGAACGAGATCATAACCAGCCTTCCCGACGAAGCTGCCTTTGAGTTCAATGCGTTTTGTGCTGCCCATCCATGTATTTTCCGATGTATAGGTGCAGTCGAAGTTCCTTTCCGTGGTGGACAATTCTTTAATTGAGTTGCTCTCCTTCAACAGCGTAATTCCACCAAACGTGACTCGCGGGCGGATATGAACCACATCATCAACATCTTTGGTGATTTTCCGGGCCAAATCATACCATTTGTTAGCGATTTCCGGCGGGGCGACCCCCACCAGGAAATATACGACCGCTGTAAGGGCTGCGATCACCATAAGACCGAGGGCTATGGCAGGTGTTTTGGAAGACGTGTTCATGATGATGGTGTGGAGGAAGACTGGATGTGATCAGGCTAGCTGATCAATGGGGACCGAGAATTTTCATACTGGGACATGCTTTTTCAGAGCGTTCGACCCATCTTGGTCACGCTTGTCAGGTTGGCGAGGCTATTCCCCGACAGCCGGAAATTTCCCCGTTCCTACGCCTTGCAGGGGCGGAATCGGGGGCTAGGATCGCCACGAATCAGTGCCGAATTGTCTGGAAATGGACCGACACGCCGACAACGCCGCATCTCCGTTCATGAGCGGCCACTCACTCTCCATTCTCGCGGACCGCCCGGAGGTCAAGCCCTGCCTTCGGCTATTTTTCGGACAGCCTCCTCCATGGATCAACCGGGAATCAAATCCTTGACGGCATCCCGCTCTTCCTTGAGTTCGTTGATGGTGAAGTCGATTTTTTCCTGGCTGAAGGCGTCGATGGGGACGCCTTGGACGACTTCCCATTTTCCGCCTTCGAGGGTGCGGATCGGCATTGAGGCCATCAAGCCTTTTTCA
>JANYFB010000338.1 GCA_025362955.1 Akkermansiaceae bacterium
CAAAACATCGGGCGCGTGAATCTAACCGCCGATGGCGGTGACATCCGCGGCAATGGAACACTCAGCATGGCGGGCGACCTCGTGATGAAAGCCGCGCAGATCTATCCGACGACCCTCGCGAACTTCGACATCTTCGTTTACGATCACGCCGAAGGCACCGGTTCCGTTTCCATCAAAGCTTCCGGCACGAACAATGCCCCGCTGTCCGCCGGTGGCAGCCTCTCCATCTACTCATCCTCCATCCATCAAGGGGGCGTGTTGCGTGCACCGCTGGGCACGATTCGGCTGGGCTGGGATGGCGGGGACATCGACACGAGCGATGCGGATTTGGACGCGCCTCGGAATTTCATCGCCGGATCGACTATCGCCACCCCGGTCACGCTTGACGTGACTCTCACGGACGGGAGCTTGACCTCGGTTTCCGCCAAGGATCTGGAAATCCCCTTCGGCATTAGTCCGGACGGACTCACATGGATCGATCCGCGAGGCGTCAATGTCACCCTGTCTGGCCTGCCGGAAAAAGCGGTTTTCCTCTCGGCGGATAGCGTTACGATGGCTCCCGGGGCGACTGTGGATCTGCGCGGCGGTGGGGATCTTCTAGCAACCCGCTGGATTCCTGGAAACGGCGGCAGCAAGGATCTTCTGGGAACCGCCTCTGCGGAATGGGGCGGCAGCACTATCTATCAGCCCGGTGCATTGGTCACCTACCAAGGGGCAACCTGGTCCGCGCGAGTGAGACAAAGCGGGCAGACTCCGGGTTCCAATCTCTATTGGTCGAAGGTCGCGGAATCCTACGCCATTGTGCCGGGCTTCGACTCGAAATTTTCCCCGTTTGGTGCGTTCAACACTGGCTCGAATGCTGATTCGCTGGCGGGAAATCCAGGGTATGTGAGCAGCACGCTGAAAATTGGCGACTCCATCACCTTGGAGGCGAGTGACGGACTTCCAGCAGGCACTTACACCCTGCTACCAAGGGCTTATGCGGTCCTCAAGGGCGCGTTTCTCGTGACGCCGGTCGCAGGCGTGGGGGGCGAGACGCTGAAGGCTGCCGACGGTGCCAGCTATGTCTCCGGATACGCCGCCAATTCCTTCAATTTACCCAACGAGACTTCTGCGGTGCGATCCCGATTTGAAATCGCGTCCGCGAAGGTCGTCATGAACCGGGTCACTTATGCGGTAGCTACGGCCGATGAGTTCGTCACCGCCACGGGGGCCACGCAATTGATTCCCGCCGATGCGGGTTATGCCGCATTCCATGGCAATGTAACATTGCAGCTTGGCGGGAGTTTGCTCACCCAATCCGAAGGGCGCGGTGCGGCGGTGGACATCAGTAGCTTCGCAGACATCACGCTGATCGGCAGCGGGGGTGACCCGGCAAGCACCGGCATTGCCCTGCAAACGGCGGTCCTTGATTCTTGGGGCGTGGAAAGTCTGTTAATCGGCGGAGTTCGCACCAAGGGCGCAGACGGCACCACCATCGACGTCCGGACTTCCAATCTAACATTGGATAATCCCGGCGATCTTTTCTCCGGTCAGGAAATCGTTCTCGCCTCTCGCGGTGGCCTGACTCTCACTGACGGATCCTCGATTGCATCGGCAGGGAAATCGGAAGCAGCGGCGGATACGTTTCTCATCCATGGCGACGGCACTCTGCTACGCGTGAGCAGCGATCCTGCAGCGACCGTCATTCGCGATGGGCTAACAGGTTCTACCTCGCCCTTGATGACGATCGGAGCAGCCGTGAAAATCGCGGGCCCTTCGGTGTTGTTAGACTCCACTTACGGCACGATTCTATCTGCCGAAGCCCGGATCGACGCGGAAAATCTCACCCTCGGCAGCGGACAGATTAGCGTCGTATTCGATGACGCCAACGGCGTGTTAGATGGTTCGTTGATCGACAATCACCTGACCTTGGCTGGCTTGACGCTCGACAATGTGCAACAGGCCAAGGCGCTTACTTTGCACAGTTACCGCAGCATCGATTTTTATGGCACCGGCAGCATCGGCGGACCCGCGCTGGAGACGATCACTTTTTCCAGTAGTGGCGTCCGCGGCTATCAGCAAGGCACCGGTGCAGTGACGATCCGAGCCAATGACGTGCATTTTGATAACTCCGTGCTTGCGACGCCCGCCATCGCACCCGCAGTGAATTCGGGGAGTCTGAACGTGGTCACCGGAACGATTCACTTGGGTGCGAACGGGTTTGCGGTTGCAGGCTACCAAGATCTCTCGCTCGCTGCCTCTGACCGGATTTCCTTCGATGGAAATGGGACTTTTTCCACAACCGGGAATCTACAAACTCTCACTCCGCTGATCGAAGGCGCGGATGCCGCCACCTATTCCATCGTCGCGGGAGGCACGGTCTCGCTCGACCGGAGCGGCACCACTCCGGCCATGGGAGGCGGACTCGGTGCCAACCTAACAATCCAAGGCACAAGCCTCAACGCGAATACCGACATCCTCCTTCCCAGTGGCCAAATTACTCTTCGCGCCATTGACGGCCCGCTTGAAGTCGGCGGCAATCTATCAGTCGCAGGCATCGCGAAGGTATTTAACGACCTCATCCGCTTCACCGATGCCGGAACGATCAATTTGGAATCGGTGACCGGCGATGTGACGCTTGCCGCCGGAAGCGATGTTTCCGTGGCCGCGTCCATGGTCGGTGGTAACGGCGGGACGGTCAGCGTGAGTGCGCCGGAAGGCATTTTCACCGATGACGGAAAAATGCACGGACAAGCCGGCGTTGGCGAGTTAGGCAGCGTCAGCGGCACCGCAGGAAAATTTCTGTTGGACGTGGGATCGCTCACTGAAACGGGGTTGGCATCATTCGATGAAATCAGCATCGCGCTGGATAATGGAGGATTCACCGCCTCGCGAAGTTTCAGAATTCGCAACGGAGACGTGACCATCGGCAATGTAAATCTCAGCCACGAATTTTCCCTATCAGCCGATCAAGGGGGCATCGCAGTCAGTGGCACGATCAACGCCTCCGGGCAAACCGGCGGCTCGATTTCCCTAGCAGCGCGGGACAGTCTCACCCTCGTGGCGGGTTCCGTTCTTAACGTCACTGGCCAGGATTTCAACACCGCCGGCAAAGGTGGCTCCATCCTCCTCGAAGCGGGAACCCAGCAGGACGGCATCGCCAACACCGAGGCCCTGCTCGATTTGCAATCCGGCTCGCAAATTCTCCTCGGCGTGAACACCTACATTCCCGGCAGCTATACCACCCCCGGTTCCAGCGCCTTCGGAGGAAAATTCACCGGCACGCTTCATCTCCGCGCACCCCGCACCGCTGCGAACGATGGCATCCAAATCAACGCGATCCAAAGCAACATCACCGGCGCTTCCGCCGTCGTCGCCGAAGGTTACAAAGTTTACACACCGCTGGGTGGAGTTCTGAATACCGCCCAACGGGATCTGATCAACACCGACTCTATCAGCTTTCTCGGTGCGGCAGGCGTGGGGAACGCCAACGAAATCGCGATGCGTGGCAAGCTCCTCAACGGTGCCGGTAGCACTCTGGACTCGCTTCTGGTCATCAGCCCCGGCGTGGAAATGGTGAACCTCACTGGCGATCTCGTTCTCGGCCTCGCAAACAATTCCGACTTCGGGTCCTCCGATCCCGAAGCTCTAACTGGTGCCGATTGGGATCTTTCCGGCTTCCGCTATGGGAGCCTCTCCGCGCCGGGCGTGCTAACCTTACGAGCCAGCGGGGACATCGTTTTTAATAATACTCTCAGCGATGGTTTCACTCCGGCTGATTTCAGTCTCGTGACCTTCGAAGACAGCGGGCATTCCCTGATGTGGCTTGGAAAATTGATGTCCATCTCGGACAGCCTTCTGCCCATCAACACCCAGTCATGGTCCTACCGCTTGACCGCAGGTGCGGATGTGAACGCCAGTAACTTCCGGAATGTCGTTTCCTCCACCGCACTCGATCTCACGCAGCCCTCAAAAGGCTCGGTCATTGTCGGTGAATTCTATCCAGCCGTGCCGAATCCTTCCTCATTCGATGTCTCCGCTGCGACAGGAAGCTCAGGCCAAACCGCTGACACCATCAAGATCTCGACCTTTTCCTTTAACCAGGGAACCCGCTACGAAGTGGTCCGCACCGGCACGGGAGATATCACCGTCAACGCCGGACGTGATGTGCAGCTCCGCAACCAATTCGCCACGATTTACACCGCCGGAGTGGCCTTGCCAGTACCCACCACGATTTATGGTGAAAATGACTTCGTCCTGCCAGTGATTCCAGATTCGGCAGAGAACCATCCGCTTCAGGGAGGATTCGGATCCACCTTGGGCGAAATCCAGCAAATCACCCAGCCTGCTTGGTCGATGGCGGGTGGGAACGTATCACTTCAAGCCCAAGCGAACATTGGCCGCTACACCTTAATCAATGGCCTCCTCACCACCGATTCGAGCCGCCAAATGCCGACGAATTGGCTCTATCGCCGCGGATATGTAGATCCCAAAACGGGCCTCTTCGCCAGAGACGGAGGATTCGGCACTACCCCAAGCATTCAAAGCCCGGAAAACATCCACGATACCGCCACTTCCACAACTTGGTGGGTCGATTACAGCAACTTCTTCGAAGGCGTCGGCGCGCTCGGCGGCGGCAATGTGAGCTTGGTAGCTGGCAACGACATCGTGAATGTCGATGCCGTAGCTCCCACCAATGCGCGGATGCCCGGCCGAGAAAAAAATCCTGCCTACACGCCCGGTTCCACGACTGAACCCGAATATCTAAATCTGGCCCCCGATTCCACGAAACTCTTAGAACTTGGAGGCGGCGACGTCACCGTGACGGCGGGCAGGAATATCGACGGTGGAGTTTATTATGTCGAGCGAGGCGAGGGTTCGTTGTTCGCCGGTGGCACTATCACCACCAATGCATCGCGGTCACCCTCGCTTGGAATTCTGAGCGGCTCCGCAGCGTTAGATCCGCTTACCTGGCTGCCGACGACCCTCTTTGTCGGGAAATCACATTTCGATGTCGCCGCGCGGGGTGACGTTCTGCTAGGTCCGGTCACCAATCCGTTTCTCCTTCCTCAGGGAATCAATAACAAGTTTTGGTATAAGACTTATTTCAACACCTACTCGGCTGATGCTGGGGCCACTGTCTCGTCGTATGGTGGCGATGTGACCCATCGCAACGCGATCAATCTGCCAGACGGAGCCTCCGCCCGCCCGATCCTGAGTGCTTGGTTCAGTTCGCAAAATCTATTTACCGGAGAAGGTTCCTCGTCGAATGCCTCCAACTTCCAACCGTGGCTGCGTCTTGCGGAACTGGATCTAGCGAAATTTGGCCAAGTGTTTAAACTGAGCGCACCGAATCTCAGCAGCACCTCATTCGCGGGCGATGTGAATTTAGTCGGTAGTTGGACCTTGTTTCCTTCCGTCACTGGAAGCCTGGAGCTAGTTGCCGACGGCGGAATCATCGGACTGCAAGATACTGGCCCCGGTCGATCAAACGGCATCCCCAATCAAATTTGGACATACGCCAGCATCAACGTGTCTGACACATCCGCAGAATTGATCCCAGCCGTTACCTCGCCACTGGCCTATCAGGTCGTCGCAGGTCCGTCGCGGACGAATCAAACCCTCAGCGAATTAAATATCCTCCAAGCCCTAAGTCTCTCGCTCAGCGAAACAGGTTCCACCAAGGGAATCGCTGGCACCAGCGCGGTGAAACAGGCGCTCCATGCGGAATCGCTGCTTCATGCAGGTGATACGGAACCGGTGCGCATCTACGCTGCGGGCGGGGACATCACCGGCCTGACGCTGTTCTCGCCAAAAGCGGCGCGGATCATGGCCGACCAAGACATTACGGACGTCGCATTTTACCTGCAAAACGTTTCCGCAACGGATGTCTCGCTGGTCTCCGCAGGCCGCGATATCATTCCCTTCAACGAAAACGGCTCCCTTCGCGCGCTTGCTGGAAACGTCGCCCTCGGCAACGTGGTGGGAGACAACCCGCGCAGCACGGTCACAGGAGACCTCACCAATGCTCTAGCCGGAGATATCCAGATCAACGGCCCCGGAGTATTGGAAGTTCTCGGCGGGCGGAATCTTGACCTCGGTGCAGGCGCCAACTTCACCGACGGCACTGGAGTGGGCATCACCAGCATCGGAAATGCCCGCAACCTGTCGTTGCCCTTTGCAGGCGCGGACATCATCGCGCTCGCCGGCGTCTCTGCGGCAGCCAGCTCGGGTGCTGCGGATGGACTCGCCTTGAGCGACATGGATTTCACCGCCTTTATCGAGAAATATGCCAAGCAGCTCGAAGATACGTCCGATTCCGCCTACCTGAAAAAACTGCATTGGACCGGCAAATTCAGCGATCTCACCGAAGAACAGCAGGCGATTGTCGCCCTCGAGGAATTCTACGGAATTCTCCGCGAAACCGGCCGCGACGCTGCGGAAAAAGGCAATTACAAAACCGGCACCCAAGCCATCCACACCCTGTTCGGCAAGGACCAGCGCGTCGGTGAAATCCTCACCCGCGCCCGAGAAATCCGCACCACCACCGGCGGCACCATCAGCATCGGCGTTCCCGGCGGAGGGATTGCGATGGCCAATTCGATTTTCGGCAATCCACTGACCCCTCCCGGCATTGTGACTGAATACGGCGGCTCGATTTCCACCTTCACCGACGGGGATGTTGAAATCGGCCAAGCCCGGATCTTCACCCTCCGCGGCGGTGACATTACGATGTGGTCGTCCCAAGGCAATATCGCCGCAGGCACCTCCCCCAAAACGGTGGTCACCGCGCCGCCCACACGGGTAGTCATCGACATTTCCAGCGCCGACGTCCAAACCGACCTCGGTGGCCTCGCTACCGGCGGCGGCATCGGCGTCCTCGCTTCCGTCGAAGGCGTAAAAGCGGGTAACGTCGATCTCATCGCTCCTAACGGATTTGTGGATGCGGGCGACGCAGGCATCCGGGTAACGGGGAACCTGAACATCTCCGCGCAAGTCGTCCTGAATTCCGGTAACATCTCGGTAGGCGGCACGAGTGTGGGAGCCGCACCCGCCAGCGTCAGCGCGCCCAGTGTAGCCACGGTCACGGCAGCCGGAAACACCGCAGCCGCAGCCGGGGCAACGCTTCCCAAGCCGGGAGCCGAACAGCAACCGGATCAGAAGCCAGGCGCGGAAGCCTTGTCGATCATCACTGTGGAAGTCATCGGTTACGGCGGCGGCGGAGCGGACGAAGATGAGGATAAAAAGAAAGAACAGCCCCTCTAAAGAACGGGATATGAAATTCGCCCCATCTGTCATACTTCTGTTATTTTTCGGAATCTCCGCCGCTGGGGCCGATGATCAAAAGCCCGCAGCCTCCGTGAACGATGGCGGGGAAGCCCAATTCCAACTTGGCCGGGCCTATCTGCGGGGTGAGGGAGTGCCCAAGGATGTGGAAAAGGCGCTGGAACTGATGAAATCCGCCGCCGCACAGGGAAATACCGAGGCGCTCGGAGGCGTCGGTTATTTTTACAGTAACGGAATCGCCGTGCCCAAAGATGACAAACAAGCGACCGAATGGTTCCGCAAAGGCGCGGAAAAAGGGTCTGCCAAAGCACAGTTGAACTTGGGAAAAACCCTCCTTTCTAATAAAAAAGAAAGCGATTCCAAGGACAGCGATCCAATTCTCCAAGAAGCCTTGCAATGGATCAAAAAAGCCGCCGATCAAGGACTTCCCGAAGCCGGTTTAACTTACGCAAGAATTCTCTTCTACGGCGATTACGGCACATCAAAAGACTACGAGAAGGCTATCGATTATTTGAAGCCCGGTTGTGAAACCGGGATTGCAGACGCCCAAAATATGCTCGGTGCCATGTATGAAGCCGGAAACGGAGTGTCCATGGATGTCGTCTCTGCCAAATCATGGTATCGCAAGGCTGCCATGCAGGGTTACGCCAAGGCCCAGAGAAATTTGGGAACCCTCATAGGGCCGCTGGTCGGGAACAAGGAGGACCGAATAGAAGCCTTAGCTTGGCTATTGATCGCTTCCGATCAGCTCGATGTCCCGGCTCAGAAAACATTGGCCGACACGGTGCCGAGCCTGAAACCCGGAGAGCTGGACGACGCGAAACTCAAGGCATCCGAGTTGCGGATGGCGTTGAAAAAATGAAGCTGTTAGCGCACTGACTCTATCAGACGCGACTCAGATGGATTTCATTTTCCGTCCGTAGGCAATTGGGCCTCCAGCGCTGCGTGCAGGGTCATCTGGTTGTAGGCCTCCTCGCCAAATAGAGCGCGGTAAGTCTCGTTTGCCCGTTCACGCGCGCGTTCCACCGCAGGGCCAGGTTTGATCAAAATGGTATCCTCGTCAGAGGGCGCGGTATGGGAACCATCGGCGTTGGTTTCTCGGACGCTATCGGCCAAGTCTTGATAGAAGGTGGTGACGATCCCTCGCATGGCGGCTGCGATAGGAGGGGGCACTTTGGATCCAGGATCATTCTCCGCAGCATTGAGCGCGAGAATCACTGCCGGTAGCCGCACTTCGTCAGACAATTGAATCCCGGGCGAGGACTTTGCAGGGGAGGATGGGGAAATTGATTTCGGTGATTCGTCAGCAGTCCGAATCCGCGAAAGTGAGTGGGCGGCTGTCCCGACTGGGACTTTGCCGCCTTGAGCTTGGCTTGGATTTCCTTGGTGCCCGGCTAGCGTGGAGTTTCGGTCACTGATCCCGGATTGTCGGATGATGAGGATGGCACAGAGGATGAGCAGAATGATGGCGGCCAAAGTCAGATAGGTGGAGCGCATGAGAATGGGGAGGGTCGCAATTTCTAATGAAAAGCCGGCATCGGGAGGTTCCGATGCCGGCCTTGAGGTGGGATTTACTTGCGGGCGATGGTTGTGAAGAAACGTTCACAAACGGATGTCCGCAGGCAAGGCCGGATTACGGGGCAACCGTGCCACCATCGGCTGGACGGCCGACGTGCATGCCGGAGATTGGAAGCCCTGCTGCGGCAAAGTATGCGGGAAGCGCAGCCTTGATGGTGGTATAGACGCTATCCACGTCACTTCCGGGGGCGACATCGTTACGCATATACATGTTTTCGTAGCCCCACGCGGTGTAGGTGCCTTCGACGATTTTTTTCACGTCGTTGTTTCCAAGGTCGATTCCGCCAGCCGCGATTTCCGACAGAGTCACGCCGTTGTAGCCGATGAGCGAGCCACCTAAATTGCGAAGTTTAATGGCATCACTAACCCCAAGCCAGCTCACAAGATCGGCTTTGATGCCGCTGAGAACCGTGCTGCCCGCAGCGTTCAAAACATTGACCGAAGCACCCTTGTTGCCCATGTCCGTGGCCACGGTGCCGCCGCTGCTGTAGCCGCCATTGCCTGCCAAGTCTTGTCCCCAAACGGTGGAGGCGTAAGCAACGTTGACGCCGACGCCGCCCTGTGGAACCAAACGAATCGAGGTGAGTTGGTCTCCAGAAGCCGCCGTCACCACATATTGTTTGACGGTTTTGACAATGCCGAAGCCAGTTTCCGCCAGATAGGTGGTGCGGGTGCCGGAACCGTCGTTACGACCTGTTGCGAACACATAGCCTGCGTTTGCGCCCGGAGTGTCACCGTCTGGATTGTCGTTCACATTGTTGGTGAACATGCTGCGAGGTTGAAGACCGCCGCTCATCAGGGCGCGGAATTGTTGGCTTGTCACGTTGGTGATTGCCGATCCGTCGTTAGTGACCATCGAGAAGACGATTACGCCAGCAGCAGGTGAGCCGGGCAGAAGGGAGAATGAACCATAGGGCGTCGAAGCCTTGCTAACATCCGAGAAAGCAATGTGGGAGGTGGCTGTCTCCACGTTACCTGAAGCGGTGCTCAATGCGGCATACTCTTTCCCGCCGTCGGTCGGGGAACCCCCGGTCAGCAAGTTGGTTTTGTAATATTTTGGAGGCAGGGGATCTGTGACTCCGACTAAGGAACGAATGCCTTCTACCGAGCCACTGAAGGTGCAGCGGATGGTGGTGGTGCCGGGGACACCCGGAAAGTTACCGCTGAAGATCGCGGTGGTGGCAAGGGGGTTGCTTGCGTTCAAATCGCCAGTGACGCCGTTGTGGCCATACTTATAGTCCACGCCGCCGTTTCCGACGTCATATTTCGCTTTAATCGCGATGAAGGCCGAGGCACGGAACGCGGTGGCTCCGGTGATGTTGACTTCCACGTCGGCATATGCGGTGGCGGTGAAGGCGATGGCGGAGAGTCCCGCGATGAAGTATTTAGGTTTCATGTATTTGGTTTGGTTGTATTTTTTCAGGAGTTCAGGTGAATCAAGCGGAACGACGGCGACGGCGGAGCACGAGTGCCCCAGCAGCCAAGCCGATCATGGCAGTGGATGAGGGTTCAGGAACGAGGAAGGAAACGACGCCATCGGTGCCAACAGTCACGTTCCCTTCAAAGGAACCGGCACGAAGGGCACCAGGAACTTGTCCGGCGGCATTCGTCTTGGCGAGAACTCGATAGAGGTCGAGCGAGAACTCAACGCTTCCGACGTCTCCAGCGTAGGTGCCGAACGCGGTGGCGCTGCCCTTTTGCTGAATACCGCCTTGAAGGCTGTTCATCGCGGTGCCTTGGATGCCAGCGGTTAGGAACGGATTTTGATCGTCGATTTGCGAAATACTTGTTAGAGAGATGGTGACCTGTGCGTTGTATTGGGTTGCAAAGACATTGTTTTGTGATTGAATGCCAGAAGCTGCCTCTGTCATACCGTTGTTGTTTGTCATATCCCGTGCGGTCGAACTCGCCGATCCGACGGTTCCGACCGTATTGCGTGCTGCGGAAACATACAGCGTGCGGTCAGGATCGCCGCCGGGGTCGACAGAGGAACCCAAAGATTCCGTGCTGTAAACGCCAGCAAGACCGGCGTAGATCGAAGGATCAGTTGCCCAGTTGGCACCGAAAGCGCTGACCAAGGTGGAACTGAGATTAAGAATGTTACCTTGGGTCAGCGAACCTTGGCCAGCGGTTCCTGCGGCAGATCCGCGATAGAGCGTCGCTGCGTTGCCGAGATCGGCATAAATGGTGTTAGTGCCTCCCTCTTGTTGGAAGAAGAGCACGAGATCGCCAGGTGCGTAGAACGAATTGGCCGCGGTGGCTGGGAAGGCCGCCAAGATGGACGCCGACGCCATGACCAAGGCGTAACGTTTGATGTGGTGTTTCATGGTGATTTAGTTTTTGTCGATTGGTGTGTGTTGCCGTTAGAACTTCGAGCGGGTTGTCCAAGACATGATCAACTCATGATTCGTCACCCCTTTCAGCCTCGCGAGGATGGCCATCGAGCACTTTGTTCGTATGTTTTTCATGTGAATATTTCGTCACTCTAGTCACGTCCGCTCTCGATTTGGCTTCCGCCCAGATTTTGCGTTTCGGCAAGCTGACACTTCGATAGTGATTAGGTGACGAATTCGTTGCATTGCCGGATTTGCCGGGAGTTCGGCATTTCATAGCCTCCCGGCGGCTTCTGAAATTCACGGAGGCAAGACGGCACCTACAGCCCATGTGGGACAACCTCATCTACGCTTGGATCCAAGTTCGAAAAACCAAATCCTCATTTACCCAACATGAAACGCATTCTAACTACCATCTCTTTAGCGGTCAGCCTGACCGCAACTACCGCCCACGCGCAAAACGCTTTCTATGCGCCGGGGGATCTCGTCCTGTTCTTCCAAAAACCCGGCAATACCAATACAATTTACGCCAATCTCGGCAATGCCGCCACGGTTTTCCGCGGCGCTGCGGCGGGACCAGACGGTGCCAATAAAGTGGAATTCCTCAATTTAAGCGCCACTCTAACATCCGCATTTGGCGCGGGTTGGGCAAGCGACCCGGACATCTATGCGGGCCTTGCCGGTGTTTACGACGACAGTTCCCTCGGCTCCACCCTCAAAGACGGAGACCCGGCCCGCACCCTGTATGTTTCAGCGTCACGCAGTGCCGTGGGAACCGTCGGCTCGGCGAATTCGACCGCGCGGGACATGTTCAATCCTGGCAGCAACGCAATGACAGACGCCGCCTCAGGTATCATTTCACAAAACAATGTGTTGGAAACCAGTTACAGCACACAAGTTGCCGTCTCCCCTACGAGCATTTCGCAAATCGACGACCAGAATACATTCCTCAGCCCGGGAATTCAAGCGGCCGCCATGGGTGGCAACCTTGACGGTGGAATCCAACAGCGCGGCAGCGCAACGAGCTTCGGCACCTTCGGGTATGCCGGCTCGGTGGAATTCGCCCTAGATCTCTATCGAGTCCTTGCCAAGAACACCATCTCGGGACAAGTCGGGGGAAGTCTCCGCGTAGGCTCTTTTGAAGGAACTGTGACCGTGGGGACCAATGGTAAGGTATCCTTCCTTACCCCTCCCACAGGTTACGATACGTGGGTGCTCGGATTCCCTGCGCTGGATACGGATGCCAAAAGAATGCCTTCAGCAGATCCTGACAACGATGGCATGTCCAATCTCATGGAGTTTGTGCTCACCAGCGACCCCGGAGTATCAAGCCAGTTTAATAGCTCGGGTCAGTCTTATCTGCCAACCGTCGATACTTCGGGAACTAGCTGCGTTTTTACATTTAGACGCAAGGACATCTCAGAAACTAACTCGACCCTCCATTTTCAGTATGGCAACAGTCTGACGAGCTGGACCGACTTCACCCTTGCCGGCTCAAATGGAGGCTCAGGCACATCTTCCTATACCGCGGGGCCTGCATCTTACACCGTCCAAGGGAACGGCAGCAATGCAGATAAGATCGTAGTCACAGTCCCTAAAAGCGCCGTGATCGGTGACAAGCTCTTCGGGCACCTCAAAGTTACCCGCCCCTAATGGGCCTCCTCGGCCGATTCTGCCAGAAGCTCAAGACTTAGTCAGACTCCAAAAGCCGCAATGTGACGATTTCGTCATATTGTTAGGGTTGCCCGGAACTTGCGTTCTTCAAGAACCTGTCTCCCTATTGATGGGTGCTGCGACCTTCCTCACAATGCTTGAAATGCCATTAATTCCCTCTTCGCCTGAAAAGATTTAATTACTATAAAACGATCATGAAAAATATATCATCCCTATCTCTATCCTCAATGGCTGTTGCGGTTTGCCTTGCTGCTACTGCCGCCAATGCTCAAAACACGAACTACTCACCGGGAGATCTGGTGCTGTTTTTTCAAAAACAAGGAGGCGGTAATACAATCTATGCAAATCTCGGTAATGCCGCCATTAAATATCGCGGTGGCGCTACGGGATCTGCCGATGGGGCGAATCAAGTCCAATTCCTAAACATCAGTGCCGAGCTGACCAGCGCCTTCGGCCCCGGGTGGGCCAGCGACCCGACGGTTTATGCCGGTCTTGCCGGAGTATGGGGAACCGATGTTCTCGATAAAGTTACTCTTCAGAACAAAGATCCCAACCGCACTCTTTACATATCGAAGTCGAGAACCTCAGTTGGTACAGTGGGATCAGCGGGTTCCACTCAATGGGATTTAACCCTAGCAGGTAATACCGCGATGAGTTCCGCTTCTTCTGGAATTGAGGCGATGAATAATGTGCTTGAAGTCTCATACACCACACCGACTGCGGTAGTGACTACAGTTACCTCCCAAATTGATGATCAAAATCCGTTCATTGCTCCGGGTATTCAAGGCTCTGCGATGTCTAACGCGCTTGAGGGTGGAGTCCAGCAGGCGGGAACGTCGTCCAGCTTCGGCGAGTTCGGTGCCGCAGGAAATGTTGAATTCGCACTCGATCTCTACCGCGTGCTGGCGGTTAACACCGCTCCCGGCCAGGTCAGCGGTGAGGTCCGCATCGGCTCCTACGAAGGAACCGTTACCGTGGACAGCAGCGGCCTTGTGTCCTTCATCGCCCAGGCATCCGCCGTCCCCGAGGCGGAGATTTCCGTTCAGCAACCCGTCGGCAGCGAATTGGTGGATAACAAGGGCAAAAAAAGTTTTGGCACCGTTACTGTGGGGAATACCGGAACCGGTAAAACCTTCACCATTAAAAACACAGGTAGCGCCAATCTAACTGGTATCAGCATCACTAAATCAGGTGCGGATCTCAGCAACTTCATTGTGACGGCGCCGGGTCAAACTTCATTGACCCCCAATGCCTCCACCACGTTCAAGGTGAGCTTCAAGCCCAAGGGCCTCGGAACCCGCACCGCAACGCTCCACGTCCACAGTAATGATGCGGACGAAGCCAGCTTTGAGATCAAACTTGCCGGTTCCGGCGCAGCTAACTGATAGAATCACCTGGCTGAATCCCTATCGGACAGCGCTTTCTGGAGTGCCTTATGGTAATCTGCCCGCGAGAGTTCATAGCCGCCGAATTGTGTCAGGTGGTTGGTGAGCCATTGGGTGTCTAACAAATGAAAGCCCCGCGATCTGAGGCGCCCGACCAATGCCACCAGCGCGATCTTGGAGGCGTCCGTTTTGCGGGAAAACATGCTCTCGCCGAAAAACACTCCGGGCAGCGCGACGCCGTAGAGTCCGCCTTGCAGTCCCTCGGCATCCCAGCACTCGACGGAGTGCGCATGGCCGAGCTGGTGGAGATTGCAGTAGCTTTCGAGAATGACCTCGTCGATCCAAGTTTCCTCCCGGTCAGCGCAGCCTAACATAACCTCGCGAAAAGCGGTGTTCCATCTCACCTCGAAGGGCTTGGACTTCAGGCTCTTGGCAAGCCCGTGAGGGATGTGAAAGCGTTCGTCTAACGGGATCAGGCCGCGCCGCTCGGGGGAAAACCACAGGATCTCGCCGTCCACCGCCATCGGGAAAACCCCACGAGCGTAGGAGTCTAGCAGAATTTCAGGGGGGATGATTTTCATGCGGGGTAAGAGTTTACCGCTAAGGTCGCTAAGGAAAGCGGAGGCAGAGTTTTGACAGAATCATTTGGAAGCGCTTGTTTGAATTGGCTTTGCGTTCCTTAGCGACCTCCGCGCCTTTGCGGTTCAATTCTTCCATCATGCATCCAGCGCTTTTCCGGAGATCACGGCGAAGGCATTGTGGTCGTGGATGCTCTCGTGGTTCACGGCTTTAACAGTGAAGGAGGAAACGCGGGGATCGGCACGCAGCAGGGCGGCGGCGTTCCTAACAACATCCTCGACGAAGACTGGATTATTGTAGGCTTGCATGGTCACGAATCGCTCGTCAGTGCGCTTGAGCAGGGCGTAAACGGGAGCGGAGCCGGACTCTTCCGCCACCGCGATGAGGTCTTCGATCAGGATCAATTCCCAACCGCCTTTTTTAGCCTTGGGGCGGACTTCCAACGTGACATAGCCGCGCTGGTTGTGGGCGCCGTATTCGCTAATTTCCTTGCTGCACGGGCAAAGCGTGGTGACAGGCACGGTGACGCAGAGCACGAAATCATCGAACTTACCGTTAGACGTTCCTTGAAAAACCACGTCGCAGCCAACCTTGGCCGCAGCGCCGGAAACAGGCGCCTTCTTCGTGACGAAATAGGTGAACGCCACCTTGATCTGCGCTTCCTCGGCATCGAGACGTTTTTTCAGATCATGGAGGATTTCCGGCAGCGTGCGCATGGTCACCTCGCCCTCGTGTTTACTCAATACTTCCAGGAAGCGGCTCATGTGGGTGCCTTTGAAATGATGCGGCAGATGGACCGACATCGAAATTTTCGCGACAGTGGGAAACGGTTTGCCGTCGTGGTCAAGAACCTGGATTGGGTAGCGCAGATCAGAGACGCCGACTTGGTCGATCGCGAGGCCGCGAGTGTCCTGCGTCGCTTGGATATCGGGCAATGAGGATTTTTTCAAAGGCATGAGTTAGAAAGGTTTTTCGTATTCCGCCCACGATGAGGACGTTTCCCAAACCCGGACGCGGACGAGCCGGACGGCGGGCGTGAGGAGGTAGCGTGTATCTGCACGCCGGCCATAGGCGGCAAGGGCATTTTCCGCGTGATCAAAAATCGTGCGAGCCATCACTTCAGTGGTCGGATCTTGGTTTTCAAAACCGATCACGCGGTCGCCGTAACGGGATTTAAAATCCTCATAGGCCGGGTCTTGGGTATTCATGCACAAAGCATGGTCGAAGTTATCTAACCAATCCCCAACAGCTTCTTTGATGATCTTGAAATCGCACACCATCTCGTTTTCATCCAACTCGTTAGCCTCGATCACGAACTCGACCTTGCGGGTGTGCCCGTGGGGAAATCGGCATTTGTCAGGATGCTTGGTGAGCATGTGACCGTTTTCCACTTCGAGGGATTTGCAGATTCTATAAGGCATATTGAAGAGTTTGGGTCACCGTAAATCGGGCGTATCAATCATTTGATCTAAATAATTCTTAGGCGAATTGCTTTAGGAAACGCGCATCATTTTCGATAAGAAGGCGGATGTCTTTGATACCCCAGCGGATCATGGCGAGGCGGTCCAGGCCCATGCCGAAGGCGAAGCCGGTGATTTTCTCGGGATCGAAGGCGTTGTCTTTGCGGGATTGATTGATGGCTTCGAAGACGGCGGGATCGACCATGCCGCAGCCAGCAATTTCGATCCATTTCGGGGCTTGGCCTTTGACGGTGAGTTTTACGTCAATCTCGAAACTCGGCTCAGTAAACGGGAAGAAGTGCGGGCGAAATCTAACTTCCGTATGGCTGCCGAACAATTCGCGGAGGAAATATTCTAACGTCCCTTTGAGGTCGGGAAGTGAAACATCGGTGCCTACGTAGAGGCCTTCGAGTTGGTTAAAAACGGATAGATGGGTCGCGTCGATCTCATCGCGGCGGTAAGCGGAGCCTGGGGCGATGATGCGGATCGGCGGGGTTTGCGTTTCCATGGTCCGGACTTGCACGCTCGACGTGTGGGTGCGGAGGAGTTTCCCTGAGTCGAAATAGAATGTATCTTTTTCATTCCGCGCCGGGTGATCGGTGGGGGTATTGAGCGCGTCGAAACAATGGAACTCGTCCTCGATTTCAGGTCCGTCCGCCAGCGCAAAGCCCATGCGGCGGAGAATCCGGATCGCTTCATCCCGGATTAATGTGAGCGGGTGGAGCGAGCCGACGGAAATTTGCCGGGCGGGCAAGGTGACGTCGATTCCCACCAATGCGGCGCGGTCAGCGATTTCCCGAAGTGCTAACTGTTTCTCCTCCAGCGCGGCGGTGATGGCGGTGCGGGCGGCATTCAGAAGTTGTCCGACGGCGGCCTTGTCCTCCTTCGCCACGTCCTTGATGCCTGCGGCGACTAGGGTAAGGGTGCCTTTTTTGCCGAGCACGGCGACGCGTGCGTAATCGAGCGAGCGTTCGTCACTGGCATCGGTGATGTTTACAAGCGCTTCAGTTTGGATGGCTTCGATTTGCTCCTTCATGGGAAAGGCAGGGAAATAGACCGAAACCCAGCGTCGGTCAAAGCCAAGCTGTCCCGAGTCTCACCCGGAAAATGTGATACCATTCGCAGCGGGATGGCGTATCGTCGGCCTCATGCGTTTGATTGGATTACTCGCCGCCCTGACCCTGACCGAAGTTCTAAGTGCGGGAGTGGCGGACAATCCTTTAAAGATCGAATTAATTTCCGAGGCGAAAAGCATCGCTGCGGGAAAAACCTTTAGCCTCGGTCTGCATCTCCTCCATCCACCCGGTTCTCACAGTTATTGGAGAAATCCCGGGATTGTCGGCTTGGCGACTCAAGTCGAATGGGAAATGCCGCCCGGTTTCCATGCCGCAGACATCCAATGGCCCGCCCCACAGATCGTGAAGATGGCGAGCTACGAAGCACAGGGCTACGAAGGTGAAACGCTATTGATCATCCCGATCACTCCGCCGAACAATCTATCTGCTAGCACAGCGACCATCACCGCCAAAGTCTCATGGATGTGCTGTGGAAAAACATGTGAACCCGCAGTAAAAATCCCGTTTTCCATCACCCTCCCTGTCTCTGATGCTGCGTCAACCGATCCATCGACAGCACCCCTTTTCCAAAAATTCCGCGCCCTGATCCCGCGAAATGACCCGTCATGGAAGGCGACCGTCAGACGTCAGGCTGGCAAAATCATCCTCACCTTGAAGTCGCCCGGCATGGTTTCCCACCCGAGTGCGATGCATTTTTTCACTGCCGACGGACAGGTGGATTCCAATCAAAATCAGCAGCTTGAAATTCTATCAAATGACGCGGTTCGGATCATTTTGATTCCCTCAGAAACCACCCCAGAGCATTCCGTCTCTCTGCCGGGAGTGGTGAGTTTTTCCACTGGAGACTCGAAGACTTATATCGAAGTCAACCCCCCGTATGAACGCGGATCTGGGTTATGAGATCCTTTTTCAAGGATTCAGCAGCGCTCTCACCGTCGCGGCATCGAGACGGTGAGAGATATCTGAATCTGCTAGAATCCCCGCCGCCAGCTTGCCTTTTTCTTGTTGGAGCTTGTGAATGCGCTCCTCAACGGTGTCCTGACAAAGCAGCTTGTGGACAAAGACCGGATTATTCTGGCCGATCCGGTAAGCGCGGTCCGTCGCCTGTGCTTCTGCAGCAGGGTTCCACCATGGATCGTAGTGGATGACGGTGTCGGCGGCGGTTAGATTGAGACCGGTTCCGCCGGCTTTCAGGGAAATAAGAAACACCGGCGCTTTACCATTCTGGAAGTCCTCGACGAGTTTTCCCCGGTCCATGGAGGCTCCTGTGAGCTTCAGATACGGGATTTTTTCCTTCACCAGATGCGCCTCGATCAAGGTGAGCATGGTGGTGAATTGCGAAAATAACAGAATGCGGCGGCCTTCTTCGATGAGCAGGGCGAGCAGCTCGGTTAGAAAATCCAGTTTGGCGGATTCCACGATGTCGCTGGAATAATCTTCCGGCAGCAAGCGCGGGTGGCAGCAGATTTGGCGGAGCTTGAGCAGCGCGTCGAGAAAGACAATTTGCGATTGCTCGATGCCCCGCGCGGCGATGGCCTCGCGGACTCGCTTGTCCATGGTGGCGCGAACTGTTTCGTAGAGATCCTTTTGGCCGGTGTTGAGTTCGATGAGGTGGACAAGCTCGGTTTTCGGCGGCAGTTCCTTGGCGACCTGATCCTTCGTGCGGCGCAGGATGAGGGGGGCGACGCGTTGTTTCAGAATCGCGTTCCTCTCCAGATCGCCGTCCTTTTCAATAGGCGTGCGGAAGCGTTTGTTGAATGCGTCTTCAGTCCCGAGGAAGCCGGGGACGAGGAAGTTCATCAAACTCCACAACTCGCCAAGATGATTCTCAATCGGTGTTCCTGATAGACAAAGCCGGTTGCGCGCATTCAATTTGCAGGCAGCCTGCGCCACCTTCGAGCGCGGATTCTTGATGTTCTGCGCCTCGTCTAACACGACGATGTGGAAGGGCACGGTCGCCAGTTTTTCGATGTCCCGCTGGAGCAGCGCGAAGGATGTTAGAACCAAGTCGGCGTGGGGGATCGAGCGGAAATATTTCTTCCGCTCCGGACCATTGAGGACCAATACCCGAAGATCGGGCGTAAACCTCGTCGCTTCCGCCCGCCAGTTAGGGACGACGGATGTAGGCGCGATGACGAGCACCGGCAAGCCAAGCGAATGACCGGATTTCTTTTCCGTTAGGATGTGCGTGAGCGTCTGGAGGGTTTTTCCCAGGCCCATGTCATCGGCTAGAATCCCGTGAAGTCCGTGCCTTGCGAGGAACTGCATCCAGTGAAATCCAGCGAGCTGATAGTCGCGCAGAGTCGCCTGCAGGCCGGTCGCCGTCGGCACGGGATCAATCCCGGAAAAATCTTTGAGCTTGGCCGCCAGCTCGGCGAGGCGCGGCGGCGTGTCGATTCCAAAGCCGCCTAAGCCAGCAAGCGACGCGGCGTCGAGCGCGTGGAGCCGTGCCTTGTCGGGGAATTTCGGATCGATCAGTGCGGAAAGATGATTGAGAATTTTCCTAACCCGCCCGATGGGGAGTTTCAACGCGTCGCCATCCGGGAGCGGCGCGTAAATGTGGCCGTTGTCGGGACGATCCAAGGTTTCCTCAAGAAAATCATTCTCTAACAATCCTGCGAGAATTGGGAGTAAATCGTAGCGTTTACCCCCTACATCGAAGCCGACAGACAGGCTGAACCAACCGCCATCGCCTGGGTCGAGGGAGCTATCCCACTTCGCCGGATCGGCCTCGTGGACGCGGTGGCCGACATGATCCGAGACGGTGACGGCCCAGCCAAGCCCCTCTAACCGACCGACCATTTCGCCACGGAACTGGTGCCAGAAAGCATCAGTCGGCACCCGGCTGGGATCGGGAAACCAGCGGTCCGGCGTCGTGGAATGGTGGGTTTCGCGGGACTTGAGATTCAGGAGAAATTTCCATGCGGAGTTCGATTGTAACGAGGAAAGCCCGGTATCCCGGAGCTGTTGGGTGGCGGCGTTCTCTGCGGCGGTATCGTGTTGGAGAATCGCCGGCTGGCCTTCATGCGTGATCGAGCTGATCCAATCTGGCGCGGAGGCCCGCAAGGAACTACGATGAGTGCCGTAGATCACGGAAGCCTCGGCGGAGATCCAGAAATCCACGTTCGGCTGCCCTAACGACTGGAGCAAAAGCCGCGTCGCCTTGTCCACTGGCTCACGGTTGACCCGCAATTCGAAGCGCGGCTCCATCCGCAGGCGGGGCAAATCCGGCGGAGGATCTTTCATCAACTCCCGCACGCTCGGCAAAGCCGCCGCGACCGCGCCAGCGATTCCCCGTCCTTGCAAGCGCAATGGATCGCGCTCCTTCGCCGCCTTGGTGAGAATCGCCGCTGCGTGGTGACAGAAATTCCCAACCTCGCAGGAACAGAATGTTTCAAATTCCCACCCGCTTCCCGACTGCCAGAGGTTGACCTCCGCTTCATCTTTTCCCACAACACCTATCAGACTTACCGAGCCGGGCGCGGTCTCCTCGATCCGCAAATCCTTCACCTTGCTAATCAGCGACCCGGCGGCAGCGAGGATCTCGTCGTCGAAACGATCCTTCCAACGGGTGTCCCCGAGAAACGATGAAATGTCTGCGGTGGGTGACAATGGCGCGGCGGACGGTTGTCAATGAAGCCACAACGCCTTCATCGCTTCCGCGCGGGAGAGAGCGTCTGCGGCGGTGGTGCCGATGAAATTTGCGTGGCCCATTTTGCGGCGTCCGATGGCGCGGCGTTTGCCATAGAGGTGGAGGATCGCCTCGCCGTCTTTGAACAAAGGCAGCCAATCCGGCGGCGTCGTTTCGTCCCGCCAAATATCGCCTAACAAATTGAGCATGACGACCGGAGTGAGCAGGCGAGTGGAACCTAACGGCAGTCCGATCACCGCGCGGAGTTGTTGGGCGAACTGCGAGGTGACGCAGGCGTCGAGCGTGTGGTGCCCGGAATTGTGCGGGCGCGGGGCGATTTCATTGACGAGCAGGGAGCCGTCGGTTTTCAGGAAGAATTCGACTCCGAGGATGCCTCGATAGTCGAGCGCCTCAGCCACCCGGCGGGCGATGGCGGCAGCCTCTAACGCCACGGCGGGTGAGATCCGCGCAGGGACGATGGAGATGTCCAGCATCCGATGGCGATGACGATTTTCCGCAGGATCATAAGTGACAGTGACCCCATCCGCACCCCGCGCCGCCATCACGGAAAGCTCCTTTTCAAAAGGAACCCACGCTTCTAACACAGCTCTCGGTGATTCGAAGGCAGCCCAAATTTCCGCAGCATCCTCGTGGCCTTCGAGCTTGACCTGGCCCTTGCCGTCGTAGCCGAAATCCGCCGTTTTGAGGACGCCCGGGCCGTTGAGCTCCCGCAGCGCGGTGGCGAGATCGGAGGCGCTAGAAATGACGGCATACCATGTGTGCGGAATGTTGTTTTCGCGGAGAAAATTTTTCTCCCGCTCACGATTCTGGGTGATGCAGATGGCGTTTGGCGAAGGGTAAAGTCCGGTGCATTTCGCCACCTCCTCCAAGGTCTCACAAGGAATGTTTTCGAACTCGACGGTGGAAACCGTGACGCGACTGCAAAAATCTTTGAGCGCGGCAGGATCATCAAACGGCTTGTCGATGACCTCGTCCGCACACTCCACGGCTGGTGCTTCGAGTCCACCTGTCCAGATGACCGTCCGCACGCCCATCCGGCGGGCGGCAAGAGCGATCATGCGACCAAGCTGGCCACCACCGATGACGCCGACGACACAATGCGGCGAGTGAATAGGAATGTTAGAAGACATGAAATCAGTCAACGGGATCGAGAGGAGGCAGCGCTGCGGACTTCACGGTGGCGGTCTGGGTTTTTCGAAAATCCGCGAGTTTTCCCGCGAGGGCCGCATCGTTGTTAGATAGCATCGCCACCGCGAAAAGGGCGGCATTCACCGCGCCCGCCTTACCAATGGCGAAGGTAGCGGTCGGGATGCCTGCGGGCATTTGCACGATGGAGAGCAGCGAATCCATGCCTTGCAGCGCCTTGGATTCCACCGGCACGCCGAGCACCGGGAGGTCCGTGATCGCAGCGGTCATCCCCGGCAAATGTGCAGCACCACCCGCTCCAGCGATGATGCATTTCAACCCTCGCCCACGCGCATCACTGGCATAAGAAAACAGCTTGTCCGGCGTCCGGTGCGCGCTGACGACCTCCGCTTCCCAAGCGACCCCGAAGTCGCGCAAGGTGCGGGCAGCGTGTTCCATCGTCGGCCAATCCGACGTGCTCCCCATGATGATCCCGACGACTGGCGCTGCGCTCATGATGTCAGCGTGGCGGAGTCCTTGCGATGCGTCAATACGCGGGTCAAAACCAAGCCCGCACCGATCACGAAAGATTCACCACAATTGCAATTTCCTAAAATCCATTTTCGATTCACACTCGGCTCGGAAACACTCTTGACCTTTGAAAATAAATTGTTCAAAAGAACACAATGAGCGCGGAAATTTGTGATCGAAATCACCGGCGCCCTGTCGGAATTGACCTTTTCGCTGGAGCAGGTGGCATGTCCCTGGGTTTCGAGCAAGCTGGCTTCCATGTCGCTGCCGCCGTTGAAATCGATCCGATCCACGCTTGCATTCATCACTTCAATTTTCCTCACTGCGCAGTCATTCCAAAGTCCGTGAAAGAGGTGACTGGCGATGAAATCCGCTCCATTGCGGGTATTTCGGGGAAGGTGGATGTCGTCTTCGGTGGTGCCCCGTGCCAAGGCTTTTCCATGATCGGGAAACGGGTTCTCGACGATCCCCGCAACAGCTTGGTCAAGGATTTCGTGCGGATCGTGACCGAGCTCGACGCGGATTATTTCGTCTTTGAAAATGTGAAAGGACTAACCGTAGGAACCCACCGCAAGTTCCTTGAGGAATTGATCGAAGCCTTTGAGTCACACGGCTATAATATACGCCTTCCTTGGTCCGTCTTGAACGCCGCTTCATACGGAGTTCCACAAGACAGGAAACGGTTGTTTCTGCTAGGCGCGAAAAACGGTTGCCAAGTCCCATACTATCCAAGCCCCACGACGACCCGCGCGGAAAGACACCCGGAAGTCAGGTTGAATCACGGCCCCACTTGTAGAGACGCACTTGATGATCTCCCCGACGCAGACCGTTTCAGAACCTTGCAGGGAGACGACGAAGTGAGCACGAGGGCATGGGGAGAACCTTCTCCTTATGCCAGGGAAATGCGCTGTCTTGATCAATCCTCATGGCACTTCGGCCTCCCTCGTCTCTGGAATCCCGGCCTGCTAACATCGAGCGCCCGCACGATCCATTCTGAAATTTCACGCCTCCGCTTCACTCAAACGGAACCAGGCACCGTGGAACCGATCTCGCGCTTTTTCAAACTCTCTCCCACCGGCGTATCTAACACCCTGAGGGCCGGGACGGATGCCGCCCGCGGGGCTTTCACCAGTCCCCGACCGATTCACTACCGGCATGACCGTTGCGTGACTGTTCGTGAAATGGCACGGTTGCATGGATTTCCAGATTGGTTCCGTTTCCACCGCACGAAATGGCACGGAGCGCGGCAAATCGGCAATGCCGTTCCACCACCTTTAGCCCGAGCGGTCGCATCATCGATCATTGAGGCATTGGGAATTACACCGCAATGCGAATCAATTCCTGTTCCGTTAGGCGATCCGGCGTTGCTCTCCATGGAAATGTCACATGCCGCCGCCTTCTGGGGCGTGGACAGTCCGATTCAAAAACGGGATCGTAAAAGTGGTGCAAAAAAGCGTTCGCAAATCGAAACGGAAGCAGCCCGCCTGTCTGGAATCGCCATCTAATCCTCATGAAGGAAAAGCAGCCCAATCGTTACCAAGCCCTCGTTGCCGACGTATTTTTCCATTCCTACAAAAAGGGCGCATCAACCGTAGCCTTCACTCGCGAGGAGCTGATAGCGACCGCGACCAAGCTCGGAATCGTGGTTCCAAAAAATGCGGGAGATATCATTTATTCATTTCGCTATCGGAATCCTCTACCGGATCAAATTCTCAAAACCCAACCCACAAACAGGGAATGGGTCATTGAAGGCGCGGGCAGGGCAATGTATGAATTCAGACTCGTCGCGATCAACCGCGTCGCTCCGAACCCGAATCTCATCACGATCAAAATCCCCGATGCCACGCCAGAAATCATCACCTGCAATTCCCTTTCCGACGAACAAGCCCTGCTAGCCCGTGTTCGCTACAACAGACTCATCGACATCTTCCTCGGCGTCACCGCCTACTCGCTTCAAAACCATCTCCGCACCACGGTGAAAAGTCTCGGACAGATCGAGATCGACGAGGTTTACGTCGGCATCGACCGCCATGGCTGCCAATATATCATCCCGGTACAGGCGAAGGGCGGGAGCGATCAACTTTCCACAGTCCAAGCGAAACAGGACATCGCTTGCTGCGCCGAAAAATTTCCAAATCTGGTCTGCCGCGCGATCTCCGCCCAATTCATGGACGATTCGCGGATTGCGATGTTCGAGCTGTGCCTTGATGAGGACGGCCTCGTGAAAACCGTGGACGAGCGGCATTATTTTCTCGTCGCTGCGGATCAAATCGGAGTCGCCGACCTTGAGCGTTACCGCAAATCAGCACGGTGACGGCGGCGAATGAATTTTTTCTCGAAACTTGGACGCCCTACGATGCGTAACGAGCGTGATGGACACAATTTCAGCACCGGGATTTGGACGGCGGGCATTTTTGGGCGGAACTTTTGCGGCGGTGGGCGGCCTAGCGATAGCCCAAGAACAGAAAACGGTGGCTGCGCCCTCGATTGCTAGAAATCCGCTCATCTATCATTTCAAAATCGGTGAGATCGATGCTTGGTCGATCAGCGACGGGCACAGCCTCATGGGCAAAGGAAATCCGCTTGGCATGATGTGGCCTGAAGAGGACCGGCCGCAGATGAAGAGTTGGATGGAAGAGCGCAACGAGCACATGGATGGAATCCCGCTTTACATCAACATCTTGGTCATCCGGCGCGGAAATGAAGTGGTCCTCTTCGACGCCGGATTCCGGCCGGGATCGAATCCGAATCTAGCATGGCTGTCGGACGGGTTGAAACAAATCGGGATCGCGCCGGAGCAAGTGACGGCAGGCTTGCTGAGCCACGCCCACGGGGATCACTTGGAAGGATTTGTTAGGGAGGGTAAACCTGCCTTTCCGAATGCGGCCTTTTATTTCCTGCCAGACGAATACGATTTCTGGCACGGGCCGAATCCGGATTTTTCCAAGTCCAAGCGAAGCAAAAGCCCGCTTCCCGCCTTGGTCAAAAGCGTGCGTGCGGACTTCGAGGTGCTCAAGGGAGTCGCGCAACCGATCAAGCCCGGGACGGAACTTTTCGGCGGCATGGTAACGGTCGAGGCAGCTCCTGGCCACACGTCAGGTCATGCGATTTTCAGGATTAGATCCGGCACCGAGTCGTTGCTGCATTTCGTGGATCTCGCGCATCACCACGGGCTCAATTTTTATAATCCCGGCTGGACCATCGAGTTCGACCACGATCCGGTGCTAGCCGTGGAGACCCGGAAAAAAGTCTTCGCGATGGCGGCGGCGGAGCGGACGCGTTGTTATGGATTCCATGTGCCATGGCCCGGACTCGGTCAAATCCTGCCGGTGGGCGGCGGCTATCTCTGGCACGCGGAGCGCTGGAGCTGGGGGAGTTAGACAACCACCTCCACGATTATTTGAACCGATACCGCCCCTCGACCACGGTGACTTCCGGTGGCACGCGGCTGGCCTCGAATAAATCGTATCCTTCCCGAAGGTTTTTCCAAAACTCCTCATTTGAATTTCCAACAGTTTTTTGCATCGCCTCCTCACTCATGCGAAACGGAAAAATGTGGACCCGGAAAACTGGCTGCCCCCCGTCCAAAGCGGCGGAGCAGAGAGTGTAGATTTCCTCGATTTTTTCATCGGTCATGGCAAGACAGCCGATGGAAACGTGGTTCCCATGCACCATGATGAAACTGCCCGTACGTTGGTGGACGCGGTCGTATTCGTTAGGAAAACCGATGTTGAAAGCGAGGTGGAACTGGCTGTCCGGCTTCATCGCGGCAGGCGGGACCACATAAAATCCTTCAGGCACCTGGCCGTCTCCTTCCGCGAGCTTCGGACCCGGAGCACCGGACGCTGCGGCAATTGGATAGCTGCGAAAGAGATCGAATTTCCCCGTCGCACGATTACGAACTAACAATTCCAGCTGATTTTCCTCTTTGAATGCGCGGATAAATACCGGATCGCCAAATTTCAGCCCGACGGCAGTTAGATCCCGCTCCAATGCCGGGCGGACATTCAACGCGGCGGCGTTGGCCCGTGGCGCGCCGGGCCGGATGGAGTGATCAATCATGACGGGCGTGGACTTTTCCGTTTCTTCGCAGGCAGCCCAGGAAACAAAGCCCAGCAAGCAGATGACGATGGCGGGTGTCATTTCAATGGCTCAAGAGCATCGAATTTGTCATCTGATAGAAGCCTTAAGCCAGTTAGTGTGACGACGGGGAAAGCGGCAATAGGTTTAATTTGGTGGGCGATGTGCCCAGCGAGAATTCCAGGGCGTTATCCAGTCCGTCCCCATCCGGGTCAGCAGCGGGTGCGGCAGTTCCGTGAGGCAGATAAGTGGAAAAGTAATGTTTCCGCCATTGCTCCGAGGGGGTGAGAGTTTTTTGCAGTGCCAAATCCGCCATGAGGATGCCGAAGCCACTATTAATTTCATACCCCGGCGCGGAAATATCCAAACAACTGCTTTCAAGAATTGTCCGGACTTGGGCATTGGTGAGGCTTGGGGTCTTACTCCAGACAAGGGCCGCGATTCCGGCAGCGGCTGGAGCGGCGGCACTCGTGCCGTAAAATGGCTTGAAACCCGGCACGGATGTACGACCGCCATCGCCCGCAGTAATCGACGGAGTGTTAATTGTTAGGCCCCCGCTTGCCAGAAAATTTCCAAGGGTGAAAGGTGTGCCGTCGGGTTTGTAAAACATTTTGTGAGGACCATCTGAGGAATAACTTTCCAAGGGCGAAGAGGTCGTGAACGGCCCAGGAGCCACCAATGAAGCATCAGAAGCGGCCACACCGATACAGTTGCCGGTCGCCGCATGACCGATCACTTGTCCGGCTGTCTGCACTTTCAGAGGACTGCCAGTACAGGAAAGTCGTAAATAGCGCGGGGCGGCCGAGTTATCTTTCCAAATCACGATCCGCTCGCCGCGTGCCACGTAACCGACATACTCGGTGGGTTCCGCACTACCGTCTTGGAAATCAGTCGATGAATCAACGACCTTGGTTCCCGATGAGTTGAGGACATATAAGTCATAGTCATTCGCAGAAGTATGATATTCATCGCTCCACTGCAATACAGCATCGGATGAATGGTTGGTTAGTGAATTATAGTTATTCGATCCGAAACTATGGACATGTCCATTTGGAAAGAGTGATCCGGCTGAGCCGTTATCTACAAAATCCCCCTCCCAAGTGGTGGAGTTGCCACGCTTGAGGCTGCCCTCATTGCCTGAGGCGGATAGATAAATGGCACCGCTGGCCACCGCGCTGTTTACAGCCTTTCCGATCGCGTCATCCTGAAACTGCCATTCGTTTGAATAGGAAATATCGTCCACAATGATCATGCATCCGGCTTGTCGTAACAGTTTGATAGACTGGGCGAATCCAGATTTCCCCGGTCCAGCTTCCGCGAAACAAATCGATGCACCGGGAGCGATGTCATGGATAATTTCCGACATGGCCGTGCCTTCACCTGAGCCATGCCCGAAGCGCCCTGGCAGAACCGTGAACGACGCTGGTAACTCCCCGGAGGCGATGGAGGCGTCCGAGTATTTCGCGCTATCGGAAATCACGCCCACTTTGACTCCCGTGCCGTCCACTCCGAAGGTGACGCGTGCTTTATTCGCCTTTTCTGCTGCATCACTTTGATTGGTAACCTTGTGGGTAATCGCGATACCTCCCCTAGCGATCCGTTTAACATCGGCCCGCGCGGCAAGCCTTGCCAAAGCGGCGACAGGTAAGCTGGCACGCACAGAATCCAACTCCTCTGATACATCTAGGACCGTGCCGCCTAAATCGACAATCGCCTTGCTGAGTGCAGGACTTGCGGCGGCGCTCATATCCACAATCACGCGACCATCCGCTTCGCGGTGAACCCGAGATTTGATGTCTTTCGCACCCTCCACCGCGCTCAGTCCGGCTTGCTCGCGGGACAGGTAGAGGAGTTGGGAAACGAGTTTGCGCTCCACAGGTGTCCGTTGGGTCTTTTCCGCATGGATCGCATCCATCTGAATCCTTACCCCGGGTGATATCTCATCCGCGCGGGCAGGAGATGCAAGGGCAAGGCAGGCTAACAGCGAAGTGGTGGTGGCGGTCCGGTTCATAACAATTTGAAAGGAAAGGAAGCCACATTGTTCCTCGGTGAAAATCATTGTCAAATCAGGAAACCCGCCCGCTTTGCCGTTGGCCCGAGATTCAAGCGGCTTCCGCGATTACCAAAACTTCCGCGAAAGGCAAATCTGCAAGCAGAGCGAAGGCGTTGTTCCGCGTCAGCCTAGCCCGTGTCGCCGCTGGACTGGCCATGCCGCAGAGGAATTTTGCAAGTTGGCGTGGAGTGTTGAGCGCTGCGTGTTTCTCATCGACGAGTTTTCTCACTGATAGAATTTCCTCATCAGTGATCCGCCGGGACTTGGGGCGCTTGATGGTTTTCGCGGGGACGCCCCGACAGCGGTCGCAGTGGCCACAGGGCGCTTCTAACTTCTCACCGAAATGTTTTGTTAGATAGCCGGTAAGGCAACCGCGATATGCCGATAAGGCTAACACTTGACGCAGGCGGGCGAGATCGGCTTGTTCGCGGGATTGGAATTTTTCGATGAGGCGTGCGGTTGGTTGCTTGATGTCACCTGGGTCTTTTTTCAATTTGTGACCGTGGCGGACACCCCACACGCTGAGGATGATGTCGCCAGCCGCTTGCAGGGCGTTGAGAGCGGCGACGATTTTCTCGCGAGGGCACTTGAATTTTTCTGCTAATAAAGTCGGATAGAAATAAAGCCACCAGCGTTTCAGCTCTCCGGAAGCGAGAATCTGTTGGATGAATTTCCGCTCACCGGATGCACGGCCCGCTAGAATTTTTTCCTGTTTGTTAAGAAGCTTGATCCGGTAGGTGGCGTAAAAACTGCCGGTGGCTTCGATGATTCCGTCCAGCTCCAGATAGGTCATGACGGTGGAAACGACTCCGGGGCGGATGTCGCAGATGGTGGACAGCTCGTAGGGAGAAACATCAAAAACCGGGCCGAGCCGGAGCACGCGGTCGATGAGATTTCCGAGGGCGCGGGGTGACGGGGTGTCGGAATAAATGAAGTTCTCAAGGACTGTTAGATCCTCACTACAGGCGAGCATTTCGCAGACTGCGGGCAAGCCATCGCGACCTGCGCGGCCGATTTCCTGGGTGTGGTTTTCGAGGCTTTTCGGGAGGTTATAATGGAAGACGGCGCGGATGTTCGACTTATCAATACCCATGCCGAAGGCGATGGTGGCGACGATGATGCGGGTATCGCCGACCATGAATGAACTCTGGGCATCCGCCCGGAATTCGGCGGGCAGACCGGCATGGTAGGCGCGGGCGGAGAGGCCGTTTTTCGCGAGGAAGGTGGCGAGTTCCTCGGCGGTTTCCTGACGAGTGACATAGACGACGGCGGGGCCATCGACGGCGATTAGTTTCTCTAGCAACAGTGATTTCCGCTCGACGGCTTTGCATGGCGTGACGCGAAGATCGAGATTGGCCCGATGGAAACTGAGTTGGACGTGATCGGTAGCCGCGATGCGGAACGCCTTGCGAATGTCGCGGGCGACCTTGGGCGTAGCGGTGGCTGTTAGGCAAAGGATGCGCGGAATTTTCAAGCGGCGGCAAATCCTCGCGAGCTTGAGATAGTCCGGGCGGAAGTTGTGACCCCACTCGGAAATACAGTGCGCTTCGTCGATCGCGATGAGGCAGACAGGCAGGCGTTTTACTCGTTGGCGGAAGGCTTCGTTAGAAAACCGTTCGGGAGCGATGTAGAGGAGCTTGAGGGTGCCGGCTTCGAGACGTTCGTAAACATCGCGGACCTGATCGGCATCGAGCGTAGAATCGAGACGAGCGCCTGAGATGCCCTTTGCGTGGAGTGCCTCCACTTGGTCGCGCATGAGGGCGATGAGTGGGGAAACGACGAGGGTGAGGCCATCTAGCAGCAACGCTGGGAGCTGATAGCACAGGGATTTCCCCCCACCCGTAGGAAAAATTGCGAGCGCAGAGCGGCCATTGAGCAGGGCGCAAATGACGTGTTCTTGCCCCTCGCGAAAGGCATCGTGGCCGAAACGGGCGCGGAGGGTTTGGAGCACGAGCGAGGCTTTCGTTTCCCCAGAGATGACGCAAGCGGGAAGCAAGGGCCCTTTTCCCGCGCTTGAGGCTTGGCAAGCGGGTGGTGGCGGACAAAAACGGGGCATGTTCAGCGCCAGCAAACTCACCCCGGAACAAAAAGACGCGCTCAAGCAATGGGCAGCCGAGGGAGCCACCATGTCCGATCTCCAACGCCATCTGAAAGAGGATTTCGGACACACTCTCACTTATATGGACACCCGTTTTCTCATCCTCGATCTCGGCATCGAGCTGATCGAGCCCCCCAAGGTCGAGCCGAAAAAGGAGGAAAAACCCGTCTTGATCCCAACGGGGAAGGTCACCACCACCATGGATTCGCTCACACTGCCCGGTGCGCTGGTCAGCGGAAAAGTCGTTTTCAGCGATGGTGAAACGGGTGTCTGGATGCTTGATCAAACGGGCCGTCCGGGTCTCGATCCAGATACAGAGGGCTATCGGCCGACGCCGGAGGACATCAAGGAGTTCCAAGTGCAGCTCCGTGATTTGATCCAGAAAAGCGGGCTTTGAGCGATCCTGATCGCAGCCCATACAGACATGAAGGGCGGTCTGCGGCGTTGAATGCGTAGAAGATGCCTAGCCGGACTGGTCGATCATTCACGGCGCAACCTTGCAGCCGCAGGAGAATGATTGTCCCGCTGCTGGCTCTGGCCGCCATGCTCGCGGGATGCAAGCCGCCTGCGAGGACCGTTGAGAAACCTGCTGCCGCGCCGCTGGTCCGCTCGGAACCCGGCACCCAACTCGCGAACGCCCGAGTGGATGCCGCCAAGGCGAAACTCGAGCTCAAGCGGCCTGACGAAGCGCTAGCTCTGTTAGTTTCCGCGCTGAAAATAGATTCTGGCTCCGAAGAGGCGCGTGGCCTAGCAGAAATGATCTTGAAAGAAACTGTCTGGAATTTTCCGGAAATCACGCTCTCGCATCCCTTGCCAATCGAGCAACTCGCTTTTGCCGCTCCGGCGTCGCTGTGGGTGAGTCTGGCAGGTGAATCGAACACAACCGTTAGATGGAATCTTGAAACCTTGCAGATCGAGAGTGTGCTATTTCCCCTAACTGGTGTCCAAACTCGCAGCCTGGTGTTTGATCCTGGCCATCGGTCGGTGGTCGTCGAGCGAGGGGGCGTGACTTTGCTTTGCAACGCGCAAACCTTGAAACCGATCCGCGACTTGGGGGCGTTACCGGATTTTTTCACTCCATCGGCGGTCATCGTATTTTCCTCGGATGGATTGCTGATGGCACATCCGGGTTTCGTCTCGGAAAAGGACCATTCCATCGTCTGGCACCTGCGTGACGCAGCCACGGGGCAGCTTATCCGCTCGTCCGAGCCTGTGGCTGCCGATGCACCTCGTCCGCTCGCGGCATTTCTGAATCGCGGACAACTGCGGGTGATTCATGCGGATGGAAGTTTGCTGGAAACGCCGGTTTCTCCCATCGAGCCGCTCCGAACGACACCGCTGCCGGAGCCCGTTAAACTGCGAGAGGCGCAATTTTCCTCGGACGGGAATTCAATCCTAACACTCCAAGATCAGGGGCCGCATTTGCCGCCAACCGAATCTGTTATTTCCTATCTCGACGAGGAAGATACATCGCTCCAACAAGAAGCACTCAGCCAACGATTCCCGTGGACCCGACAACCTAACATCTGGAGCGGCCTGATGCGCGAGTCGGATCAGAGGCCGTTCTCGATTGAGGGAAATACTTTGAAAATCCTGACCAATCCCCACGCTCCCGTCGAAACAGCATCGCCCATCTCCGCGTCTGCTTTCGATGGAAATCGTGTGATCCTTGGCGAAGAAAACGGCGCGGTGACCATTCGCCGTTTGCTGCCGTTGCCCGGTAAAAATACCAGTGAAAAGAAGCCTAGTCCTATCGATGCAGCTTCCCTAAGGACTCTGGAAAATCTCTGCGGGGCATTTGCCGGGAAATTCTATGACGAAAACCTGCGGACCTTCACTTCGATCCCGTCCGAAGATCGCATCAAAGCTGTTAGCGCCTGCGATTTCGACACGATCCTCGCCCTTTTCCCGACTCTGGATTTTAGCCCCGTCATCGCGGAATTCAAATCCATCCAAATTCGTCGCACCGCGCCGGAGGCATTTCAAACGTTGCAGGACCGTTTGGCCCGAGCGGAAAGATCTTCGCTCGGTCTCACGAAAATCGAGGAGATTTTTCGCACCAATGACACCCCCTCAATCCTCGCCGCCATCCAGTCCGCCGGGGGAAAAGGTCCGGCTGCGGCGACTGCCCTCACACTTGCGTTGAAATCCGACCAGCCGGAGTGGATCTCCGCATTACTCGCCTCGGCAGTGGATCTTCCGCCGCTGCTCCGCCAGATCGGGATTTCGCGTATCGCATGGCTGCAAGGTCGGAAGGCGGATGCCCTTTCCTGCTGGCCTGAAATTTTTCCAGACCTAACGGAAGTCCGCCGCCGCGAGGATTGGGACGGCTGGGAGCAGGCGGATTTCAAACCGGCCCTCGATAACATCCGCGAATGTGTCAGCGGGGAGCTTAACGCGATCGATGTTCCCGAGAATTCGACACCCGAGCAACGCAAGGTCATCGCGACACGGCTCACTGATCCCGCGACCATCGCTGCCGTGGGCCAGCCCCGCTTTGCAGCGGCTTGTTTGAAAGCGGCGCTCGCGTTTTCCGCCCACAAGGAAGAAACCGCGATCACCTTCCAACTCGCCAAGCTGGCACGCGATTTAGGAGCCCCACCCGAACCCTGCCTGCGGGCGGAAGCGCTCGCTCTAACCGCACTCGACGATTATAAAAATGCCCACCCTCGCTGGATCGAACTCATCACCGAACATCCAGTGGAAACGACCCTTCCCGGAGACTATGCGGAAGCTGCTTACACGGCATTTGAAAATTCTGATCCCCGTCAAGCGATGGAAATTCTAACCACCGGCCTCCACCGTTTCCCACACGACGGAAATTTCGCATTGCGGGCCGGCTGGGTGGCGCTGCTCACTGGAAATTCTGAACGCGCCTATCGTTTCCTGCGCGAAGGACAACGCATCGGCTTCCCTGCTGAGAAACTTGAAAACGCCACCGCACTGCTCATCATCGCCGCCGCGCAAACAGGCGCGAACGATGACGCGGCGGTCTATTTCCAGGATCTCCTGAAAATCGACCCCGCGTGGGCAGATGCCACCACGCTTGACACTCTCGACTGGCCGGAGGAATTGAAAGAATCCCTGCGGCAGTTCTGCCGCTAGTCTATCAGGCTAGATCCCGCACCTGCACTTGCGCCCACCAATCCTTGAAGGAGTTGATGAAAATTTCATGGTCCGGGTCCACCTGATAGGCATCGTGATCCTCGATGGTACTGAATTGCATGGAAGTCGCGTAGTCCCAAGATTGGTCAATCACCGGACGGGGCATGACCTTCGCCGGTACGGCCCAATGACCACCCGTTGACAGCTTGATTTCCATCAGCGCCGTCAACCCTTGCTCGAAGACCGCACGGTCCGCGTCGTTTTGATATTCACCCTTCAGCCAGAAATAAACATGATGCTCCATGGCTGATGCCAATAAGGTTGGGATGCAGCGACGGCAAGCCCATATCTCCGCCGACCCTTGTTAAAGGATGTCCTCCAAGTGGCCAGTTGGATCATTTCCACATTCCCCCGAGCCGCCGCTTGCCCTCGGTCCCTTCGTCGCTAGGCTCGGGCCGCCCGATGTCCGATTCCTTCGTCCACCTCCACCTGCACACTCAGTTTTCCCTGCTCGACGGGATGATCCGCACCAAGGATCTCGCCAAACGCGCTGCCGATCTCGGGATGCCGGCGGTGGCAATGACGGACCACGGCAACCTTTACGGTGCGATCAAATTTTATCAGGACTGTAAAAAGGCCGGAGTGAAACCGATCCTAGGTTGCGAAATTTACCTCGCTCCCGCCTCGATGGACGACAAGCGCGAGGTCGTCGGTCGTAAGCGCTCGACCCACTTGACCCTGCTTGCCGAGACGAACGAAGGCTGGCAAAACCTCAGCAAACTCGTTTCCAAAGCCAACCTCGAGGGACTCTATCAGGGCGAACCCCGCGTGGACCGAGAGACTCTCAAGCTGCACTCCAAAGGCGTCATCTGTCTAACAGGCTGCATTTCCGGCCCGGTCAATGAATGGCTGCTTGTCGGTGACGAGGACAAGGCCCGTGAGTGCCTGATGGAAATTGTCGGCATTTACGGCGGCGAAAACACTTACATCGAGATCCACAATCACGACCTCGAACCGCAGCGCCTCGTCACCCCTTCCCTGCTCAAGTTTGCCCGGGAACTCGATCTGAAAGTCGTGGCCGCAAACGATGTGCATTTTCTCGATAAGTCCGATCACGAGGCGCATGACGTGATGATCTGCATCGGAACCGGCCATCTGGTGATCGATGAAAACCGCAAACACTACACGCCGGAAGTCTATTTTAAAACGCCGGAACAAATGCGCGCACTTTTCGCCGATGTTCCCGGTGCCTGTGACGCGACTTTGGAAATCGCGGAACGCTGCAACGTCACCCTCAAACTCGATCCCGCCAGCTCGGAAAAATACCCGCAGTTCGGCACTCCAGATGGCAGCCCCCGCGAGGAATATCTGATGAAGGTCTGCCAGATTGGCCTCGTGAAACGCTACGGCATCGAACGCGCCGGAGAACCGGAGATCGTGGAGCGACTGAAATACGAGGTGGATACGATCAATCAGTTAGGCTTCGCCTCCTACTTCCTCATCACTGCGGATTTCATCCAATGGGCGCGTGACAATGACATCCCCGTCGGTCCCGGCCGTGGCTCGGCGGCGGGTTCGCTGGCCTCCTATGCCATGGGAATCACGGATATTTGCCCACTGCGATTCGGCCTGATCTTCGAGCGCTTCCTTAATCCGGAACGCGTTAGCCCACCCGACGTCGATATCGACTTCTGCCAGAGCCGCCGCGTGGAAGTGATAGATTACGTCCGGAAAAAATATGGCGAGCGCAGTGTTTCCCATATCATCACTTATGGAAAACTCGGGGCGAAAAGCGTGCTGCGCGACGTGTGCCGCGTGATGGGAATTTCCTATGGCGAGGGCGACCGCATCGCCAAACTCATCGAGCCCAAGCCCGACGCCACGCTCGCCAAGGAATACGAAACCAAGCCCGAGCTGAAGGAACTCATCGAAAGCAGCTCCACCTATCAGCAGCTCTGGAGCTACGCCACCAAGCTCGAAGGCCTCGCCCGCAACGTCGGCGTCCATGCGGCAGGAGTCGTGATCGGTGATAGACCGTTAGACGAACACGTCCCGCTCACCCGTGGAAATGAAGGGGAAGTCGTCACTCAATACGACATGAAGGCCATCACCGACGTGGGCCTGCTCAAGATGGATTTCCTCGGGTTGAAAAACCTCACCGTCATTCACGAAGCCGTGGAGCACATCCGCAAACACACGCCGGACTTCGCGATTGAAACGGTGCCGCTCGAAGACTGGCGGACCTTCGAGCTCCTCAACCGCGGCGAAACCATGGGCGTGTTTCAGTTGGAATCCGGCGGCATGGTCGAGACCTGTCGCAAGTACGCCATCGAGAAAATCGACGACATCATCGACCTTCTCGCCGTCTATCGCCCCGGAGCTATGCAGTTCATCGACCAGATGCTCGATGTGAAAAAGGGCCGGACCCGCGCGATGTATGAGCATCCATTGTTAGAGAAAGTCTGCGGCGACACCTTCGGCGTCATGATCTATCAGGAACAAGTCCAGAACGCCGCCAAGGTCCTCGCCGGTTACACGCTCGGTGGTGCCGACCTCCTCCGCCGCGCGATGGGCAAGAAGGACCCGATAGAGATGGAGAAAGAGCGGGCGAAATTTGTCGCGGGCGCAGCGGTCACCAACAACATCGGTGAAAAACTGGCCAACCAGATTTTCGATAAAATCGCCATGTTCGCCGGTTATGGGTTTAATAAATCCCACTCCGCCTGTTACGGCCATATTTCCTACTGGACCGCCTATTTGAAGGCGAACCACCCGGTCGAGTTCATGGCCGCCTTGCTCTCTAACGAAATCCATAACACCGACAAGATCGGCGTTTTCGTCTCCGAGTGCCACCGCATGGGCTTGGAAATTTTGCCGCCCAATCTCAATGTCTCGCAGCTCCGCTTTTCGCCGGAGACCACCCCTAACGGCTCGAAAGGTGTGCGCTACGGACTCGCTGCGATCAAGAACTGCGGAGAAGGAGCCATGGCCATCGCCATTCTGGATCGCGGGAAAAACGGCACATTCCTCTCGCTCGACGACTTCGCCTCGCGCCTCGATTCCAAGGTCGTCAACAAACGCATTCTCGAAAACCTCGCCAAGGCCGGTGCGCTCGACTGGACCGGAGAATCGCGGGCCGGGAT
>JANYFB010000318.1 GCA_025362955.1 Akkermansiaceae bacterium
CGAAAAAAGAAACCTTTTTCTATGCCAAGGGCATTGAGGAATTTGTCATCCAGCTCGGCGAAAATAAAACCGTGATCCATGACGAGCCGGTGATCCTCAACGGCAAACGCCAGATCGACCTCGATTACGACGGCAAAAAAACCACGGATGATGTTTTTGCCGATGTCGTTTTCCAATACAACGATTCTTACAACGACCAGATTCTCTGCTTCGCCAATTCCATTCCTAACGGCGACGGCGGCACCCACCTCACCGGCTTCCGCACCGCGCTTACCCGAGGCATCAACCAGTATGCGAAGGTCAACAAGATCCTCAAGGACAAGGATCCCGCTCTAACTGGCGATGACGTCCGTGAAGGTCTGATCGCGATCATCTCGGTGAAAATGCCGAATCCGCGCTTCAGCTCGCAGACCAAGGACAAGTTGGTCAACACCGAGATCGAAGGCGTCATTTCCTCCATCGTTTATGAAGGCCTGATGCAGTTTTTCGACGAAAATCCCGGTCTCGCCAAGCGCGTCATCGAAAAATCCGTCAACGCCGCCCGCGCTCGCGAGGCTGCTAGAAAGGCCCGCGAAACAGTCCGCAAGTCGGCTCTATCAGGTGGCGGCCTTCCCGGCAAACTCGCTGACTGCTCCGAGCGCGATCCCGCAAAATCCGAGCTCTATATTGTCGAAGGAGACTCCGCCGGTGGTTCCGCCAAGCAGGGCCGCGACCGGCGGACCCAAGCCATCCTGCCTCTCCGCGGCAAGCTCATCAACGTCGAGAAATCCCGTCTCCACCGCGCGCTCCAGAACAAGGAAATCCAGTCCATGATCACCGCCATCGGCGCTGGCATTGGCGATGGCGAACAGGAAGGCTCCTTCAACATCGAGAAAGTCCGCTACCACAAAATCGTCATCATGACTGATGCCGACGTGGACGGCTCTCACATCCGCACTTTGTTGCTAACATTTTTCTGCCGCCACATGCCAGCCTTGGTGAAAAGCGGCTTCCTCTACATCGCCCAGCCGCCACTGTATCTGGTCAGCCGGAAAAAGCGCCAGGAATACGTGCAGGACAACGACCAACTTAACCGCATCCTCATCGATCTGGGAGCCGGCGAAGTCGAACTTCGCACTTACGATCAATCCCGTAGTTTCACTGCTGACGAACTCAAGGTGATCCTTGAAAACCTTTCCTCACTCTCGCGCTTCTCAAGCTCCATCGAAGGCAACGGAGGCAATTTCAAAAACTATCTAGCAGCTCGCCAGGACGGGCATTTGCCAGAGTTCATGATCCGCATCCGCACTGGCAATGACGAGGCGCTCACCTACTTCTCCAAGGAGGCCGATCTTCGTGCCTTCGCCGCACAGAACCGCGACCTTCGCCTATTCGACGAAATCCTAACCGAAGAAGAAATCGCCGCGCACACTGGCCCATCCCGCCGCGCAAACCTTCATGAGCTTCACGAATCGCACGCCATCACCCGCATCTTTTCCCGCCTAACGGAATGCGGGATCGACACCGCCGTCTTCTTCAACGATGACACGCCGATTTTCGAAATCCTCGAAGGCGATGGCGAGAAACAAAAAGTCACCCCGGTCTTTGCTGTACCGGAAATTCTCGCGAAGGTGTTAGAAATTGCCAGCCGTGGTGTGCAGATCAAGCGCTTCAAGGGTCTTGGTGAAATGAACGCCAAGCAACTCTTCGAAACCACCATGGACCCGGAAGTCCGCCAGTTCCTCCGCGTCCGTCTGGACGAGGACAACGCCGTGGAAGCCGACAAAATGTTCGATGTCCTTATGGGCGACATCGTCGAACCCCGCAAACGCTTCATCGAGGATAACGCGCTGAATGTGAGAAATCTTGATGTGTAACTTTGGCTGCGGATTGCACCCGCCAAGCAGAAATCACCCGCATGACCCCTTCAGATAGGCTTTCCAAAGATCTCATCCTCGCAGCACTCACTCGCTTGAACCAACTGCTGCACGAAAAGGGAATCATGGGAGAATTATGCATCTTTGGCGGAGCCGCAATGGTCCTCGCCTTCGACGCTCGAGAGTCCACCCGTGATGTCGATGGTATTTTCGTTCCCAAAGGAGAAGTGTTGACCGCATCAAGACAAGTCGCTGAGGAGTTTGGCTTCCAACCCGAATGGCTCAATGACGGAGTCAAAGGTTTCGTTTCTGACCAAGCGGTAATCACCGCTGACGGCATGCCAGTTTACTCGAACCTCCGCATTATGCGGCCTACCACGGAGTATCTATTAGCCATGAAATGCCTTGCCAGCCGAGTTGCCGAATTCGGTATCGAGGGAGATCGTGCCGATATTATCACTCTTCTCAAGGCCACGGGCATCCGCGAGTCCAAAGATGTCTGCGACCTTGTAGCCAGCTATTATAAGGAAAGCCTGCTGCCCCCCAGAGTGAGATTCTACATCGAGGAAATTATCTCAGAACTCGAACTTGATACCAAACCATGAATCGCGCCCACGAAACGCTAAGGCAAAGCATGGCCAATGTCCGGGAGCAATCCGATTTCGGCTTTGCTATCAAGAATTTCCTGGACCGCTTCAATATCAACCCTAATGCAGCCCTGCTCCTTGATGAACCTGATTTGCTTTCCACGATGCTTGGAGATGGGGGCTATGCGGATGCCTTCGCGGCCTCCACCGCCGCTTATCTCTGCCAGGTCCATGGCTTTTCCGCCCCAGAATGGATCAATCAGAAATGTCGCATCATGCCGCGTCCTTGGTTCGCCGCAAAAACTCCCAACATGAAAGCGATCCTCCTCCAAGAGTCCCCCGCCGCCTTCCGCGTACGCAACCTCTTCGTCTCCGCCAACGCGCTTTCCCGCGCTTGACCCCATTTCCCCATCATGTCCGAAGCTAACATTAAGCCCATCAACGTCGCCGAAGAACTCTCCAAGTCCTTCTTGGAATACTCGATGTCGGTGATCATTTCACGCGCCCTTCCCGATGTGCGGGACGGATTGAAGCCCTCTCAGCGCCGCATCCTTTATGCCATGCGCCAGCTCGGCGTCGGTCCCGGTAAGCCTCATGTCAAGTGCGCCAAAATCGTCGGTGAAACGATGGGTAACTTCCATCCTCATGGCGACATGTCGATCTACACCTCGCTCGTCAACATGGGGCAGCCATGGTCGATGCGCGAAATGCTCATCGACGGACAAGGCAACTTCGGCTCGGTCGAAGGCGATTCTGCGGCGTCCATGCGTTATACCGAAGCCCGCTTGCATCCGCTTGGTCTGGCGATGATGGATGACCTCGACAAGGACACGGTCGACATGATTCCGAACTATGATGGCTCACAACTTGAGCCATCGGTTCTACCCTCCGCATTCCCTAACTTTTTGGTCAACGGCAGCACCGGCATCGCCGTCGGCATGGCCACCAATCTCGCATCGCATAACCTCGGCGAAGTCGTCGATGCCATCTGCGCGCAGATCGACAACTCCGAGATCACGCTGCCCGAACTCATGCAGTATATGAAGGGACCGGATTTTCCGGTCGCCTGCGAAATCCGCGGCATCCGCGGCATCGAAGAATACTTCCGCACGGGCCGCGGTTCCATGCGGATGCGTGGGAAAATGGAGATCGAGGAAAACGCCAACGGTCGCTCGATGATCATCATCCGTGGCGTGCCATACGGCGTGAACCGCGCCACCCTTCAAGAACGCATCGCGGAACTCGTTAACGAAAAGGTCCTCACCGGTATCTCCGGCATGAGGGATCTATCCGCCGAAGACACCTGTATCGAGATCGAACTCAAGCGTGACGCCCGCCCGCAAGTCGTCATGGCGCAGCTTTTCAAGCTCACCTCCATGGAGACTTCGTTCTCCGTGAACATGCTGGCAATTCACAAAAACCGCCCGAAGCAACTCTCGCTCAAAGAAGCAATCGACGCCTACATCGAGCATCGTCGTGAAGTCGTCATCCGCCGGACACGGTATTTGTTAGGAAAAGCCGAGGAGCGCGCTGAGTTGCTCGAAGCATTCCTGTTAGCTCTCGGTCATCTTGATGAATTTATCAAAATCATCCGTAACTCAAAAAACCGCGATGAAGCGCGAGAACGCCTTGCGGCTTACAACTTCCCCGTCGCCACTGCCGAATCACTCGGCATCCTGATTCGCTCGCAAGCATCCATTTCGGGTGACACCTACACGTTCAGCGAGCGCCAAGTAAACGCTATTCTCGAACTTCGTCTCTATCAGCTTACGGGCATGGAACGGGACAAGGTGAAGGCGGAGTACGACGCCGTGCTCGCCGATATCCTCGACCTGATGGACATCCTCGCCCGCGAGGAACGGGTGCTCACGATTATCAAAGACGAACTGCGCGTCATCAAAGACCGTTTCGCCACCCCGCGGAAGTGCAATATCGTCGCTGAAGTTGGCGAGGTTGCGATGGAAGACCTAATCGCCAATGATGCGATGATCGTCACTCTCTCTCATCGTGGCTATATCAAGCGTACTCTATCCAGTGAATACCGCGTCCAAGGCCGGGGCGGCAAAGGTCTCAAAGGTATGGAAACGCGGGGCACGAAAAAGGACGAAGCTGCCGATTTCATTGAACACCTCTTCAGCGTCCAAGCCCACGACTACCTGTTATTCTTCACCAACACCGGTCGCATGTATGTTGAGCGGGTTTACGAACTCCCGGAAGGCTCGCGCACGGCGATGGGCCGTAGCATTCAAAACGTCCTCAAC
>JANYFB010000339.1 GCA_025362955.1 Akkermansiaceae bacterium
CTGTGTTCGAATTCGCCCAAGGCGTGACCGGCATCGTCGGTCCTAACGGCTGCGGCAAGTCCAACGTGGTCGATGCGATCCGCTGGGTGCTCGGCGAAACCTCCGCCAAGGCCCTTCGCGGCGGCGAAATGGCGGACGTCATTTTCAACGGCACGGAAAAACGCAAGCCCCTCGGCATGGCTGAAGTCACCCTGACAATGGCGGACTGCGAAGGTCCACTGAAGGTCGATTTCAACGAGGTCGCCCTCACCCGCCGGGTTTTCCGCGACGGACGTTCGGAATACCGGATCAACGGCACACTTTGCCGCCTGAAGGATATCAACGACCTGCTGATGGACACCGGCATCGGCCGCACCGCCTACTCGATCATGGCCCAAGGCCAGATCGACCAGATCCTTTCCTCCAAGCCGGAAGAACGTCGCGCCGTCTTCGAGGAGGCCGCCGGGATCACCAAATTCAAGCGTGAGAAAAAGGAAGCACTTCGGAAATTGGAGTTCACCGAAGCGAACTTGCTGCGCGTTTCCGACGTGCTCGCCGAGCAGGAGCGGCGGATGAATTCACTCCGCCGCCAAGTCGCCAAGGCCCGCCGTTATCAAGCCTTGGCCGCCGATACCCGAGTGCTCGACAGCCACCTCGCCCACCGGAAATTTGTCCAACTCACCGCCGAGCGCGACGAACTCGTGGTATCCATCCGTGGCCTTGAAGTCCGCGATACCGAGTTGGAAATGCAGCTTCCCGCTAAGGAGGAAGCAGTGACCGAAGCCCGCACCGCCGCCCGACTTTTCGAGGGCGAACTCGCCGAACTCCGCCAGCGCCTCAACGAGCATCGCAACTCCCTGAACTCCGCCGCCGGCCGCATCGCCTTCAACGATGAGCGAAAAGCCGAACTGGAATCCCGCATCCGCCAAAACCACGAGGACATCGCCGAGACCCGGGAAAAACTCGCCCAACAGGAATTCGAGTTTACCGCTGCTAACGAATCGTTAGATCAACTCAGCCGGATCATCGCCGAGAAGGAAATCCAGCTCGCCGGGCAAGAATCCCGCACCAAAGGCACCCGCGAGGAACGCGAAAGTATTGAGACAGCCCTGCGGGAAACCCGTGGCGAGGCTAACCGCACGCAGACGGTCATCGCATCAATGCAGGCGAAAATTGAAAGCGCCCTCTCCCAGCTCGAAGGCAATCGCGAACGCTCGCGCCAGCTTGGCGACGAGGAGCAACGCCTTACCCTCGAACTCGAGGAATTCCGCGCCGAGCAGGCGAACATCAGCAGTGAGGTTGACTCCACAGGCTCGATGCTTGGCGAGCTAACGGAATTTTTCCAGATCGCCGAGCGCACCTATCAGCATACCCGTGGCGACCTTGATGCCGCCCGCACCGCCGCCGTGGAGTCGAACAAGCAACTCGCTCAGCGCTCCGCCCGTTTCGATGCCGTCCGCCAGCTCGTCGAGAGCGGCGAGGGGTTTGAGAAAGGCACCCGAAACGTCCTCAAGGGCCTCGGCCAGCCGGAACAATTTAAGCCCGGGATCCACGGCGTGCTTGCCTCCTTCATCGAGGCGGACAACGCCTGTGCCCGCGCCATCGAGGCCGCGCTGGGGAACCACCTCCAAGCCGTCCTTGTTCAGGATCAGGCGATGGCGGAGTCGATCATCGAGCGCCTCACCGAGAAACAGTTAGGCGTCGCCGCCGTTCTGCCGGAGTCGTTCGTAGGCCATACTAACGGCACACAAATGGAAGCCCTTCCCGAGGGCGCCACCGCTTGGGCGCTGGACCGGGTGAAATCTGATAGACGCATCTCCACTGTCATCGAGCGGCTGCTGGAAAGGGTCCTCATCGTCCCGAATCTCGCAACTGCACTCCGCCTCCGGGTTTCCCAGCCCGGTGTCACCTTTGTCACTCTGGCCGGAGTCATTCTATCAGGCGAAGGGATGCTGCGCGGTGGCACCGGAGCCGAGGGCAGCACCTCGGTCCTCGAGTTGCAGAATGAAGTCCGCTCACTCGCCGCCGAAGTCGCCGGACTCACGGAAGCCGACGAGGCCGCCCGCACCCGCGTGACCGATCTCGAGTCCCGCCTCGAACAACTCCGCGAGGAGGTTGAGGTTTCCCGCGAACGTCTCCAGCGCCAGAAGGTCGAACTCTCCACCCTGCAAGGCAAGCTCAGCCTCGCCACCCGCGAGGTCGAGAATTTCGAAACCAAATTGGAAAACGTCAAATGGGAGCGCGGGGAACTGGAAAACCGCGAACGTGCCGCCGCCGAAGCACGCGAGCACCTGGAAAGCGAACTCGCCTCGGCCCGCGAACGCCTTGAATCGCTTGAAAATGAGGGCCGCCGCCTGCAATCAGAGTCGGAAGCCGTCGTCCGCCGCGAGCAGGACATCGTGGAAGCTCTCAACGAACTCCGCACCGAACTCGCCGTCGAGCGCCGCGCGAAACAATCCGCCGAGGAACACCAAAAACCGATGGAAGCTCGTCTCTCAGAGCTCCGCGAACTGGCAATCCGCCGCGAGGCGGAAATCGCTTCGTTCGACCAACGGATCGAGGCCGCCCATGCCGAGAACGCCCGCCTTTCCGAAGAATCCGAGACCCACCGCTGCGAGGTGGAAGACTTACAAGTGGAAATCAGCACCCGCTCGGCCAACCGCACCATATTGTTAGAAGCTGTGGAAACCGCCGAGACATTTCTCGCAGCAGTCCGCCGGGATCACTCTAAAGTGAACGAGCAGAAAGGCCGCGAGGAAATTGCCTGCACCAAGCTCGAACTCCGTCTCGAAAGCCTCTCCACCACCATCCAAGAACGCCACCAGATCGATCTATCCACCTTCGAGCCGGACGCCCACGCGCTTCTAACAAGCATCGCTTCGCAAAAAGCCCTGCAAGGCCGCGGCGGGCGCCAGTCCATCGTCAGCGGTGACGAATCGGACGATAATGCCGACGACGATATGCCGACCGTCGTGGTCGATGGCACCCACGACGACGCCGAACTCCCCGGCGAAATGACCGGCGAACCGGATTGGGATTTTGTCGAATCCATCGTCGCAGACATCAAACGCCGCCTAGACGCAATGGGTCCGGTCAACCTCGATGCCATCGAAGAGTTCGAGGAACTCGAGGAACGCTACAATTTCCTCAAGAGCCAGCACGACGACCTCGTCAACTCCAAGACCGAGTTGCTCGAAGTCATCGACCGCATCAACGTGGAAACCCAGCGCCTGTTTTCCGAAACCTT
>JANYFB010000007.1 GCA_025362955.1 Akkermansiaceae bacterium
TGCTCGGGGGAGTAACGGAGCCGACCGCGGCGGTCGGCTTTCAGAATGGAGTCAGAGGTAGCAGTCATAATCCGCCACGCTATGACTGCTATGCTAGGCTCCGGCCAGAATCTTCAGATGGGGGTGTGGACTACGTTTACATATCAAAGCAACCGGCGCTGCGTTCAGAATCCTTCGTGATCTGGGCTTCCCTCATCCCCGGGAAATAGACTTGAGGGATCTCGCGATGGACAGGAACGTCCTTGTTCGGGAGGGTTATATGAAGGGCGCTGAGGGCCGGCTGCTCCGGAAAAAGACCAACGGCATCATTCATATCCGCAAGGGGATCACCCCCGAAGGTCGCAGGCGGTTCACGATTGCCCACGAGTTGGGACATTGGGAGCTGCACGGGAATTACTCACAGTTTCTCTGCGATGCTCAAGACATGAGGGACTACGGACGTTCACCACTCGAAGTGGAAGCAAACCACTTTGCCGCAGAACTTCTCATGCCAGCGTCCCACTTCAGGGCTGCCTGTGAGAAAATCGAGCCTTCGATGGGTTTGATAGAATCGTTATCCGCAGAATTTGAGACAACCTTGACCGCGACAGCCATACGGTTTGCAGATACTACCCAGCGAAAGGTCGTAGTTATTTGGTATGAGGGTGGAATAATCCGATGGAGTTACACGAACCCGAAAAGAGGGGTTCCCTTCGTAGTTGCCGGAAAAAAACCACCTGAATTCAGCTCGGCGACCCTGCCGTTGGAAGATGTCGATAACGGCATGGCCCTTTACGACGATGCAGATTGGTTTCCAGAGTTGAACTGGGGTAAGGAGGGCGTTCAAGAGGAGACGAAACGGATGCCCAAATTGAATGCAGGGCTGACGCTCCTCTGGCTACCATGAGTCTTATCGGAAACGCCATGGTGAACAGGTGCGTGGGCAGGTTCTCTGGACGGAGACTGATCGACTTGGGACAGGCGAACCGGTTCATGATTTACCGGAATCGTGACTGGATCGCTCCTCGTTCTTTTGGTCAATCCGCTCCACAAGCTCCCTTGCGGATTTCGATGGGACAAAGGGAATCTGGAGAATGGCAAGCTCCGGAGCACCGCCCACTACGGACGCCAGCCCCTCCGCTGGGAACGGTTTACTGTCGACTTTGATGGCGAAAACCATTCCGTCAGTCGTGAACCGGATGAAATCACAGCTTCCGATATTGACATCTTCAGGAGCCATTAGAGGCCATGGACGCGGCACGTCGAGCCACCCGTAAAGGATAACACTGAAATCCTGAAGATCTACGACCTCTCCCTCCATGATCATTTGGCGGAGGCGCTCTTCATGAGGCCCGATATCCACGTTCGAGAAGAAGGACTGGGTTGTGGTGTGTCCTCGCCAGAGCACCGTCATGCAGAATCTGCGGATCAGATTGGGGTTGAAATGTTCGGGTGCGAGGGTGAGGACTGCAGGGTTTGATATAGAAGGTTTCCACGGATTCTTGTCGAGATCGTTGAGGAAGAATTGCGCCGCGTAATTGTCACAATCGAAGAAGTGATCCTCGCCTTTTTTGACTACCACGCCTGGATCGTATTCCAGATTGATTGGTGGAGGAGAGACTTCGTGAATCGCTATCATGAAACCATGATCATGTTCATGCAAGCCATGGCCCAGGTATCGGCAATGTATTGATTCGGCAGCTTCCGCCGCTGCCTCACCATGCGGGCACCCCGCGCGCGTCTCAAATGGGCACCCCATACCCATTGGTCCTGCCCGAAGAGCTTCAAAGGAGTGGGGACGTTCCTGCCGCCATTACCTTTCTTTCCATTCGCTTGGGGACAGGAATGTCCCCACTCCTTAAATTCCAGGCCGAGGCGCTTGGTGCTGATGGCTTCGATGAGATTGGAAAGCCGGTCGTCATCAATGTCCCGCTGGCCGTGGGTGGTGGCATTGAAATCCACGCGGTCGATGATGCCCTGGAGCTTCGGGTTTTCCCTCGCGATCTCCCGCATTTGGGTGGTCACGCCTTCCCCGATCTTCGAGGAAAGCTGCCGGATCACCGACCAGACCGGCTCATCCGGATCATCCGCAGCAGCGGCAGGAAGAAGCGCACCAGCTTGTGATCCCGCTTCGCCAGCGCGAACGCCTTTTTCCGCGAACCCACCTCCTTCGCGATCCGGTTGATCTCGTCATCGAAGACATCGCAGAGGCGCTTGGTGAAGATGAGCGGCAGGATGTAGTCCTTGTATTTCGGAGCGTCCTTCGCGCCCCGGATGGAACAGGCGGCATCCCAGATCCAGGATTCGAGGGATTTGTTTGGCGCGGGCTTGAAGAGGGTGGATTTACGGGCGGGCATTTTGCATACCCACGCTAACAGGCAGAATTCTAACGGGAAGGAAAAAGCTGGATCGCTTCGACGAGGCTCCTTGAAAAGCACAAACCTGTTGCGTTAGATCGGTACCCCATCTTTGGCGAGGAGCGCCGCCTCGTCCTCGTGTGAGTGGATTTGCAACAAGGCCTGCACCCCGTGCATCTCGGCGGTGGCTTTGAGGATGCTGCGGATTGCGGAGGCGGTGTGGCCCTCCCTGCCAATAACGGTCGCGACATCCCGTTTTACTAACACCAGTTTGAAACGCAGCCCGGTGGGACCCATGGGCGTGATTTTGATTTGGGCGTGGCTCGGTTCGTCGATTAGATTCACTACCACGAATTGGAGGAAATTTTTCAGCCGGAGGGTGATCGTCTGCATTTCCTCGGGGCTGATCGATTTCCCCACTGGCACAAGCGGCGCAGGCTTGCTTTCAGCGGGTAGGATACTGCGGAAATCCCATTTCATCACTTTGTAGTGAGCCGTGCGTTTCAAGAAGAGCACCACGTCCACCTCTTGGTTCGCCTTTTTTTTCACGGCGGGCATGACGGTTCTGAAATCCCAATCCATCACTTGGACGCGGCCCAAACGCTTGAGCGAGCGGGAGATTTCAAGCTCTTGGATATTCGTATGCAATACCGCCATGAAATCCCAGTCTGCGACTTGGATTTCCCCGAGCTGCTTCAGGGAGTGGGTAATTTTGTTAGCGCGGATCGGCATGAGGTATAGCCATAATATAAACTTTTTTAAATCATCGCTCAAATCAAAAATCGAGCCGCATTTCCGGATCAGGCGACCGCTTACCCATTTTTTACGCTGTTTCCATCGCCCAAGCCGTGAAATAAGCTGCCGCCATGCCAAAGGAACGCGATCCCGACGAACCGAAAATCTATTTCCTGCCGAACTTGATGACGGCCTGCAATCTTGCGTGTGGATTTTTCGCCGTGGTGATGATCGTCATCGGCCTGATCGAAGTGCAGAAAAAATCTGGCTACGATCCGCTATCTGCGAAGGAGTATTACGAAATTTCCCATCGCTATTACGAATACGCGATTCTGCTGATCTTCGGCTCGTGTTTGTTTGATCTGCTCGACGGGCGGCTGGCCCGGCTCGGTGGGCAGGAATCGCCGTTCGGCAGGGAGTTTGATTCGCTCGCCGACATCATTTCCTTCGGCATGGCTCCCGCGATGTTGCTGTCCCGTGCGGTACTTTACCCGCTCGGCAATACCGGTTGGGCAATCGCGCTGGTGTATCTGGTTTGCGGAGCCTTGCGCTTGGCGCGGTTCAATTGCCTCGCGGCCTTGCCGAAAAAGCCGGGCGCTTCGAATGATTTCCGCGGCCTGCCGATTCCGATGGCAGCGGGCTTCATCGCTTCGGTGACTTTCCTGCTCATCGACTTTTACAAGAAAGACTACGAGCTGGGAATGTGGAAATACATCCTGGCCGGTGCGATGCTCGGACTTTCCTTGCTGATGATCAGCGATGTGCGCTATCCGAGTTTCAAGAAAGTGGATTGGAAAACGCGTGGCACTCTCGGGGCCATCGTGATCTCCATGCTCGTGGTTTTCGCCACCGTCCAATTCCGCTTTGTCATGCCCGTGGTGTTGTTCAGTGTTTTTCTGTTATATGGATTTATCCGGCCATGGGTGTCGCATCGGTTGAGGAAAGAGATCGAAGTGGAGACGGATGTGGACGAGGAACCGATCGCGCCTCTCTCGCCCATGGAGGGACCGGAAAAGGAAGTCGAGCCATGAGCGTTCCCGCAAGCAGACCACGCCCGGCAACGCTGCTGTTAGTGCTGCTTCCCTTGTGGTTGGCAGGCTCGGGAGCGGGAGCGCTGTGGTATTATTTTCATCGTGAGAAGCAGCAGGCGCTCGTGGAGCAGGAACATTTCGCTCAGGCGGTATCGATTCCTTTGATCGCGGATGATCTCCGGAAAATTGTGGATGTCCTCGGTGAGAGAAACGCGTCTTCGGAGAGTGCAGGAGCAAATTTATCCCGCGCTGCCTCAATGATTGAAGGAATGCTCGGTCCTTCTAACATCGGTTATGCAGTGCAGCGGGTAAGCGGCCCTGCGGAGTGGCCGATTCTTCACGTAACTTTGGCCGGGAAAAATCCCACCGCTCCTGCGTTATGGGTATCGGCATCCTACGACAGCCGGGCAGGATCGCGTGGCGCCGAGGCGAACGCTACCGGCCTCGCCGCCACGCTGGCCGCCGCCCAAGCGCTTGCCCGCGACACACCAAACGCGCCCGTCCATTTCATTTTCCTGCCTCACTCGAACGATGCGGAATCGCCGACCGTGGAAACGGCTGCGAAATTCGCCGGACTCATTAAAACGGAAGGCCCGCCCAAGGCTGTGCTGTATGTGGAGTCGATGGGCGGGGGGGAAACCTTATGGCTAAGTTCGCGGGATGTATCAGCCACGCCCCTCAATCTCGTATCGGGTCTTGGCGCGGTTTACGGGGCTGAAGTGGTGTGTCTGGGAGATGATGTGGACCTCGCCAGCACGCTTTTTGAAATGAATCTTCCCGCCGTCCGGGTTTCCACCCGTGCGCTGGTGACGGCTGGGGAAAATGACGACCGATTGCCCTTTGCGCCAACCGTAGCGGCCTCCAGCGGACGGCTGATCGAGCTGATCCGCCGATGCGCGGCAAAATAAGAAGCTAACATTCCGGGTTGCGGATTTCCTGAAGAGGTCCAAAATCTCCCATCGACCCGGATTTCCGTCTCCCATTTTCCATGCGCTCTAACGATCTCGACCCCATCTTCATTTCCCATGCCCCCGGCTATTGGTCGGACGAAAACGCGGAAAATTGGAATGACCACCGCTGGCAACTCAGAAACCGCGTCGATTCCTTGGTTGATCTTGAATCGCGGCTGAATCTCTCCGATGTCGAACGCGCGGGCGTCCTCCTCGCCGGGACCAAGCTGGCGATGTCGATCACGCCGCATTTTTTCAACCTAATCGACCGCGATGACCCGGATTGTCCGATCCGCCGCCAAGTGATTCCGCGGATCGAGGAAGGTTGGAATGCGCCGGAGGAAATGGCCGATCCCTGTGGCGAGGATTCCCACATGCCGGTGCCGGGGCTGGTCCACCGCTATCCGGACCGGGTCCTGTTCCTTGTCACCGACCGCTGCGCCTCCTACTGCCGTTACTGCACCCGTTCCCGAGTCGTTTCCGGAGTGGGCGAGCAACACCTTGAAACCCACTGGGAACCGGCGTTCAAGTATTTGGAAAAGCACACGGAAGTCCGCGATGTCCTGCTTTCCGGCGGCGATCCCCTACTCTTTTCTGATGATCGCTTGGATAAAATCCTCACTCGCCTGCGTTCCATTCCGCACATCCAGTTTGTACGCATCGGCTCACGGATTCCGATTTTCCTGCCCCAGCGGATCACACCGGAACTTTGCGCGATGTTGAAAAAGCATCATCCGCTTTTCATTTCCATTCACTCAAATCATCCTCGCGAACTTACCTCCGAAGTCCGCGACGCGCTCGGTCGGCTCGCCGACGCCGGCATCCCGCTGGGAAATCAAAGCGTGATGTTACGTGGCGTAAATGACAGCGTGGAAGTCCAAAAAGCACTCGTCCACAAGCTGCTGAAGTGCCGCGTGAAGCCGTATTATCTTTACCAGTGCGATCTCATCAACGGCTCGTCCCACCTCCGAACCCCCGTCGCGGAAGGTGTGGCAATCATTGAAGGCCTGCGTGGCCACACTACCGGCTACGCCATTCCGCAGTTCGTGATCGACGGTCCAGGCGGCGGCGGGAAAATCCCGATCAACCCGAATTACGTGGTGGACTCATCCGCCGGACGAGTGACTTTGCGGAATTTCGAGGGTGAAATTTTTGAATATCCAGATCCCACGCCAATCTCAGCATCGGATTTGGAAAGCCTGCACCAGGAAGCGCTGAGCCGCTCGATTTGACCTGCTGCCCATTCCGCTTGCTCTCAGAATGGGGTGTCCTAGCATCCAGCGCTTTCCAAAGCTCTGCCGCTCACTGCTCCCATGAATCGCATTTTCGTTGAAAAAAAGGCCGGCCACCAAGCCGAGGCCCGCCACCTCCTGCACGACCTCCACGAGTCCCTTTCGCTCACCGGTCTCAGTGGTGTCCGCATTGTTCAATGCTATGATTGCGAGGGACTTACAGATCAAGAATTCCGATTAGCCGCGCGGCTTGTCCTCTCGGAACCGCAAGTGGATTCCATTTCAGAAACTCTCACTCTTGCAGAAAATGAGAGCGCCTTTGCCGTCAAGTTTCTCCCCGGCCAGTTCGACCAACGCGCCGATTCCGCCGCACAGTGCATTCAAATTCTGACTGGCAAGGAGCGCCCTTACATCGCTTCCACCAAGGTCATCGTCCTCCAAGGAACGCTCTGCGCGGCCGAATTCCAAAGTGTCAAATCCTACGTCATCAATGCGGTCGATTCCCACGAAGTTACCGTGGCGGCGGTTTCCAATCGTCAAACAGCATCCACACCACCCGACGTCCCAATCCTGACCGCCTTTACCGATCAAAACCCGGCCAACCTCCGCTCCTCTCTCGGCCTTGCCATGTCTGCCGAGGACGTGTCATTCTGCCAAACGTATTTCCGCGACGAAGAACAGCGCGCTCCGAGCCTAACAGAAATTCGGATGTTAGATACTTACTGGTCAGACCATTGCCGCCACACCACGTTTCTAACACAAATCACTGAGGTCACATTTGGCGAAGGCACGGAGCCCGTTCGACGCGCTTGGCAAACCTATCTCGCAACCCGTAGCGCTCTCGGACGCGACCAACTGCCGATCACTCTGATGGACATCGCACTCTTAGGAATGCGCGAACTTAGAAAATCAGGAGAACTCGACAACCTTGAAGTCTCCGAGGAAGTCAACGCCGCGTCAATCGTCGTTCCCGTTTCCATCGACGGCCGCCCCGAAGAAGAGTGGCTGGTGATGTTCAAGAATGAGACGCACAATCACCCCACCGAGATCGAACCTTTCGGTGGGGCCGCCACCTGCCTGGGCGGCTGCATCCGCGACCCTCTATCAGGACGAGCCTACGTCTATCAGGCCATGCGGATCACTGGTGCCGGCGATCCGCGCACGCCATTTTCAGAGACGCTTCCAGGCAAGCTCCCGCAAAAAAAAATCTGTCAGCTTGCCGCCCGCGGCTACTCGTCATACGGCAACCAAATCGGCCTCGCCACAGGGCAAGTCGCGGAGGTCTATCACCCTGGCTACGTCGCCAAGCGTCTGGAAATCGGGGCTGTCGTCGCAGCAGTTCCGCGCTCTAACGTTTTCCGAGGATCCCCTGCCCCCGGCGATGTCATCCTGCTCATCGGCGGACGCACCGGCCGCGATGGAGTCGGTGGCGCGACTGGTTCTTCGAAGGAACACACTGACACCGCCCTCGAAAATTCCGCCGAAGTCCAGAAAGGCGACGCCCCGACCGAACGCAAAATCCAGCGACTTTTCCGCAACCCGGAACTCACGCGCAAAATCAAAATTTGTAACGACTTCGGCGCGGGTGGCATCTCCGTCGCCATCGGGGAAATCGCTCCTTCGTTAGAAATTAATCTCGATGCCGTTTCCAAAAAATACGACGGCCTCGACGGCACAGAACTCGCAATTTCCGAATCCCAAGAGCGCATGGCCGTGTGTGTGGATGCCGCAGAGATCGCTTATTTCATCGCCGAGTCCGACAAGGAAAACCTGGAATGCAAACACGTTGCCAACGTCACTAACAGCGGTCGTCTTGTGATGACCTGGCGCGGCAAAACCATCGTCAATCTTTCCCGAGCGTTCCTCGACACGAACGGCGTCCAACAAACCGCAACAGTCCATGTGGCCGAAGTATCACCTTCATTTTCTCCCACTGCACACTGCTCGCTGCTCGCTGATCACTTGGCCTCTCTGAACATCTGCTCGCAGAAAGGCCTCGGCGAAATCTTCGACGGCTCGGTCGGCGCGGGCACGGTGCTCTGGCCCTTCGGTGGGGAAGAACAACTGACCCCACCGGACGCGATGGTCGCCAAGCTTCCATTGTTAGAGGGCGATACCGATGTCTGCACTTACCTGAGCTGGGGCTTTAATCCAGAGATTTCCTCATGGTCCCCCTTCCACGGTGCCCTTTACGCGGTCACGGAATCCGTATGTAAAGCCGTCGCCGCCGGAGCGCGTCTCACCGACATCCGTCTAACATTTCAGGAATATTTTCCGAGACTCGGCATCGATCCCGCACGCTGGGGTTTGCCATTCGCCGCTTTGTTAGGTGCCTATCAAGCCCAGCACTCGCTGCGTCTTGCGGCCATCGGCGGGAAGGACTCGATGTCTGGCTCTTTCAACGAACTCGACGTCCCGCCGACGCTCGTTTCCTTCGCTCTCGCACCGGGAAAAGCTAGCCTCGCGCTTTCCCCGGAATTGAAAAAAGTGGGTTCCATTATCTCGCTTGTCGAAGTTCCGTGCGATGCCGATTTGCTGCCAGATTTTGAAAAGCTCAAACAAATCGCCGCTTCATTTTATCAGCTCAACACGGAAGGGCACATTATTTCCCTTCACCACATCGGTCGCGCGGGCATCGCTGCGGCCATCGCGAAAATGGCTTTTGGAAATCACCTCGGCGCGGAAATCAGCACTTCGCTCGACCTCATGGCGGGCCGATATTTTTCGTTCCTGGTCGAGCACGATAGGGTGGCGTTGGATTCCATCCGGGAAGCCCTGCCAGACTCGCAATCCATCGGTCATGTCACCGCAGAACCCACCCTCGTTCTCAATCAAGAAACCCACACGCTTAACGATCTTCTCGCCGCTTGGACCTCACCTCTTGAGCTGATCTATCCGACGAAAGTTGAAAGCGGGAACCGGGGTTCGGAGATCGTGGATATTCCTTTGTTTACCTCTTCCACTGCTTACTGCTCACCGCTCACTCGGCACTCAAAACCCAAGGTTCTCATCCCATCCTTCCCCGGCACCAACAGCGAATACGATTCCGCCAGAGCGTTCCGCGAAGCCGGGGCGGAAGCTGAGATCCTAGTTTTCCGCAATCTAACTTCCAGCCACATCGAGCAATCTCTAACCGCTCTAGCGGCGAAAATCCGCCAATCGCAAATCCTGATGTTGCCCGGCGGTTTCAGCGCGGGCGACGAACCGGACGGTTCCGCGAAATTCATTGCAACCATCATTCGCAACCCGCAGGTGGCGGATGCCATCATGGACCTGTTGAAAAACCGCGACGGTCTGATCCTCGGGATTTGCAACGGCTTCCAAGCACTCGTTAAAACCGGCCTCGTACCCTACGGCGAAATCCGTGATACCACCGCCGATGCCCCCACACTGGTTCATAACAGCATCGGCCGTCATATTTCCTGCTACGCCCGCACTCGGATCGTCAGCATGCTTTCACCATGGCTTGCTAACAGCACCCTTGGCGACATTCACCGCATCCCGGTTTCACACGGTGAAGGGAAATTTTTCGCTAGCGATACCGTCATCGCCGAACTCGCCAAAAGCGGCCAAATCGCAACCCAATACTGCGATGATAACGGTGTCTCCTCCATGAACATCGCCATCAACCCTAACGGCTCTCTCGCCGCCATCGAAGGTATCACCAGTCCATGCGGTCGGGTTTTCGGAAAAATGGCACACACCGAACGAAGCGGTTTGGGGATCGCCAAGAATATTCCGGGAGACAAACAGCAACCCCTCTTTATTGCGGGTGTTAGCTACTTTAAATGAGCATAAATTCGCTCCAATTAGCCATTTTTAGGTTGATTTGCGCGAATTTTTGCTCATGCTTAATTTAATTATTTACTCATGAGTAGAGAAATGCTCAATTAAGCCTGCTAAGGCACTTTTCGAGCAAACTTTTACTCATATGATGCGGTTTCTCTCCAATCCTCAGATCGAGCGCGAGCTTGGCAAACGCCTGAAAGCTCACCGACTCGACCGCAATCTCAGCCAAGCCGTGGTCGCGATTCGCAGCGGTCTGTCCCGCCGGACGATCACGGCCATTGAAAATGGCGAGGGCTCGACTCTTACCACCCTGATTGCGGTCCTTCGGGTTCTGGACGCCTTGGATACTTTGGAGAATTTTTTGCCCGACCCCGGAATCAGCCCGATGGCCATGACCTCGATGCTTCAAGATGCCCCGCGTAAGTATTCGTCCAAGCCGCGCAAAACCCCACCGCCCACGCCTTGGAAATGGGGCGATGAAAAATGACTTCCGCCATCGTCGAACTTTACGAAACCGCGATCGGTGCAGTGACTTGGGACGAAGGCCGCGAGCTGGGAGTTTTCGAATATGCACCGGATTTCCTCGATAGTGGAATCGAAGTCTCGCCCGTGATGTTGCCGCTTGGCGCCGGCCGTTTTTCGTTTCCCAACTTGCCCCGGGAAACTTTCAAAGGTCTTCCCGGACTATTGGCGGACTCCCTCCCCGATAAATTTGGAAATCTGCTCATTGATCAATGGCTCACTAGGCAAGGGCGCAGGCCCGAGACGTTTGATCCGGTCGAGAGACTTTGCTACCTCGGCACCCGCGCGATGGGAGCTTTAGAATTCCGCCCGTCTCTGATGCAGGACTCGCCGCCGGAAACGCTACATCTGGAAGCTCTGGTCCAACTTGCCAACGACGTGCTGGCCTCACGCGAGAGCCTTCATGCCAATTTTTCCCAGCCCCCAGAGGCTCTTGCGACGATCCTCCGGGTCGGCACTTCCGCGGGAGGCGCACGGGCCAAGGCGGTGATCGCATGGAACCCGAAAACCGGAGAAATTCGCTCGGGCCAAGTTCCGTTTTCTACAGGGTTCGAGCCATGGTTGTTGAAATTCGACGGGGTTTCCTCGAACCGGGACAAAGAACTCAACGATCCCCTCGGCTACGGGCGCATTGAATACGCTTACCACCTGATGGCCCGCGCCGCCGGGATTACGATGAGCGATTGCCGCTTGCTGGAGGAAAATGGTCGTGCCCATTTCATGACCCGCCGCTTCGACCGTAGTCCGGAAGGTGATAAATTCCACATGCAAAGCCTTTGCGCCATCGCCCACTTCGATTTCAACCAAGCTGGAGCTTATTCCTACGAGCAGGCGTTCCAAATCGCCCGCCGCCTCAATCTATCTCAACCGGATCTTGGCGAACTTTACCGCCGTGCAGTGTTCAACATCCTCTCGCGCAATCAGGACGACCATACCAAGAACATCGCCTTTTTGATGGACCGTCACGGCATATGGCGACTCGCTCCTGCCTATGATCTGACCTACGCCTACAATTCGAGCGGGGCCTGGACGCACCGCCACCAAATGACTCTCGCAGGCAAACGGGAAAATTTTACTACTGGGGATCTTCTCGACGCCGCGAGTGCTGCGGATCTCAAACCATCAAGGGCAAAAAACATCCTGAATGAAGTCCACGCTGCGATTGGCGATTGGCAAATCCATGCGGAAACTGCCAGCGTTTCCCCCGCTTGGGTCGATGAAATTCAAAAGAATCTTCGCCTCGATCTCAGGCAGTAAAAGCCATTCGCCTATTTTGAATTCCATCCTTCCCCTAAAGGCAAGGCATAAACTTCACGAAATGGCACAAATTTTGCTTCATCTTTTAGGAATCACGTCATAGTTTTCTGTCGGCAAAGAACTTGCCGATAATGGCTGAAGCATTCCTCCATCAATCGCTATCACAGCAGCAGACCCTTGCGCCGCAGATGCGCAAGAGCTTGGAAATTCTCCAAGCTGGGACTCTAGAGCTGTCGCAACTCGTCCAGCAAGCCCTTGAGACGAACCCGGTGCTAGAGGATTTGACCGAAGTAATTTCACTCGACGAAGAAGGCCCTGAACCCGAGGACGCAGACTCGCTGGATTACATGAACCAGACCGACGACGATTGGCGAGACCGTACCATCCTTGAAGGAAAGAGCTCGCCATGGACCAGTGAGGATGAGGAGCGACGCCAGCGGATTTACGACTCCATCGTCGCCCCGGAAACTCTCCAGCAGCACATGCAACATCAGCTCGATCTCTCGATGGTCGATCCTGAAATTCGCGAAGCCGCTCAAGCGATTTTAGGAAACCTCGATGACCGAGGATTCCTGGATCTACCCGCCAAGACACTCGGAATGCGGATGGGCCTCAAATCCAAGGATGTCGAGGAAGCGTTAAAACTTGTCCAGTCCTTCGATCCGGCCGGCATCGGAGCATCCGGAATTCCGGAATCACTCCTGTTACAACTGGAGCGCACAACCGGCAAGGAAACCATCGAATACAAGATCGTCCGGGATCACCTTGAGGATCTCGCACGCAAGCGCCACCCTCAGATCGCCCGCGCCCTTGGCACCACCGTCGAGCGGATCGCGGAAGCGGCTTCGCGGATCGGGCGACTCACTCCGAATCCCGGAGGCGAATTCGACCCCACAGGAAATCCCTATATCCTGCCGGACGTCATCATCGAGAGGGACGACGATGGTTATTGGTACGCTCGGCTCACCGGCGAGCATCTGCCTAATTTGCGGATCAATGATTTCTACAAGGACATGATCGGAAAAAGCGGCACCGACGCAAAGGCACGGCAATTTCTCCGCGACCAAATCCGCGATGGTCGCAGCCTCATCCACGCCATTTCCTTACGCCAGGAGACCATTCTTGCTATCGCCCACAAGCTCATCGAGCACCAACCCGCCTTCCTATCCAAGGGACACCGTCACCTCAGGCCACTGACTATGAACGACATCGCGGACGAATTAAGTCTGCATGCGACCACCATTTCGCGAGCGGTCGCCGGGAAATATGTTCTCACCCCGCACGGCTTGATGGAAATGCGTGCCTTCTTCGCGACCGGCTATCAGACCAGCGATGGGACGGAAGTGTCCAATGCCGGTGTCCGCGAGGCCATCCAACAGCTTGTGGCCGCCGAGAATCCCGCCAAACCACTATCCGACGAGTTCCTGATGAAGGCTCTCGACAAACAGGGTATCAAGGTCGCCCGCCGAACCGTGGCTAAATACCGCGAGCAATTGAACATCCTGCCCTCGCATCTGAGAAAGACATTCTAACGAATATCACTCGGCTTGCGGAAGCGGTAGTGGGAAACGATCCATTCATCCCCTTTGCGATAGCCCCACAACTCCGCGCAGGCCATGAAGAATACCCGCCAATAGACCCACCAGCGGGTTTGTTGGTCTGGCCCATAGGTTTCTCCGATCAGTGGCATGAGTTCGTCACGAGCGGCATCCATCCGCGCAAGCCACGCTTCCGAAGTCTTTTGATAATGGGTTCCATTGACATGCCAGTGGCCTTCTATTTTCAGATGATCTTGGAAGTAAAGTAACAAATCATCCGAAGGCATCTGGCCACCCGTGAAAAAGTAGCGTGCCATCCAATCATCCTCGCCTTCTGCTTCATAATGATAAGCATACTCGCGGTGGGTGAAGATATGGACAAAAAGCGCACCACCGGGTTTCAACCAGCGCGAGATACGCTTCATGAGCAATTCGTAATTTTTCATGTGCTCGAACATTTCCACCGATACCACTCGGTCGAAAACCCCTTCGCCTTCTCCCTCGTAATGGATCATGTTCACGGTCCTGACCTCGACGTTGGTCAGACTCCGTGCGGCCAGTTGTGACTCGATATGAATCTTCTGAGTTCTTGAATTTGAAACCGCCGTGATCCGCGCATTCGGATAATGGGTCGCCATCCAGAGCGTGAGCGATCCCCAACCGCAGCCAAGTTCCAGAATCCGTTGGCCGTCCTTCAATCCGGCTCGTTCGCAAGTGATTTCAAGCATCCGCGCTTCGGAAGTATTAATATCAGTGATGCCTTCCTCCCAATAGCCGGAACTATACTTCATGTGTTTTCCCAGCACCCGCTCGAAGAAGCGGGTGGGTAATTCATAATGTTGCTCGTTCGCTTCATCTGTCGCGATGGCGATGGGGCTTGCCCGTAATTCGCTGACGTGCTGCATCAATTTTGCTTGGCGTTGTTCGCAATCCAGTTTTTCAAATGGCGCGAGTGTTCCTGCAAGGCGATGACGGATTCCAGCACGGATCAATGCATCCGGGATGATGTCTTTTGCGAGTAGGTCGTTGGTATGGATCATGGTGAAAATTATTCAATGCGTCTCGGAGGCCACGGAATGAACGGACTGGTGGATTTCTGATAGTTCCGGTAAGCATCGCCCTTGCGTAAAACAGCGGCGGCTTCTGTGGGCGGAATCCCGGTAACCCGTAGTAGTAGATAAATAATGATGGCCGGAGCATAAATCATCGCCCAGCCCCATTCTGAGCCACAGGCATAGATATAAAATCCGATCCAGATGATCGCTTCAAAAAAATAATTGGGATGCCGCGAGTAACGCCACAGTCCATCCTGACAAACAGACTTGGAATCATAATTCCTTACCTTGAATCCTGACATTTGTGCATCCGCCAATCCTTCGCCAAAAATTCCTATCAGTGTGACTGCCAATCCCGCCGATTCCCACATGCTCCATGAAGCGTCTGAATCCATAGCGATCAGCAAGAACGGCAATGCGAGCAAGATCACCGAGATTCCCTGTGCTTGGAAAAACCAGAAGAATGCTGAAGATTCCCTCCCGCTCCACACTTCGCGAAGTTTGGCATATCTTGAATCCTCATCAGGATGCGCCCAGCGAATCCGCCGCTGCAAGTGCCAACCAAGACGTGTGCTCCACATGACAAGCAATGCAATGGCCACCGAATGTTTTATGCTGTGAGCGCCATTCAAAACAAGCCAGAGCCCGCCCATCAGACCGATTCCGAATGCCCATACCGCATCCACCAACGAGTAGTTATCGCATTTGCGCGCCCATATCCATGCGAGTAAAAATACTAGCGACATCAATCCAGCTCCTAGGCAAAATGCGATCATAAGCCACCCTCCATTCGCTTTTTCAGCACTCTCCGCAACATGGGCGTCACCGCACCTTTGATTAGAATCATTGCGAACGGCGCAATCAACAGCCATGCGCTCACGCCATGCCATGCCGCCATGCCAAAATCCCTGCCGAACTGGAGGGGGGCATCCTTAAATTTGCTAACCAGCTCTGGGATGGAAAATGAAATCAAGGGGACTCCATACAAGCGTTCACCGAGCCGGATGAAAACAAGGATCAAAGCCAGATGAAGCGGATAGACAAGCGCCTTGAAGACATGCAGCACGGGTTGATTCAAGTGGAATATCCAGCCTACCAGAACGCATAGCACCGTCGTCGATCCCATAATCGGGAATATACCCAGCACCATTCCCAGTGAGATCGTCCAAGCAATTTGTCCCGGTGATGCGCCGCCAGTCAGTTGCGCCAACACGGGTGCCACCAGCCAGCGACGCCACCAGCTTCCTCTCACATTCCTAACGATTTCCCCGGTTTCTACCATCATCCCCTTCCCTTCTCGAAGCGGTGATGCAAGGTTGAGTTGTTAGGTCGGGTATAGACTGCCTGCACGACGGAAATATTGCGGGACGCGAAGGCCGCCTCGCAGTATTTTAGATAGTAGTTCCATGACCGCACAAACGGCTCGTCGAATCCCAGCGCTTTCACTTGGCTTTGCGCTGCGTTGAAATTGTCATGCCAAGTCGAGAGCGTGCGTGCGTAATCTGCCCCCAGATCTTCCAAATCGTGCATGAAAAGGTCGCCGGTCTCCAGCAGGACATCGTTAATCCGACCGACGCTCAACAGTAGAGAACCCGGGAAGATATGCTTTTGAATCCAGTCCACGTTTTTCTTCAAACTCCGATAACTACAATCTGGAACTGTAATCATCTGCACTCCGAGCAAGCCATCCTTCGTCAATACTTCCGCACATTTTGCGAAGAAGGATTGGTGATATTTATCTCCTACTGCTTCCAGCATTTCAATCGAAGCGATCTTGTCAAAGCTACCTGTGATGTGTCGGTAGTCCTGGATGCGGATCTCGATTTGGTCGTCCAGTCCTTCGGCGACCACCCGCTTGCGGGCAAACGCTGCCTGGGCCTCTGAAATCGTCACGCCGGTGATGCGGCAACCGAAATTTCTTGCAGCATACACTGCGAAACCACCCCAGCCACAGCCGATTTCCAAGACGTGGTCGGTGGATTTGAGTTTGAGCTTCCGGCAAAGTGACTCATACTTCCCGTCTTGGGCTTCTTCGAGCGATTGCCCCGCATTTTCAAATCTAGCACTTGAGTAAGTCATGCTGGCGTCTAACCACAGACGATAGAAATCATTCCCGAGATCGTAATGCTCTGCGATGTTGCGGCGGCTGGTGTCCACCGTGTTTTCCCGGCGCAAGTGACGGAACCAGTTGACGACTTTCAACAGGTTTACCCCCGGCAGGCACGCTGATGATGAATCAGCTCCTTGAAGCGCATTGACGTTTTCAATGAACCATGAAATCACAGCCGCAATATCATCTGTCTCCCACAGACCGTCGGTGTAGGCCTCACCCATGCCTATATTTCCATAGAAAGCGCAGCGTTTGAAAAACCTCGCATCATCCCGCAAAATGACTCGTGCGGAAATGGGTGCTCCCGGCTTGCCAAAGTGGCGGACACGACCGTCGGCATGTTCGAGCCGGAGTCCGCCGCAGGGCATTTTCTCCAGTAGGCGGATCACCATCCGCTCGGCAAATCCCAGCGTCGCATAGCTGGCAGCTTCGCGAGGCACCAGTTCCACATTCATTTCTAGTGATGCATTCATGATTAGTTTTTGTTTATGCTTGAGTGTGGACGCATCACATCGAGTTGCACCTCACGTTTTGCGGACTTGCGGAAAAACGGCACCCTTTTGATCCATAGTAGAAACGCGTGCCAATGGATCAGTCCGATTATTTTAAGCGATAACATGGGATATTTGAAAGAATACCAAATCAGCCGTGTCGAAGTAAGTTCTCTTTGCTCGCCTCGCACTGCGCTGAGCAAGATTCGTTCGCCCGCGTCGTAATCATCAATGTTGACCCGCCACTTTTCGCTTGGAATCCCCAGTTTAAAATCAAACTCGATCCCGGGATCGGAAAATGGGGAGACATAGAAATTTTTCGCAACCCGTCTATGCCAAATCCCACCTGCATCGGAGGTTTCTATCGCATAGAGCTTCATTTCCCGGAAGGTGTTTACTACTTCTGCTACGGCGATCAGTGGCTCGCCCACCTTTGATTCGATGTAGTAGAATGAAATCGGATTAAAACCATAGCCAAGCACCCGGGGGAAGGTGACCAGACGAATTCGTGCGTCAGCGGGACAAGCGAATCCCTGAGTCGCTAGCCACGCGGTGAGATTCGCCCGAATTCCGGTGTGCCCGAGATCGACGTGATCACGATCATCGATGGAAAACAGGTTGAATCGGTTGTGACTGAATCCAATCAGCCGCCGGTTGAGCGCTGGAAGTTCATCGAGGTCCACGCAGAACATGAACACCTGATAGTTGAAGGAATGCCGCTTCGGCTTCAACCGGCAGTGCGCCACCGAGCATTCGTAGAGCGAGTTCATTGCCATGGGTCCCTTCCGAGAATTTGCGTGCAGACATTCACCGCCGACCACAGTCCGTCCTCATGAAATCCATAGCGCTGCCATGCCCCACAAAAATAGCGATTCGTTTGGTCGCCCGACTCATGTAGTTGATGCAAGCGATCCTGTGCCGCCACCGCTTTCAGGTCGAAAAGCGGATGTTCGTAAACCAACCGACGCTTGATGGATTCGGGTGCAGGAGATGCCGGAGGATTGATAGAAACGAAATATTGCTCCCGGTCCGACACACCTTGCAGTTCATTCATCCAATAGTGCGTGGAGCAGCGCTGCCTGCCGTTAACTTTCTCAATCCGGTAATTCCATGACGCCCAGCACCGCCGTGTCTGCGGCATGAACCGGGGGTCAGTATGCACTACTGCTTCGTTGTTCTGATAATGGAAACAATCGAGCAGGGCGTGTTCCAGTTCGGTCGGATCGCCCAGCATCTGCAAAGCCTGATCACCGTGCGCAGCAATAATCACTCGGTCAAAATCCTCAACCGAATCGTCTGCGAATTCTAATCTAACACCGTTGCTGATTAAATTGATTGACCGCACTCCGGCTCCCCGATGGATGCTTTCTTCAAATGGTTTGATCAGTTTTTCCACATAACACCGCGAGCCTCCTGCCACAGTGCGCCACGGATGCTGGGTGTCGAGTCCCAGGAAACCATGATTGTGCCAAAACCGCATCAGCGTCCTCGCAGGAAATTCCTCAATCTGCTCGGGCGGACTGGACCACACCGCCGCCGCCATTGGCGAAAGATACCACTCTAGGAAATGATTTCCATAGCCACGGGCTTTTACATACTCCCGCAATGACAGATCGCCATAGGTTGGATTTGCGAGTTCCTCAACAGTTTCCTTATTAAAACGATTGATCTGAGACAGCATCCGCCAGTAACGGAGACTGAACAAATTCCGGCGTTGACCGAATAACAGGTTAAGACTGCCGCCGTTGAATTCCAGCCCTTCGCCTACGTGCTGGACGCTGAAAGACATGGAAGTGGGTTTCGTCGCGACGCTTAATTCGCTAAACAAGCGCGTGAGCAGCGGATACGTAATTTCATTGTAAACCATGAACCCGGTGTCCACGGGAATTGTATTTTCCCCCTCATCTACCATCACGGTATGGGAATGACCGCCCACGCGGTCATCTTTCTCAAACACCGTTACATCATGCTCTCGGCTCAGAAACCAGGCGGAAGCCATCCCCGAGATTCCTGTTCCGATGATAGCGATGCGTTCCCGTTTCATGCGCTGCGCGGTTGGGACGGAAGCCCCTCTTCAAGGACCGCCTTGGGCACCGGGCGCAAATCCCAGATCAGACCAGTCCACGAAAGAAACTTCAAACCATAGTAAGTTAGATCTATTTCCCACCAGCGGAAACCCTGCCTCACCGAATGCGGATAGCGGTGGTGATTGTTATGCCAGCCCTCCCCGAGAGTGATGAACGTGAGCAACCAACTATTGCGGCTGTCGTCGTCGGTTTCATATCGACGGCGGCCCCACACATGCGCGAGCGAATTGATGAAAAGCGTCCCATGGAGGAGGACCGTGGTACTGATGAAAAACGTCCAGATAAAAAATTGCCCAACGGTCACTCCCGCAGCGGGAAAGAATGTTTCCAAAATCCAGCCAATCAATAACATTAACAAACCATAAACAAGCGGCACTGTTTGATCATAGCGATTCAGAAAAACCAATTCAGGAAATTTACTAAGATCGGGGATGCTTTTGTAGGCGGTTGGGAAGTTTTTCATTGAAGTCAGCCAGCCAATATGGGACCAAGCAAAACCGCTAATCACCGGAGAATGAATGTCTTCCTCGTGATCGGCATGTTTGTGATGATGCCGATGTGTGGCGGCCCACCACAAGGGGCCGCGCTGCATGGAGCTGTTTCCCAGCACCGCAAACAGGAATTGCACCAAACGCGATGTCTTGAATGTTTTGTGTGAAAAATACCGATGATAAAATCCAGTGATCGCGAACATTCGGATGATATAGAGAAGCACCGCTGCCCCTGCCGCCACCGGGCTGAATCCTACCCAAAATACGGCGAGGCATCCGAGGTGTAGGAAAATGAATGGTAATGTCCTTTGCCAATTCACTTTTTCAGGTAGTTCCGAAGGATCAGGCAAGCCCTCGCGTCTAAAGTCCGAGTCAAGCCACTGACAAATCGTTAGAACGAACACACTCCAGGTGTTCATTTTTTTATCGTCAGTTGGTTGAATGTTTATTTTCACCGAATGGATTTTCCTAGTTCGATTCTAAGCGTTTCTTCACAAATCCGACCGCACCACCAACAACGGGCAAATGGGCATAAAAATTTTCCCCTGAGTCCCAAAAATCTTGGTGAAACTCGACTTTTCCCTCGTGGTCGAAACGGATCTGGCTGATGCCGATGGAGTGCACCGGCTTCCCGCCGTCCAGGGCGGGCGCTGCGACAATCATGGTCCACCGCACGTAATAACTACCATTGGATTTTGCCACGTCGTCAATAGTGACCTGATAGTTCGTCATCGTGCCGCTGGTCTTGACAAAATAGGCCTCAATTTCAGGAGCGCCGTGATGAACTGTTAGCGTGTCGTCGAGCCAAGCGTCCGCGGCGTAAACCTTGCGGGTGTTTTCGCGGATATAGTTCACATCGCCGATGCCTTGGAGAAATGAAGTGAATCGTTCAACCGCCGCCTTTTCGCCAAGGCTTCCGGGTTCAAGGCCTGTCACTTTCTCCATTTGGCTACGGTAGTTCGCAACGTCCGCCGCCGAATTGTTAGGGGCTGTGCAGGAATTCAATAACAGAAAAATCGCGACAACGGCCACGATCAACCCCGCCACAAAGGTGGAAATCGGATGAGTTAGTAAAGAAGCTGTCATATGCGTGTTTTTCGCCCCGCATCTGAAGTCGCGCAAGGGCAAATCAGTCACACCCGGTTCCCGTATTCGAATACCGGTATTCGAGTTACGAAAAATGCTGAAGCATTCACAGAGCCAAATCCATGGCGATCCGAAATCAGCCGTTTGCCGCAGGCTCCAGCGTGTAGCCGTCCTTGCCATCCTTGACCAGCCAGCCTTGGGCGGCGAGTTCGGCGCGGAGGATGTCGGACTCCGCCCAGTTTTTCGCGAGGCGGGCTTGCCAGCGAGTTTCGGCAAGGGCGCGGATGGTGTCGGGAATTGCAGCAGCGGTGGATTCTTGCGGCAGTGTGAGTCCAAGGGCGCGGAGCAGGCGGTTGAATCCGGCGAGCGCGGCGGCAGCTTGAGAGCCAGTTAGATTGGCCGCCTCGCGGAGGCCGGTGAACATCCCGCCGAGTGCGCCGGGCGTGTTGAGATCGTCGTTGAGACTGTCCCAAGCGGCTTGAAACGGGCCGAAGTCCGCGCTGGTCAGACGGGTATCGGGGTCGATTTTCGAGGCGAGGTGGCGAGCACCTTTTGCCAGTTTCGCAAGGGCTTCGCGGGCGGCTGATAGGGAATCGAGTGTGAAATTGAGCGGCTTGCGGTAGTGGGCTCCGATGAGGACGTAGCGGACTTCCATGGCGCTGTGGCCACGGGCGGCGAGGTCTTCCAGTGTGTAGAGATTACCCAGCGATTTCGACATTTTCCCGCCATCGACTAACAGGTGAGTAATATGGAACCAATGCGCGGCGAAATGGCCACCACAGGCGCATTCGCTTTGGGCGATTTCGTTTTCGTGGTGCGGGAAAACGAGATCCACGCCGCCGGAGTGGAGGTCGAAGGAATCGCCGAGATATTCCCGGATCATCGCCGAGCATTCGAGATGCCAACCGGGGCGGCCCTCGCCCCACGGGGACGGCCAGAAGTTGTCACCGTCCTCGGGTTTGCGGCCTTTCCAGAGAACGAAATCCGAGAGGCTGTCCTTTTCATACTCGTCGGAATTTGAACGCGTGTTCTGGGTTTTTCCGATATCGAGCTCGCGCTGGTCGAGGCGGGAAAGGCGTCCATATCCGGGGAAGGAGGAAATTTTAAAATACACCGAACCATCGTCGGAGGCGTAGGCGTTGCCCTTTTCCACCAACGTCTGGATCATAGCGATCTGCTGCGGGATATGCTCGACGGCACCGGGCTCGATGTGTGGCGGGAGGAGTCCGAGTTTTTCGCAATCGGCGTGGAATTTCTCCGTCCAACCCGTGGTGAATGCGGTGAGGGATTGGCCTGCCTTTTGGGAATCCCGGATCGTTTTGTCATCCACGTCGGTGATATTGCGAACGTGTAGGGTCCGGGTGCCGCTAGTTTCAAGTGTGCGGCGGAGGACATCTTGGAGAACGAACGTCCGAAAATTTCCGATATGCGCGGGTCCGTAAACCGTCGGGCCGCAGCAATAGAAGCGATAAGTGGAGCCGTCAGTGGGACGCAGATCGCGATCGGTCCGGGAAAGCGTGTCAAAAAGCCGCATGGCAGGGTTTAAGTAGCTAGAGTCCGAGAGCCAAGAGTAAACCGCCAGTCTGGATCACGGGGGGTCTCAGCGTCCAACTGTGGTTCAAAAACTCTCCGTCGCAGCAACTCACCCTTCCCCTGCCCTTTTCTATAAACCAAGTTTGCCACCCCTCCCGCTTTAGGGCAGCCTCCGCCTCCATGAAAATGCACCGCATCCTCGCCGAGGCCGCTTCCACCATCGCCAAGTCCGTCTTCCGCGAGCACAAAGTTCTCGATCACGAACTCGCCACCGCCTTCGAGGAAAACCCGAAATGGGGCAAACGCGACCGCAGCTTCATCGCCGAGACTGTCTTTGAAGTCGCCCGCTGGCGGCGTGCCCTGAGTTTCCTTGCCGATAGCGAGGAAACCACCGCCCTCTGCGCCGCCCAATGGATCCGCATGGGCTACGAAATCCCCGATTGGTGGGCCTACAACGGCAAGACCGCCGATGAAATGAAAGCCCGCGAAACCGAACTCGCTTCACAACCCCGCGCCGTCCGCGAATCCATCCCCGACTGGCTCGACGCCCTCGGCTCCTCCGAACTCGGCGACGCCTGGGACTCCGAACTCGCCGCCCTCAACCAGCGCGCCTCCATTTTCCTCCGCGTCAACACACTCCGCACCACCCGCCCGGAAGCCATCGCGTGGTTAGAGAGTTTCCACATCACCGCCACGGAAGTCCCCGGCCTGCCCGATGCCCTCGTCCTCGCCCCCGGTAAATCTCTCCCGAAAACCCTTCGCATGGATGGTCGCGTGGAAATTCAAGACGCCGGCTCGCAAATGATCGCCCCTCTCGTCGATCCCCGACCCGGCGAGCGCATCATCGACGCCTGCTCCGGGGCTGGTGGAAAATCCCTTCATCTAGCAGCCCTGATGAAAGGCGATGGGCGCGTCTTCGGCATGGACATCGACTCGAAAAAACTCGCCGAACTCGAGCGCCGCGCCAGACGCGCCAACGCGAACAAGTGCGTCAGTGCCAAAGAAATCACCGCCTCCACCACCACCGATTTCGCGGAAGTCGCCGACCGCCTGCTCATCGACGCCCCGTGCTCCGGCCTCGGCACCCTCAAGCGCCAGCCCGACCTCAAGTGGCGTCTCAAGCCCGCCGCCATCGACCGCCTCCGCAGCATCCAGACCGAGCTGCTAGATAAATACACCGCCATGCTCAAGCCCGGCGGCCGCCTCGTTTACGCCACCTGCTCGATCCTCCCCTCGGAAAACCGCGCCGCCATCGATAAGCTGCTGGAAAAAGGCGGATTCACTCTGTTAAAAGAAAAACCCGTCTCCCCAGCCGCCACCGGATATGACGGCTTCTACGCCGCCACCCTTCAGAAAAATGCCTGATCCTCACAAACCCCGGCAATCACTTTCGGATTAACAGATTTAATATTCAAGACCAAGGACCCGAGAGATCGGTTTGTGAGACTGCGGGGACTTACACCAGAGAAGAACAATCTGACAGAGTCTAATATTTAAATCCAAGGACTGGTAACATTTCCACGCCGTCCGAAGCAGGCGGGCGAGCCCGTTAGGGTTCCAGCTCGCCTGACTGCTTCGGCGGATGATTTGAAGGTGCCTAATATGGTATCTTCACGGCACCATGAAAAAGCCATCCCTCAAGATCCAGTCCGTC
>JANYFB010000029.1 GCA_025362955.1 Akkermansiaceae bacterium
CAAATCGTCATCCTCCCGATCACGCCCAAGGAAGATTCGAAGCAAGCGGTGCTCGACGCCTGCCTTGCCCTTGCGGAAACCCTCCGCCACCAGACCTTCTGCGGTGATCCTGTCCGCGTTCACGTCGATACCCGCGATCTATCAGGAGGCGTGAAAAAGTGGGAGTGGATTAAAAAGGGCGTGCCGATCCGCATCGAGATCGGCCCGCGCGACATCGAGACTCGCAAGCTCTGCGTCCAGCGCCGCGACCAGCCGATCTCCGAAAAGCAATTCTCGGATAAAGAAGAATTCCTCCAACGCGCCAAGGACATCCTCGGAGAAATCCACGACTCCCTGCTCGCCCGCGCCACCGATTTTCGCAATTCTAACATCACCCCCTGCGATAGCCTCGAATCCTTCGACTCCCATTGGGCGGGAGAAAATCCCGGCTGGCTCTATACCCCTTGGGCCGGCACCCGCGAGCAAGAGGAAGTGCTCTCCAAACAGCACAAAATCACCATCCGCTGCCTGCCGCTTGCAAGCGTGGAACTGCCTGCGACGGGTGATAAGTGTATCCTAACAGGTATCCAGACGACTACCCGCGCAATCTGGGGTCGGAGTTATTAAATCCAATTGATCCTGGATCGCCTGCCCGCCATCGACGGGAAATCGTGCTGCGGACCGATCAGCTACTGCTAGAAGAAATTCATGAAACGCCTGCTCGCAGAATTCCTTGGCACCTTTACCCTCGTTTTCGCGGGGACGGGGGCCATCGTCATCAATGAGACCAGCGGTGGCGTCATCGGCCATGCCGGGATCGCGTTGGTCTTTGGGCTTGTGGTACTGGCGATGATTTATACCTTCGGCGACGTCAGCGGAGCGCATCTTAACCCGGCGGTAACACTTGGATTCGCAGTTGCAGGACGTTTCCCGTGGCGGGATTTTTCAGGTTACGTTACCGCGCAGTTAGCGGGCGCTTTCGTTGCCAGCGGGCTGTTGAAATTCTTGTTTCCTGCCAGCGCCACTCTCGGAGCCACTCTACCTGCTGGCGGGGCGATGCAAAGTTTCGTCCTGGAAATCGTGCTTACCGCCATCCTGATGTTAGTCATCCTCAGTGTTTCGACCGGCGCGAAGGAAAAGGGCGTTACCGCTGGCATTGCCATCGGTTCGGTGATCGCCCTCGAAGCGATGTTCGCTGGTCCCATCTGCGGCGCATCCATGAATCCCGCGCGATCGTTAGCTCCAGCGATTGTCAGTGGAAATTTACAATTCCTGTGGCTCTATCCGTTCGCGACCTTTCTTGGCAGCGTGATCGCTGTGCCGCTTTGCATCGGTACTCGCGAGTCTGGATGTTGCCAGCGGTCGGAGTGCCTTTAAGACTCTACCACTGGTACATTTGGCGGAGGCGGTGGCATCCATTTGGGCGCTTTCGGTGTCACATCCATTCTTGAAGCGATGATAGCGAGGCCGATCAAGCCGACTGCGCCACCCCATCCGATGGTGATCGCCGTCACCATGCCTATCACAAATGGCGCGAAAATTAGCAGCCCGATAATCATCCCGCTCGGGTTCATTTCGTAAGCAAGAATCGATAGTCGCAGGCGCGAGCGGGCCAGTGCCAGTCCTGCCAAGGTATAGGCGATCACGGCAGTTAGAGCCGTGAAATGATAGAGCCAGCCGCAGCCGCCGGTTTGTGCTCCGCTACCGACTAACGGCGCGGCGCAACCCGCCAGCATGGACAGCAGATAGAGAGTTAGCACAGCGATCCGTACGCCGATGCGTTTGAAGGCAGACGCCCCGATGGCTCCCGCGCTGATCATCGCGGAGCCGCCCAAAACCGTCCCTGCACACGCCGCTTCATGCCACCACTCGATCCCCCCGACAAAATAGCGGACGACCACATAGGGCAGGAGGGAACCGAATGTCAGCGCGCAAAGTCCCCAGAGCGTGATGAATTTCCCAAAGACAATTTTCCAGCGATCCAGCTTGGTGAGGAGCAGCAATTCGTGATTTCCCTCCTCCAGTTCTTGGCCCATCAGAATCACGCCACCCATCGGCATGATGAGAAGGCAGATCGCGGCGACGACCATCCAAAAGGGCCCGGAAGTACCTAGCAGCCAAAAATTCAGCGCCCCGGCATATTTTGAACTTTCCTCAGCGTGGCCCATCTGGAACTCCGCCGCCATCGCCACTACCGCAAACAACTGGATCGACAAAAACGGATAGACGAAGCTCCCTCGCCGCAGGCTTTGCCGCAGTTCCTTCGCTGTCATCGGGTCAAGGCCCTCGGGCAGATCATTTTTCCAAGCCGCTTCCAATGCCCGAATTTGTCAGATCAATGCCCCGGGCGCAAGCCGCTGGACGCGAGGCGCCTCCGTGGTATCTTGACTCCATGGCCATCGAAACCCGGAACGTCATCGGCACCGTCCTCCAACCCTGCTCGCTCGATCCGCTGACCGGCTGGAATCGCGATGGTTGCTGCCGCAGCGGCGCAGGCGATCGCGGTGTGCATGTCGTGTGTGTGCGGGTGACGGAAAATTTTCTCGAATTTTCAAAACGTCAGGGAAACGACCTGAGCACGGCCCGCCCCGAATTCGGCTTTCCGGGACTCAAGCCGGGAAACCAGTGGTGCCTGTGCGCCGCTCGGTGGCAGGAAGCGTTCGAAGCGGGATACGCGCCGGAAGTCGTCCTGGAAGCCACCCATGAATCCGCTCTGGAATTTATCGACCTCGCGAGCTTGCAACAACATTCCTGTTAGCATGAGGGGTTCTCGTCTCCAGATGGCGCCAACAGAGATAGGCCAAGCCCCAAGACGTTAGAGCGAACACTCCCAGCCGAACGGCCTGCCAGGGCCCGGTAAGATAAGGAGGCCACAGCCACGGCAGCACATGCCCTAACAAGAGCGGCACTGGCGCGTGAAACAGATACAAGCCGAAACTCAGCCGACCCACATGCTGCACCGCCGGATGATTGAGAATTTTTCCACGAATGCCCCCGAAGCCCTCCAAGGTGGATGAAATCAGCCCCGCGAAAGCCACCGAGACGAGGGTTTGCTGGATGCAGCGGAGACTTTCGATCGCTTGGCCCACCGTGCCGAGAAAATAAAGTGCCGCATACCCGGCAAACGCGAGGCAAGCGGCCAGCTTCAGCCTCTTGTCGCCCGCTGCCATGCCGCGGTCGATGGCGAGAGCTAACAAGGCTCCTACGCCGAAATAATCCAGCGCCGTTAGAGTGATCGCTTCGCTGTGATAGATTTCAGGAAACCCATGCCACAAAACAAGCCGCGACACGGGGGCTACCGCGACGCAACTTAAAAAAACCCATCCTAACAAGTGGCGGGAAGGGAGGAAAACCAGGAACGGCCACAGCAGATAGAACTGCACCTGGATCGCCAGCGTCCAAAAATGCGCGGTTCCTGATGGCCAACCCTTCATACCCGCCATGTGGAAATTCGACCAATGCCCGAAGTAGGTAAGAAAATGCTCACGGATGTCCGAAGCGCCCACCAGGATCGCGAACAACATCGCTACGTAGCATGGAACCAGAATCCGCAGCATCCGGCGTTTTTGAAAATTCAAGTAAGCCCGGACCCGCCAGTTTCGCCCTTGGATTTCCGCCGCCGTCCGGTCGTGCAAGAGGACGCGGGTAATAAGAAATCCCGTGAGTGTTAGGAAAAAAAACAGCCCGATCTCGAAAGGCCAAGGACCTCGCCAATTCCCGGGTACCCAGTGATGCCACATCACTCCCAGCACCGCGAAGGCTCGCCATCCGTCCAGTTGGGTATTTCGAATCTCCGCCAAATCAATCGCATGCTCTCATGACCATTTCCCCGGCGGCAAGCGCAAAGCACGATTGCCAGGCCGGAATTCGATTGGTGCGCTAGGGTGCATGAGGACCCGTTCACCGGATCAACCTCAACACGCCGACCCCATGTCCTTGCATCCATCCGCAATGCACGTTTTGACTTCCACCCTTGGCGGGGGGAATCAGAATAAGACCGGCCATGACGAGCGATACATTCGCGTTTTGACTTCCATCCTTGGCGGGGGGAATCAGAATCAGGCTACGGCATCACCAACGCCGCTTCGAGTTTTGACTTCCATCCTTGGCGGGGGGAATCAGAATGAGGTGGAGCGGTTGGCGCGGATTGAGCGCGTTTTGACTTCCATCCCCGCCAAGGATGGAAGTCAAAACGGGTGGCGAACTGCTTTTCCGCAGCCACGGATTCTGATTCCCCCCGCCAAGGATGGAAGTCAAAACGCGCTCAATCCGCGCCAACCGCTCCACCTCATTCTGATTCCCCCCGC
>JANYFB010000042.1 GCA_025362955.1 Akkermansiaceae bacterium
GGCACGTTTGCGGTCGGTGATGTCGTAGGAAATCGCCAGCGCGGCGGTCACCTGCCCGTGCCCGTCCCGCAGCGGCACTCCGCGGGTGATGAAGTGCCGCCCGTGCGCCGCGTGCTCGATGGAAAATGTTTCTCCTGCCAGCGCCTGTCGGTAGTGCGGCTCGTATTGCTGCGCCATCTCCGCACCGATCGCCTCGGCCACGGTGCGGCCGATGAAGTTTTCCGCCGTCATCCCGGTCGTCAGCAACGCCTCGCCGCCGACGAGCAGGTAGCGCAGCTCATGGTCCACCACAAAGACCGCTCCGCCGGGGAGGTTTTCCGCCATCGCCCGCAGCCGGTCCTCGCTGGTGCGCAGGGCCGCTTCCGCCTGCTTTTGCGCCGTGACATCGAGAAAGGCGGCGACCCCTCCTCGCGGTTTCCCATCTTCGTCGAAGAGTGGCACGGCACTGCCCAGCGCCTGCACGGCGGGTCTATCGGGGAAACGGAAGTCGAGCAGCACGTCGCGCACCGGCTGGCCGGTGGCGATGGCGCGCTGCAAGGGCAGTTCGCCCGGAAGGAATTCCGTGCCATCCTCCTTGAGCTGCCGGAGATAAACGGCCTGGCCGTCAGCCACCGCCGATTGGGATACATTGGTCTCCGGCGCGGTATGCGTGAGGGCGGCGGCCGCCCGGTTGCCGGTGATGTTGCGGCATTCCGCATCGTGCCCGATCCAGACGAAGGCGGGAAGCGCGTCGAGCAGCGTGGCGAGTTCCGTAGTGCGCGCAGCCAGCGCCTCCTTGGCCCGGTGTTCTTCGGTGACGTCGATGGCATTGTGGATGATCGTCTCCACCTCGCCGTCGGCATCGAGCACCGGCGAGTTCGACGGGGTCCACCAGCGCTCCTCGAAGGTGCCGCCCGGCCGTGTGATGTCGTATTGCAGCACCGGCATCATGTCCACCTGGCGGGTGGCGAGCACCTTTCCGAGCGACGCCCGCAGGGTGCTCACGCCGTCGATGGTCACGTCGTCCGGGTTGTCCGGGAACGCTTCGAAAATCCCGCGTCCGACCAACTCGTCGCGCGTGCGCATGGTCGCGACGAGGTAGGCTTCATTCACCGAGGTGATGGTGAAGCGCGGCGCGTCGGGCCGAAGGACGAGAAACAGCGCGGGCGATGCCTGGAACAGCAAGCGATAGCGCTCCTCACTCTGGCTGAGGGAAAATTCCGCCCGCTTGCGGTCCGTAATGTCCCGCCAGAAAACCGCCACGCCGCCCTCGGGCGTGGGGTAGGCCCGCATGTCGATCCACAAGCTGCGGCCGTCCGGCCAATGGTATTCATGTTCCAGCGAGGCGGGCTTTTTTTCCCGCACCGCGCGGCGGAACGTCTCGCCGACGGGCGAAGTCTCAGTGCCCGGATAGGCTTCCCAATGCGATTGGCCGACCAACTCCTCGCGGATGCGCCCATCCAGCCGCAGTGCCTCGTGATTCACATCCAGGATCGTGAAATCCGCGCTGATCAGGGCGAATCCTTCCGTCATCGAGTCCAGCACCCCCCGGAAGCGTTCATCACTTTTCCGCAATATCGCTTCGGTATTTTTGGTGTCCGTGATGTCGATGGAGCAGCCGACCATCCCGCTCTCGCCCAGCGGCTGCGCGGAATTATGCAACCAGCGGTATTCACCATCGGCGCGGAGGAAACGACACTCATGGGTGTAGGGCAGCCGCCGGGCGGAGGCTTCCTGATAGGCGGCGAGATACCCGGCGGCGTCGTCCGGGTGCATGAACTCCACCCAAGCCATGCCGTTGAGCTCGTCGGCATCCCGTCCGAAAAACTCAAGGTAGTGGCGGTTCTGGAACGTCACTCCGTCTGTGTCCGCTTCCCAGATCAGGACCGGCGCGGTGTCCGCCAGGATGCGGTGGCGCGTCTCCGCCTCACGCTCGGCCCGCTCGGCGAGGGAACGGCGCTCCGCTTCCCGCTCCTCGCCGCGGCGTGCGAATTCGGTGTCCTCCAGCAGGTTTAGCGCGGCCTGTCGTGCGTCTTGTTCGGAGAAAATTCCCACACGCTTGGCGAGCAGACGCTCCCAGGTTTCAGCCACCGAGGCTTTGGTTTCCTCGAAATCCTCACGCACCTGGCGGGCGTTCTCACGACTGCGGCGCAGTATTGCCCACGGATCGCCGGACGATCCCGCAGCGACGTCCGGGAATTCAGGCGGCCGGTGATTCTGGCTCATCGGTCGGGTGGTAGCGGGGCTCTTTACCCGACTCTTCGAGCAGGGCGTTAATTTCCTTTTTCAGCTCGATCATTCGCGCCTCGCGGCCGACGACGGCGGCATTGAAGCGCTGGAGTTCGTCCATCTGTTCATGAAGCAAATCCTCGTTCTGCTTGCGCTCGATGGCGTCGGATGCCTGGCGGGCGAGCACATCGAGAAAGCGCAGTTCACGGTCGTCCGGACGGTGAAGGCATTTCCAATGGGTGGAAATCATGCCGAGGATGCGCCCGGCGCGCGTCACCAGCGGCGTCGATTGAGCGGAGAGCAGCCCGGCCTCCTCGCGATGCCAGCGATCCGCGTCACCCGGCTCGGCCGAGACGGTGTCGAAATTCAGGACCACCCGGCGGCGATCTTCCAGCGCCCGGCCGCACGGCGTCTCGGAGGAGGCATCAACGGTCGAGAAGTGATCGACCACATGCGGAGGAATGCCGCGGGAGGCGAGGATGAGCAGTTGCATTTTTTCTTCATCGAGAAGCTGCAAGGTTCCGGCGTCCGCCTGGGTGATGGAAATGGCGGCTTCGAGGATGCCATCGAGCAGGGCCTGCACCTCGCCCTCCGCGATGAGTTGCTCGGCCACTGCGGAAAGGCTGGTCATCGCCTGAAGGTCGAGCGCGAGCATTTCCGCCGCATCGTTACGCTCGCTTACGTCCACGCAGGTGAGCACGACGCCGGCGATGTGGTCCTCCATCGTGCGGTAGGGCTGGAGCCGGGTCTGGAACCAGCGGCCTTCATCGCGCACCTGCCGCTCGACGGGCACCAACGTGCGCAACACCTGCTCGGAGTCTTCGATCAGCTCGGGGTATTCGAGCAACTGCCGGAGATCCTGAAGCGGTCGCCCGATATCGGCGGGGCGCAGGCGGAAAAGCTCCACGGCGCTCGGCGTGTAGCGTTTGATTTCCAGCTCGCGGTTGAGGAAAATGGTGGCGATGGAAGTCGAGGCCATGAGATTTTGGAGGTCGGAATTGGTGTTCGCCAGTTCATCCACCTTACCCTTCATCTCGGCATTTACCGTGGTAAGTTCTTCGTTGATCGACTGGAGTTCCTCGCGCGAGGTTTCCAGTTCCTCGGTTGCGCTGCGGAGTTCCTCGTTCATTGCTTGCAACTCCTCGTTGCTGGCTTTCATCTCCTCGGTGGAGGCCTCGTATTGCTCGACAATGTCGCGCAGGTGGTTTTTTACCTGCTCCAGTTCGCGCTCAAGCTGACGAACGATCGGCTCGGTGCTTTTCGGCGCTTCCACATTTTCGCCGGTGCCAGTCGCATCGGGTTCGCGCACTTCGAAGACGACTAGCAAAAATCCCGGGGCAATCTCGGTGGCCGGCGAGACGCGGATGTCGAGCTGCCGTGGTTGGCCATCGAGGACTAGCGGCAGGTCAATGACCGTCACCGGCAGGTTCGACTCGCCGCAGCGGAAAAGCGCGCCGCGCAGCTCGACCCGCACCATCGGATCGACCAGCCGCAACAGGTTCGCCGACGGCTCGCCGCCCGCCAATTTCAGAAACCGCCCCGCGCTTTCGGATAGGTGGACGATGTCATGCTCGGCATTGACGAGGACCGATGGTGGCGCCAGGCGCTCCAACAGCCGGAAGTGGAATTCCGTCAGCGTCGAGCGGTCGAGCGCCGGACCCGGCAGAGGGGGAAAAGTCGCCGCGGGATCGGGCACGAAACGCTTGCCATGCACGATCGGGCCACTGTTAGCGCGTTCCTGCGCCTCAATGGCCCGCAGCAGCGAGCTGGGTCCGCTCGGTACTGGGAGGCCATTGCGAACGGAAGGCTGTTGTGCGTAGATGCGGTGCTTTTTATCAATCGTCCGGAAAAACGAGGTGCCGTCTTCGATTGATTCCGAGGTGCCGAGAAACAGCAAGCCGCCCGGTTTAAGCGCGAAATGGAAGGTGTCGAACACGCGCTTCTGCGCCGGGCGATTCAGATAGATCATCAGGTTCCGGCAGGAGATCAGGTCCATCCGCGAGAACGGCGCGTCTTTAAGCAGATCGTGGCCGGCGAATAGGACCATTTCCCGCAGCTCGCGCCGCACCCGGTAGCCAGCGTGCTCCTTGATGAAAAATTTCCTCACCCGGTCCTCGCTCACATCTGCCACCATCACATCCGGGTAATGGCCGGCGCGGGCCTTGGCGATCGCCTCCTCGTCCAGATCGCAGGCGAAAACCTGCAAGCCCGGCGGCGCGTCCATTTTCCGTGCGTGCTCTAGCAGCAGCATCGCCATCGAATACGCCTCCTCCCCGGTGGCGCAGGCAGGCACCCAGACGCGCACGGAATCACTCTGCGATTTGCCCTCAAAAAGCTGCGGGATGAGTTTCTCCAAAGCCTCGAACGCCTCCCGGTCGCGGAAGAAATTTGTCACCGAAATGAGCAGGTCTTGGAGCAGCGCCCCGCTCTCGCCGGGATGGGTGCGCAGGTAGGCGAGGTAGCTCGGCAGATCATCCACGCTATTGACCTGCATCCGCCGCCCGATGCGGCGCAGGATCGTAGCCCGCTTGTAGTAGGAAAAATCCCGCCCGGTGCGGGTGCGGAGGTAAATGAGCACCTCGCGCAACGCCGTTTCCGCCTGATCGTGCGAAGGCTTCACCGCCTGCGCCGGCTGCGGCCCTTCCTCAGGCGGCAGTTGCAACGATTTTTCCTTGGCCATGTAATCGAGCAGCCGTTGCGGAATCTCAGCGACCGGCATCACCCAATCGACCATTCCCGTATCAATCGCCGTCATCGGCATCGACGGATGCTCGGCCTCGTCCGGATCCTGGGTGATGGTCAGCCCCCCGCGCTCCTTGATGCGCTTGATGCCGAGCGCGCCATCGCCATCGGCTCCTGATAGAATGATCGCCGCCGCGTGTGGCCCGTGGGTGTCGGCAAGTGAGCGGAGAAAGATATCGACGACCACGCGCTTGCCACGCTCGACCTCCAGCGGGTTGAGCCGCAGATGCCCGTTGATCGTCGCGAGATCTTTTCCCGGCGGAATGACATAGACGTGGTTCGCCTGCACTTTCACTCCGTCGTGGGCCTGGATCACGGCCATCGTCGTGGAGCGCGACAGCAAATCGGCAAGCGTCGATTGATGCGCTGGCGAAAGGTGCAGAATCACCACGAAGACCATCCCGCTGTCCGGCGGCATCGCTTTGAAAAATTCCTGCAATGCCACAATCGATCCCGCCGAACCACCAAGGCCGACCATCGGCATCATCTGATAGCCGCGCGTCGGGACGATGTTGTCGAGCGTTTCGGGATATTCCTCCTCAATGAAATCGGGGGAAGCGGACGGCAAACCTTCGGCCTCATAATCATGGCTGGGGGCAGCGTCGGAAGAATGGTGGGACTCGGTAGATGACATAGAGTTGCGGTGGAAAATGGCCACGCGCCCAGCCTCCGACGAGCGAGGAATCCGCCCCCTTCGACCCATTTGCGCGACTACCGTTAAAAGATGGATCCCATCCCCGCCGTTGTCGCGTCTTTTTTGCCGGTTTCTTCCGGCCAGATCCTTTTTTTTGTAAGGATTTTAGCTGGCGGAGGGGGTGGGATTCGAACCCACGGAACCTTTCGGCTCTCCAGTTTTCAAGACTGGCGCAATCGACCACTCTACCACCCCTCCGTGGGCGTCAGCTTAACGACGGCGCTTTTTAGGCACGGCCCACCCTCCATGGCAAGCGTTCTTGGTGGCTATTGAAGACGGGGCAATCAGTAGCTATTCGGAAAAATCTGTGCCCTTGAAGGAAAGCGACTTCCTGTCGCGTATCGCGAGACCCGCCATTCCCAAAGCAATGGACTTGGTAATTTTTTTTGTTCACCCCACTATCCGCCATGCGCCCGACCCTTGCATTTTTATCATTGGGAATCTTATCCGCCACTGCCGCAGATTCATTGGAAAAAGGGGGAAATACCCCGCCAATCATCACCAAACTCAGCCCTCAGCAAGAGGCGGAGATCCTGAAAGATGTTAAAGTCGCGGATGGCCTTGATGTCACTCTTTTCGCCACCTCGTCAGCCGCAAATTATCCAGTCTATGTCGCCGCCGCTCCGAACGGCGACCTCTACGTTTCCTCCGATGGCGACGGCTCTCTTGGCCGCGAGCCGGGTCGGGGCCGGGTGCTCCGGCTGCGGGATACCGATCACGATGGCCGGGCGGATGAAGTGAAGGAATTTGTAAAAAACGTGGATTCCCCCCGCGGTCTTGTCTGGGATCATGATCGCATCTATCTCATCCACCCGCCGGATATCACTTGTTACATTGACTCTAACGGCGACGGTGTGGCCGATCAGGAACAGACGTTGATTAAGGGTATCGCTTTCGGTTTCGCTGACCGGCCCGCCGACCATACCACCAACGGTCTGAGCTTGGGAATCGATGGCTGGCTCTACATTGCCGGTGGAGATTTCGGCTTCAAGGATGCCGTCGGCACGGATGGCAAGCACCTTCAACACCGTGGCGGCGGGGTGATCCGATTCCGCCCGGACGGTTCGGGCTTGGAAATTTTCGCCGACGGCACCCGCAACATCCTCGGGACGCCGATCAGCCCGTTGCTCGATATTTTCGCTCGGGACAACACGAATGATGGCGGTGGTTGGAACGTGCGTTTTCACCATTTCACCGGATTGGAAGATCACGGCTATCCTCGGCTGTTTGTGAATTTCGGCGATGAAATTGTGAAACCGCTAGCAGATTACGGCGGCGGTTCGGGCTGTGGTGCAGTCTATCTTTCCGAACCCGGCTTCCCTCAGAAATGGAACAACGCCCCGCTCACCTGTGACTGGGGGACGGGCGCGCTCTGGCATCACTCCGTTGAGCCGCAGGGAGCGACCTTCCGCGAAGTTTCCAAGCCGGAACCGATGATCAAATTGACCCGCCCTACCGATGCGGATGTGGACGGGCTCAGTCACCTCTATCAAGCCAGTTGGAAAGGCCCCGCCACCTTCAAGTGGGAAGGCCCGGATGTGGGCTATATCGTCCGGGTTTCTCCCACCGGTTATACGCCGGAGCCACTCCCGGATTTTGAAAAAGCCAGCGACGCGCAATTGGTAGCCTTACTAGAGTCGCCCAGCCAAGTGCGGACCCTAGAAGCCCAACGGACCCTCCTGCGCCGCCCCGGAAATGCTGCGATGAAAAACGCCCTTCTCGCCCTCGCAGGGAATTCGGGTAAGCCTCTCCCAGCACGGGTTGCCGCCCTTTACGCCCTCACCCAGCGCGCGGTCAAAACCGATTCCGCCGCCGTGGTCATCCAGACCGTGGCTCCGCTCGCCGCCGATCCCGCCCTCCAACGCTTCGTCCTCCGCAGCCTCGCGGATGCCGGACTGGATCATTTTTCCGATGGCAAACCCACCGCCCCGGATACCCTCTACTCCACAGGATTAAAAAGCACCGATCCTCGCACACGGTTAGAGGCCACCGTCGGCGCCACCCGCCAGAACATGCAGAACCTCGCTCTGCAAATCGCCACCCAGTTAGGCGATGCGGACCCCATCATTGCCCACACCGCCTTCCGCGCGCTCTCCATGATGAAGGCCAGCGCCGCCTGTTTTACGATCTTGGACAATGCCAACGCCACCTCCGCCCAACGCACCGGAGCCTTGCTTGCACTCATGCGCATCCATACGCCAGAAGCCGTCCAAGGCCTCATCGACCGCCTCGCGAAATCGACCGCACCCGCCGCTCGCGAGGAAATTTTCGATGCCCTCTGCCGCCTCCATTTCCACGAAGGCGAGTGGAAAGGGGACTCCTGGGGCACCCGGCCTGACACCCGCGGACCCTACTATCAGCCTGAGGCTTGGAGCGAAACTCCAAAAATCGCCGCCGCCCTCAAGAGCACCTTGGAAACTGTCCCCCCAGATTCCGCGCCCGCTCTCTTCCGTGAATTACAGCGCAACCGGATCGAGCTGGGCGGCGCACTCACCAGCATCACTGACATGGTGAAAAAAAATCCCGCCCTCCTGCCTGACCTCGTTTCCCAACTCGCTACCGCCGAGACTATTCCCGCCGATGGCATTCCCTATCTGATCCAAGCCGCCCAAGGAGACTGGCCCGCCCAGACGCTTGCCCGCGCCGTCACCACCCTTGCCAAGACGGATTCCAAGGATGGCTGCCTCGCCTCACTCCATGCCCTTGATAAACTCGGCTCCATGAAAGGTGAGGAAAAACAACGCGATCTCGCCAAAGCCGCATTCTTCTCCGCCCCCAAGCTCGAAAACTACCACCAGCTCCTGGAAGACCAAGCTGCCAAACTCGATGGTGGGACATCCCTATGGGCGGACGCCGGCCTCCTCGCCCTCAGCAATCGCAAGGCTGGAAGTCCCGAGGCCCGCGAACTCTCCCAGAAAGCCCTTGACCACGGATGGACAGATCTCAAGCGCCGCGTCCAGATCCTCAAAGCCATCCAAGCCACCAACTTCCACGGCCTTGACGAGCTAGTCCGCACCGCCGTCACCGATGCAGACCCCACCGTCGCTGCCGCCGCTACGGAGACTGCCAAGACCCTGAGGCTGGAGCAAAAAGGCCAAGACAAGACCCCCGTGGTCAATACCCTCAAGCCCGAACAAGTCATTGCCCAGATCCTCACCACCAAAGGCGATGTCGCCCTGGGTGCCCAGATGTTTACCCGCCAGAGCTGCACCACCTGCCACGCCACCAGCCTCGACCAAGTGCAAAAAGGCCCCTACCTCGGCACCATCGCCCAGACCTATGGCCGCGCCGATCTCGCCGGAAACATCCTCGACCCCGGAAAAACCATCGCCCAAGGCTTTACCACCGAGATGTTCACCCTCAAGGACGGCACCGCTCAGATGGGCTTCGTCACCTTCGAGAGCGCGGACCTTGTTAAAGCTCGAAACATCGCCGGTCAGGAATTCTCCTGGAAAACTGCCGACATCACCAAGCGCGAAAAACTCCCCAACTCCCTCATGCCTCCCGGCCTCGTCAGCAACCTCACCCTCCATGAGTTCGCCAGCCTGCTCGACTACTTGGAATCATTGTCCAAGAAGTGATTAGGGGATTCAACCAAAGTCATCGGTGGTATCGAGATAGTGAACAATTCAGTCGTGTAGCCTGGAGTAGCACTGCTCAAACGCCGGAATGCCTTGATTCATGGGATCTTCGATTCCCGGGCCGCGCTGCTGTGGGTCGAAGTCGGTAAGCAATAAAACCGGCGCGGAATTCTCGGGGCAAATTGCGGCCAAAGCCTCGCGGTGAAACGGCTCCATGATGAAGATGCGAACGATCCCGGGATAAGTCTAAGTCGCGAACGTAAGTAGCCTCGAATTTGGTGATTGGTGTGTTATGCTGAAGACAAGTAAGCCATGCCGCCTCGGCCGGGCTGGTACCGGTGAAGTCAGAAACACCGGCGGAATAGACCGCAACAGGCAATGACCGACGAGCTGCCTCGGCGGCGAAGATCGCATGAGCCATGACGCTCCGGCAGACGTTGGCAGTGCAGAGGAACGCAACCGATCCCGATTTCTCCGTCACTGGCGTTGGCTCATGTGGCTTCATTTCACAAGACCAGACGGTTTTAGCACCGTTCTAACGACCCCGAAGCTCATTGACGCTTCGGGAATGGCGACAATGACTCGATCATACGAAAGGCTTGGAACCTTCATACCGACATCTCAACAAACTCTGCTTGGTCAGAAAACTGTGAATCATCTTCAACTGGCTCGAGATAAAGCTCAATTGCCTCTTGAATGTTCTTGAAAGCAGTATCTCTGCTGCTCCCCTCACTGA
>JANYFB010000060.1 GCA_025362955.1 Akkermansiaceae bacterium
TGGCGCATTTTGAAAAGGTAGGGCAGGCCGCGCTCCTCATGCTCTAACATGGTTCCCTCGTTGCCGTAGCCGCAGTCGCCGCGGGTGAAGGTGGGCCTCCCGGCGCAGCGGGGCAGAAAACTGGCGGGGGAGTTTTTCCAAGGTCTGCCAGAGTCCGGGCAGGCCTTTGGCGGCGGCGTGTTCGTTGCCGGGGCGCACTTCGACTCCGAGGCTGATGCGCAGGTTCGCCACGAAGTAACTGTGATAGACGTGGCTGGGGCGGCCGGGTTTTTGGGGATTGTAACCGATTTTGGCACCCTGCTGGCGACCGTAGAGGGGCTTGACGGTGACGTCGATGTCGAGAACGCCCGGCGAGGAGCGCCATCATAGGCCGCGAAGCGCACACCGCTTGGCCGCCTGAGCGGCAATCCACGGCAGGCCCAACGCGGGTGAGATGCAGCTGAGGATCTGGGAGGAAAGCCAGTCGAGGCCAGCGGTTTCCGGGATGCGATACATGGCGAGGCGCACGGCGTCCTCACTGACGACGCCATCCATGCCTAACAATCCCGGGTTGGTGCCATCGCCGCGAAGGCCGTTGATGTGGGCGTAGCGCCAGTGGCCAGCGAGCACGCTGAGCATGATGGTGCCCATGATATTGAGCGCGCCGCTGCCGCGATTGCCCGTGTAGCGGAGCGGACACTCGCGGAGGAATTCCTCCCATCGTCCGCCAGCTTGCAGGAACTGGAAGAAGAAGATCAACTGGCCCTCGCGGGTGACGGGAGCCTGGTCATCCCACTGGGCATGAAAGCGCCCGCCCGGAGCGTCCAGCGGCCAAGTTCCAGATGGGTATTGAGGGGAAGTTCTTGTCTCACCCGCCGGGTGAGCGGAAATCACAGCCATGGGAGCATCCATGACTTTGAAGTTACGTCACTTGCCGCGTTCTGGCGAGTTTTCCATTTTCCTCTTTAGGATAACGCGTGCAGGGGTGGCTAAAGTAGCGTGATTGGTTTTCATGTTTCGACGGAATGGAGTTGTTCGGGTGAATTCAGGGCGCGGGCTGGGCGGGTGTTACGCCGGGGGTGGCTTGAGCATTTCCGCTGCGGGTGTGGCGGGCGCGGGCGGGTGTGACAACGAGGTTGATCGCTTCGTTGAGGCGGGCGATGAGGATGTCCAGTTGGGGACGGGCGTTGGTGGTGTCTGCGTCGTTGAGAGAGTCGATGAGGCCGAGTAGGAGTTGGAGGCGGTTTCCAAGTACAGCGCGGGCTGCCGCGAGGGCGGGCAGTTTTCGGCAGCTTGTTCCTCGGTGCGGGCGTCGATAGAGGTTCAAACGTCGCTTGGGCATCTTTAAGTTCGGTGAGGAGTTCTCAGGCAGCGAGGAGAGTGAGCGCGGTGGTGGTGTCGGGCGCTTGGAGGGCGGTGACGAGGGCGTTGAGGGCACCGGTTTCGCGGGATTTCCGTAGTGGTGGAGGGAGTAGCCCGTGGTGCGGATGCAGCGGATGATGAGTTCTCCGGCGAGCATGTGGTAGGGCTTGGTGCGACGGCGAGTTGGAGTGCGGAGCGGTCCTTGCCGAGGAGGGTGAGGAGGGATTTCAGCAAATCGGGAGGCTGCGGCGGCTGGCGGTGTTAGAATACCGATTGTTGGGCGTCGGCAGAAAATAGCGGCAATTCCGGCGAATCAGGGCACTGTTTAGCACAGATCATGACAACTGGCACTACCACAAGCGGGACCCGAACCGAACGCGACTCGATGGGTGAAATGGAAGTCCCTGCGGATGCCCTTTACGGTGCCTCGACCCAGCGGGCGGTCCTGAATTTCCCCATTTCTGGAATCCGCGTGCCGCTGCCACTCATCCATGCCTACGGCTTGATTAAAAAAGCTGCCGCCCTCACCAACTCGGAACTCGGCCTACTTGATCCGGTAATCGCCGGAAAAATCGCCGGAGCTGCCGATGAAATCTCCGCCGGGATGCATGACACTCAGTTTCCCGTGGATATCTATCAAACAGGATCCGGGACCTCTACGAATACGAATGTCAACGAGGTGATTGTAAATCTTTGCGGCAAGGAGGTTCATCCGAACGATCAAGTGAACCTCGGCCAATCCTCGAATGACACTTTTCCCGCGGCGATCCATCTGGCTGCCGCGTTGGAAATTAGAAATCACTTGATTCCCTCGCTGGAAGGTCTGGCTTCCGCGCTGGAACACAAATCGCGGGGGTTTCACGATATTCTCAAAATCGGTCGGACGCATCTGATGGACGCCACTCCCGTTAGACTTGGACAGGAATTCG
>JANYFB010000063.1 GCA_025362955.1 Akkermansiaceae bacterium
TCAAGGAGCTTGGCTATTGCCACACCGTGCGCTCGGCCAAGAAGATGATCGACCGCAAGACCACCGAAGTCTGGGACATCCTCGCGGAAGTCACCAAGGGTCACCCGATCCTGCTCAACCGCGCGCCGACGCTTCACCGTCTTTCGATCCAGGCCTTCGAACCCAAGCTCATCGAAGGTGAGGCCATCCGTGTTCACCCACTCGTTTGTACCGCTTACAACGCAGACTTCGACGGTGACCAAATGGCGGTCCACGTCCCGCTTTCGATCGAGGCCCAGATGGAGTGCCGCCAGCTCATGCTTGCGCCTAACAATATCTTCTCGCCCGCATCCGGTCGTCCCGTCACGGTTCCTACCCAAGACATCATTCTTGGAACCTATTATCTAACGTGGGCTGGCATCCGCACCCAGAAAGATCGGGAAAAAGAGGAGCACATGCCGCTCTTTGAAAGCGCTTCGGAAGTCGAGTTTGCACTCGCGGCTGAGAAAATCGAATACCATCAGTGGATTCGCATTCGCAACCCCGACCACGGCAAGACCACGGTCTTCGGTTACAAGGGTGAGGAACTCACCGCGAAGGATCGCAAGGAACTAACACCTCTCGAACAGGCACTCCGCCAAGGAAAAATCATCGAGACCACTCCCGGTCGCGTTCGTTTCAACGAAATCTGGCCTGCGGGCGTGGGCTTCATTAACAACAACGTCGGCAAGAAGCAAATCGGCGACATCATCTGGCGCTGCTATCAGGTTTCCGGCAAGCCGAAGACCGTGGAGGTTCTTGACCAACTCAAGACCCTTGGTTTCCGCGAGGCGACTCGTTCCGGCACCTCCATCGGAATCGTTGACATGGTCATCCCCGAGGAAAAACCGGAAGTCATCGCCAAGGCCTACGAAGAAGTCGAGAAAGTTACCAAGCAGTATCGCAACGGCGTCATCACTGACGGCGAGCGCTATCAGAAAGTCGTGGACGTCTGGACCCAAGCCACAGACACCATCGCCAATGCGCTCTATCGGAAAATCGAGTTCAACGAAGGCAAGAAAAAGGCCTCGCCACTCTTCATGATGGTCGATTCCGGTGCGCGGGGTAACAAGTCCCAGATCAAACAGCTCGGCGGAATGCGCGGACTGATGGCCAAGCCCTCGGGCGAAATCATCGAACGTCCGATCATTTCTAACTTCCGTGAAGGTCTCTCGGTGCTCGAGTATTTCATCTCCACCCACGGCGCTCGTAAAGGTCTGTCCGATACCGCGCTGAAAACTGCGGACTCGGGTTACATGACCCGCAAGCTGGTGGACGTGGCGCAGGACGTGATCGTCTTCAAACAGGATTGCGGAACTGCCAACGGCATCTCTGTCGCCGCCATTTACGATGGTGACGAGGAATCTGCCTCGCTTTCCACCCGGATCTACGGCCGTGTTTCCTGCGAGCAAATCAAGGACCCTGTCAGTGGGAACATCCTTGTGGAAGTGGACGACGTCATCAACGAAGTCCAAGCAAAAGGCATCGAATCCATCGGTGTCCTCAAGTTGAAAATCCGCTCCGTTCTCACTTGCGAGGCCGAACGTGGCTGCTGTGCTAACTGCTATGGCCTCAACCTCGCCACCGGCCTCCCTGTGAAAATCGGTGAAGCGGTCGGCATTATCGCCGCCCAGTCCATCGGCGAACCCGGCACCCAGCTTACCATGCGGACCTTCCACGTCGGTGGTGTGGCCGCCGCCACGTTCAAACAGCCGATCATCAAGGCCAAGAACAGCGGTCGTCTCGTTTACAAGGATATGCGCACCGTCCAAGCCGTGGATGGCCACTGGGTCGTTCTTAACAAGAACAGCACCATCTCCATCCGCGACAAGGAAGGCCTCGAGCTGGAAAGCCACAACATTGTCATCGGCTCCGTCATTTCCGTGAAGGATGGCGAGGACGTGAAAAAGGGCGACACCGTCGTCACTTGGGATCCTTACAACGTGCCAATCCTCACCGAGAAAAACGGCAAGGTCGAACTCCGCGACATGATCTCCGGCATCACCGTGACTAACGAAACGGACAAGGAAACCGGCAAAAAAGGGATGGTTGTCACTGAGCACAAGGAAGACCTCCACCCGCAGGTTGTCATCATCGACGAGAAGACCAAAGAAATCAAAGCGAGCTATTCCATCCCGGTCGGCGCCCACCTTTCCGTCAAGGAAGGTCAGGTCATCACCGCTGGAACGCAGATCGCCAAGACTCCGCGGAAAGTCGCACGGACCAAGGACATCACCGGTGGTCTGCCACGGGTGGCCGAGCTGTTCGAAGCCCGCAAGCCCAAGGATTCCTGCGTCATCGCCAAGATCGAAGGCGCGGTTTCCTTCGGCGGCAACGTCCGCGGCAAGAAAAAAGTCATCGTCACCCACGCCGAGACCGGCGAGCAAGTCGATCACTTGGTCCCCATGGGCAAGCACATCGTCGTCACCGAAGGCGACCAAGTAAAACGCGGCGACCAAATCACCGAAGGCCCCGTGTCGCCGGAAGATTTGCTCGAAGCCTGCGGAGCCCAGGAGTTGCAAGAGCACTTGGTCAACGAAGTCCAATCCGTTTACCGCGTCCAAGGCGTGGAAATCAACGACAAGCACATCGAGGTCATCGTTCGTCAAATGCTCCGCAAGGTGAAAATCACCGATCCGGGCGATGCCGACCAATACCTCTGGGGTGACCAGATCGACCGCTCGAACTTCAAGCGCGTTAATGCGGAAATAGTCGCTAACGGCGGCAAGCCTGCCGAAGGCGAGCCTGTCCTGTTAGGTATTACCAAGGCCTCCTTGGAAACCGACTCGTTCATTTCAGCCGCATCCTTCCAAGACACCACCCGTGTCCTAACCGAAGCAGCGACCCTCGGACGCGTCGATTACCTCAGCGGCTTCAAGGAAAACGTCATCATGGGTCACCTCATCCCTGCCGGCACCGGTTTCTATCACCACCGGGACGCGGAGTTCGAGTTCACCGTTGAGGAACCTGCGCCGATCATCCCGGTCAAGGAAACCTTCGAGGACGACGAGGACGCGGCCACCGCCTGATTCTAGCCTAACAATCAGCCCGAAGCCCCGCCTCGCACCCCGCGAGTCGGGGCTTCTTTCGTGAAACGCCGAATTCATTTGGCCAACTGAAGCGCGAAATTTATTTCGCTCGAATCCTGCCCGAAACAATCGGATAAAATGCTGCGTAACCCACTTCACATCATGAAACCCCTCATCCTCCTCGGCCTCATTTCCACCCTCGCCCACGCTGAACCCAAAGCCCTATTTAACGGCAAAGACCTCACCGGGTGGGACGGCAACCCGGATTTGTGGTCCGTCCAAGACGGCACGATCACCGGTCGAACCACGGTCGCAAAACCCGCAAAAGGCAATACCTTCCTCATCTGGAAGGACGGCGAGGTCACCGACTTCGAGATCACCTACAAATTCAAAATGACCCCTGGCGACGACAAGAAGTTCGTCAACAGCGGCCTCCAGTTCCGCAGCAAGATCGTTGATCCGGCAAATTGGGTCGTCGCTGGCTATCAAGCAGACTTCGAATACGGCGATAAATACAGCGGCATTCTTTACGAGGAAAAAGCCCGTGGAATCCTTGCCCAACGCGGCCAGAAAGTCACCATCAGCCAAAGTGCCGACCCTGGCAAACCCAAGATCGAAGTCACCGGCGAACTCGGCAAGAGCGAGGAAATCCAAGCCGCGATTAAGAAGGACGATTGGAACGAATACCACATCATCGTCAAAGGAAACCACATCCAACAGTTCATCAATGGCAAGGCCACCGTGGATGTCACCGACGAAACGGCCGAAGGGGCGAAAAAAGGGATCCTCGCCCTCCAGCTTCACGCTGGCCCGCCCATGCAAGTCCAGTTCAAGGATCTGATGTTTACAGCCCTGTAAGCTCAAGGAGCGCGGGCCTCCCGCACCCCGGTTCAGAAAGCCGGGCTTACCGTTTGAGTGCACCGCGAATCCAAGAGCGAGCGGGTCGGAAACAAGATTTCCTCCGCTTTCATGTTTCACACTCACCATGAATCTACTCTCTTGCTCGCGGGTATTCTGTCTCGTTTCATTGCTTGCGCTGCCCTTGGTGGCGGGAGATCTAGGCAGGCGTTTACCCTCGGAAAAAACCAGCTACATGGATCCCGTCACGGGATTTCCCATCACGGTGCTCACGACAGATGCGGCCAATGACCATCGCGTCTATCAGACGCATCCGCAGTGGACGGCGGATGGCAAGTCAATTTTGTTTCGATCGGATCGCGGCACTGGCGGCAGCTCGGCATACCTCGTCAATGAGTCCTCAGGCGAGATCGTGCAGATAACGGAAACTTCTGATAGAATCTCCGGCGACATTCATCTCTCCCGGAAATTCATGAAAATGGTCTTCCTGCGCGAGGGCAGCCAGACGCAAGTGATTGAGGTGGATCTTGCGAAACTGTTAGCCGACAGCGCGGCGGGTTCGATGAAACCGTCCACCAGCTATGAGCGGAACTGCGGCTCGCTGCCACTCGGCATGCGGGCATCCGGCTTCGGTCTGGATGCGGATGAAAAGTATATCTATTTCGGCGCAAGCGGCGGCGATGTCGGCAAGCATCTGCCACCGGGCGTCACGCCAATCGGCATTCCCGAGGGTGCGCGTATGGGCGCGGGGCCAGGTGGATTGCGGAGCTTCAATCTGGAGACCGGCGAGATTAAAGTCATCATCGACACCCCTTTTAAAATGGGCCATGTGCAAGCCAGTCCTTGGATGCCGGGAGAAATTATTTACTGTCATGAAACCGGCGGCGACGCACCCCAGCGGATGTGGTCGGTGATGGCGGATGGCACCGGAAATCGTCCCCTCTATGTGGAGTCGCCTAACGAATGGATCACCCACGAAACCGTAGCAACGCGCGATGAAGTGATGTTCAACATCATCGGCCATCAACATCGCCTTCGACTCAAGCCTTCGGGGATCGCGGTGATCAACTTGCGCACGGACGAGATCAAGATTCTCGGCCAAGTCGAGGAAACCGTGGGTTCGGGAGAATTTCCCGGTACGGGCGGTTTCTGGCATTGCAACGGATCGCCCGACGGTCGCTGGGCGGTCGGTGATACCTTTCTCGGCAATATCCATCTCATCAATCGCAAGACCGGCGAAATCACCCTGCTAACAACCGATCACAAAATGCGTCCCGATCATTGCCATCCGGCATTCAGTGCGGATTCAAAACGCGTGTTGATCCAGTCCGGGCATTTGACAGACGGCAAAAGCCTTGACCTGATGATTATCCCGATCCCTCAGGAATTGTTAGATTGTTACTAATCCAACACCATCCTCGACTCGTGAAAAGACTGAACTGCCTCGCATTATTTTTTGGGATCGCCGCATCAGGTTGGATTTCCGGGGCCGAAACTCAGCCCCAAAAACCTGTCGTGCAGGTGCCGGATGCATTGCACCGAGCACCGCCGGACTACCCGATGCCCTATGGGCCGACAACGGTCGCAGCGGTGACGGAAGTTCTCAATCGCGTTCATGGGTATCTGGAAGCGAACACACCTGCTAGATTGGTTAACCGTCAAACGGGCACCGAGATCACGGATTTTTCCAAGCCAGATGCCGACGCCATCGTAGAGCGCGGCCATTTCCCGATCATCTCGTATGAATGGGGCGTCACGTATTCCGGTATGTTGTTAGCAACAGAGGCCACCGGGGACGCGCGCTTCAAAAACTACGTGGCCAAGCGGCTTCAATTCGTGGTGGATAAGACGCCTTATTTCCGCGCTTTGGATGAAAGCGGTCTCACGGGAAATAACAATCCATTCCGTTCGGTCCTGCATCCTGGTGCGCTCGATGATGCCGGTTCCATGTGCGCCGCGATGATTAAAGCGCAACGGGCGGGACTGATCCAAGCGCGGCCTTTGATCGACAACTACGCGGATTATGTCAGCACGCGGCAATACCGCCTAACTGATGGGACACTGGCACGGAAGCGGCCCATGATGGATTCCCTATGGCTCGATGATCTCTACATGGGCGTGCCTTGTTTGGCCCAAATGGGCAAACTCACCGGCGATAAGAAATACTATGACGATGCGGTTAGGCAAATCACGCAATTCGCCAGACGGATGTTCAATAGGCAACTTAATGTTTTCATGCATGGCTGGATTGCG
>JANYFB010000082.1 GCA_025362955.1 Akkermansiaceae bacterium
GCTTGCCCTGCGCCGCTCCATCCTGCCAAAAAGCAATTTAGGCAAAGCCATCACCTACGCCCTCAACCAATGGCCCAACCTCCAGACCTATCTGGCAGACGGCCGGGTCGAGATCGACAACAACTTGATAGAAAACGCCATCCGCCCCACCAAGCTCGGAGCCAAGAACTGGCTCTTCATCGGCCGCGAGGACGCCGGCGAAAAATCCGCCATCCTTTACACCCTCGTCGAGAACTGCCGCCGCCTCGGCATCAATCCGCGAGACTACTTTGAAGACGTCCTCACCCGCCTGCCCGGCATGATGGCCAGCGCCGCCGCCAGCCTCACGCCCGCCAACTGGCTCGCAGCCCGCAGCGGCAGCCCCCACCGCCAAGTCGCCTGATGGCATAGCAGTCATAGAACCCTGAAATATGACTGCTTTGCTACCGCCGTAGCAAATTCATCCGTAAGGCGCTTCAGACCACGCTTACGGAGAGCCGCAGAGGATCGCGAAGACAGATGTTTTAGATTTTTCCTTGGCGACCTTTGCGCCTTGGCGATGAACCTTCTTCGAACATCAAAGTGGAGAGGGTCCGGGAGACTCGGAGCGGGACACGCGGGCATCGGGCTGTGGGGGACGCCGCAGCCACTATGATGAATGAATGTAGGCAAATGAATCCCGCGCTCCGACTTATTTCGACTGCTCCAGCATCCGTAGCAGCGGCAGCTCGGCGCGGGCGCGGAGGGATTCCTCCATTTCCACGCGGGGCTGGAGGGTGTCGAGGCAATCGCGGAGGTTCTCCAGCGTGTTCATTTTCATGTAGCGGCAGTCGGCGCAGGCGCAGCGGTCGGTAGGGCCGGCGATGAGGTTCTTGTCCGGGCACTCCTTGCGGAGGCGGTGCAACATGCCGCTCTCGGTGACGACGATGATGTCCTTCACAGACGCGTGGCGGCAGTAGGAAATCATTTTCTCGGTGGAGCATACCTCGTCGGCTAACAGTCGTACGGCTTGCGTGCATTCCGGGTGGGCGACGACGAGAGCGTCTGGATACTCTGACTTGATGCGGTTGATGGAGTCGCGGGTGAACTCGACATGGACGTAGCAGTTACCCTTCCACAAATCCATCTTGCGACCGGTTTGCTCCATGACCCAGGCACCGAGGTTTTCGTCGGGGACGAAAAGGATCGGTCGATCAGCGGGGGCGAGGTTGACGATTTTCACGGCATTCCCCGAGGTGCAGATGACATCGCAGAGCGCTTTGACGCCGCCGGAGCAGTTGATGTAGGCGATGACGTAGTAGTTTTTCTCCGCATTCGCCTTGAGAAATGCTTCGAGCTCGGGAGCGGGGCAGGATTGTTCGAGCGAGCAGCCGGCGTCGGCATCCGGCAGGACAACGATTTTGCCAGGGTTTACGATTTTCGCCGTTTCCGCCATGAAATGCACGCCGCAGAAGACAATCACGTCCGCCTCGGTGGCCTTGGCATGATAGGCGAGGCCTAACGAATCTCCGACGTAATCCGCCACGTCCTGGATTTCGCCGATCTGATAGTTATGGGCGAGAATAACGGCGTTCCGGGCTTTTTTAAGAACGAGGATTTCCTCCTTGAGATCGAGGGCGAGGGGCATGGAAAAAGTTAGGCAGAGGGAGTGGAAGGGGCAATCATTTCGATGGTCCCCATGTGTTTGGCCCCGGCTTTCACGATGAGCGAAGAGGTTCGGACGAGGCCTTGCAGTTGGGCGCGTTTTTCTAGCGTGACTGCGCCCGAGCAGGATATTTGACCACGGACGTGGCCGTCAATGAAGGCGCTGCTGGCGGTGACAGGATTCAAGAATTCCACGCGGGCTCCTTTTTCGATACGAAGATTCCGGCAGTTCACTTTACCAATGATTTTACCGTGGCTGCGGATGATCAGGTCACCGGTGCAATCGACCGAGCCGGCGAGTTCACCAAGGACGGTTAGATTGCGGCATTGAAGCGTGACGCCGGAGACGACCCCGGCTTTCTGGATGACTACGTCTCCACAGGTTTGGATGCGGCGGTTCCAAGGCTCGTTGATTTCGTATGCCATCAAGCTGATGTAGCCACTGCATTTTGGGCATTGGCTGGATTGGGCCTCGGCTACGGTGGAGTAACGGTGGTTGCAAATGAAGCAGGTAATGTCGTATCTAGGCTTCGTCGGTTTGAAAAGCTTTCCAAAGAACGACTGGGTCGGCGGCTCGACGGGTCCTTGTCGGAGAAATGGGCTGGATTTTGCAGCTTGAGGGGGCGCTTCGGGTTCCGGGTCTGTATCTTTGCGAGGGGCAGCCAAGCGGGCGACAGGACGATTCCGGACCACGCTTTTCCCTTGGCGCACTTGGAAATTCGCATGGCATCCCCGACATAGCGTGGACACCACGATGGCGGGCTCGGATTGGACTTGGCCGCATTCCGGGCAAGTTACTTCGATGCGATGGCACCGGGGCTCATCGGGCATGATGGTTGTATTCTTGTGAAGGATTTACCTTCGACCAGTTAGGAAGCGGATACGGCAAGGTTACCTTGTTTGGAAGATTCAGCACCTTTGGCGGATGCCGGAGCTTGGGCAGGTGTGCCTACCGTGGACTTGCCGACAAAAATAGCACCCGCTTCAATGGACAGCGTTTTGGCCTTAATGTCACCGACAACTTCAGCGCTGGCCTTAAGCTCGACGCGGTCGGTGGCGGTGAGATTGCCATAAACTTTGCCGTAAACGACGACCGTTGCGGTTTTGATTTCCGCCTTGAGGCGGGCGTTTTCACCGACGGTGAGATTACCGTCGGAATGGATTTCGCCTTCGATTTTCCCGTCAACGACGAGGTCGTTGGTGAATTTAACCACTCCTTTGATTTCCACGTCGGTGGAAAGGACGTTGCGAATGGAGCCGGCAGGAGCGGGGCGGGCGGCAGACGTGGCTGAAGCCGCGGCGACTGATTGCGAGCCGTAGGCTGGAGGCACCGAGGCTGCAGGTGGCTCCGCTTGGCGGGAGTCTGGATTGGGGGAGGTGGAGCGTGGCGATTCGCTGCTATCTTGGCCGATGACTTTTTTAAACACGGTGTTGAGAATGGTTAGAGTTATAGAGGATGTGAAATCGTTGAGAACTTTAAGGCTTGGGAGGTGCGGGCAAATCTTCGGTTTTTTCGGAACCTGCGGGAATTCCATCCAGCGGTGGAGTGCTGGAGGGTGTCACCGTGATTCCGGGTGGCATCGCGGCCTTGATCGCGGATAGAGGATCTTGCGGTGGCGTGGGAGGTGTAGGAGGTGCCTCGATTTCGGCAGGAGGCTTGGTCTTGAGAATGGCAAGACGGCGGTTGGCGGTTTCCGCGAAGCTGCTGTCCGGGAAGGAGGTCTTCGCCTTGTTATACGAGGCTTCGGCCTTTTCCGTGTCGCCGGCAGCCTTTGAAATGTCTCCGAGGGAAATGAGCGCAAATGGAGCGATGTACCGAGCTGCCGGATCGGCGACTAGATCGTCAAAAATCTTTGCAGCGTCCCCGGATTTACCTTGGGCCATGAGTTTTGAAGCGAGGTTGGCCTTGGCGGATGGCACTGCCGGATGCTCGGGGTAAGCGGAGATAAATTTCTGGAGGGATGAGACGGCTTCATCCTTTTTCCCGGAGGTCCATTGGCTATTTGCAAGAAGCACCATCGCGCTTCCGGCGGCGGTGGTGTTAGGGTTGCCAGTGACGACGGCTTGGAGCGCAGCAAGGTCTTCGGCTTTGGTAAGTTCGGCCCCGGCGGTTTCTTGGCGGCTGCTTTCGACCCCCCGATAGACCACTGCGGCGACGGCGCCGAGGGCGAGGAGAATCGCGAAGACCACGATGCCCTTCTGGTTGCGGTCGAGAAAGACCTCGAACGCGTTGGGGCCTTGGGAAATTTCTGCAAGGGGGATGGTAGATTCTTTAAGATCAGCGGACATGATTGGAAAACGCAGGGCTGCGGGGGCAGATCAAAGCCGCAGTTGCGTCAAAATCAATGCGGAAGTCTGGAAGTTTGCCGATTTCAGCGGAAAATGGGGATCCGCCCAGCGATCAGGGGATTTTTAATGGTCAGAGCGAGGCACCTTGAATAGTTTCGCGGCGCATGTCGGAACGGATTTATGTGGTAGCCGGTGAGTTGAGCGGGGATGCTCACGGAGCAGGATTAATACGTGCGTTGGGGAAAATGGTGCCTGACTTAGAGATCCACGGCGCTGGCGGACCCGAAATGGCGGACATCGCAGGGCGGGGATTACGGGATTGGGTGGAGGACGCCTCAGTGATGGGAATTTGGGAGGTTTTGAAACGCTACGGATGGTTCAAAAAGAAATTCGGCGAAATGTTAGTGGAGGTGAAAAATTTCAAGCCGGACGTGTTGCTCCTGATCGATTATCCTGGGTTCAATTTGCGATTCGCGGAGGCGGTGAAACGCGAGTGCCCGAAAACACGCATCTTGTATTATATCAGCCCGAAGGTGTGGGCATGGAACAAGAGCCGGATTCCAAAAATGGTCAAGCTGCTAGATGAAATGCTGTGTTTGTTTCCGTTTGAGAAACCACTTTTCGAAGATGCCGGGCTGAAAACCACCTTTGTTGGAAATCCTCTCGTGGACGAGCTGGAGGAACAGAGAATTGCGAATGTGGAGCGTGATAAACTGCTGGTAGGGCTGTTCCCCGGCAGCCGCGAGAGGGAGATCGCGCGGCTGTTTCCGATGATGATCGAAACCGCAAAGCGCCTCAGTGCATGGAACAGCGAGTTGAAATTCGAGGTTCCCGCCGCCTCCGCGAAATTAGAAGAACAGATCCGAGCACTGCTTGACGTTGCTGATGCCCATCAAATCACGGTCACCACGGGTGGCAGTCATTCACTGATGCAGCGCGCTTGTTGTGCGGTAATCGCCAGTGGCACGGCCACCCTCGAGGCGGCCTATTACGAGCTGCCGTATTGCCTGGTCTATCGGATGGCACCGGTTACCTATCTGATGGCGAAATTGCTGGTGAAAATCGAGTTTGTCGGTCTGGTCAATATTCTAGCAGGAGAACAGGTCGTCGAGGAAATGATCCAGGGAAAAGCTGAACCCATCGCTGTGGCGAGGTCATTGCAGGCATTTCTGGAATCTCCCGCCAAGCGCGAGGCCTTGCAAGTCCGCCTCGCCGAAACTTCGGCAATGCTAGGTGGCGAGGGCACTCACGAACGCGCCGCCCAGGCGGTGGCGGGGTGGCTGCGATCCTCGTGAATTTCCTGCTCCTTGGGAGTTGCGTTTCGTCGGCGAGTGGCTATTGAAGCCGCGCGATGAAATTTTTCTCCCTCCTGCTTGTGGCCGTTTCCTTGTTTGGAGTTTCTTGCGAGCGCCACGATTTCGACGGGCCTGATGGCACCAAGCAGCTTCACGAACATCACTCTGCCGGTGGCGAACATGCGGAGGCACCTGCGGAAAACGCAGAAAAAAAAGAGCCCTAAGCCGGACGCTTCCGCGTGTAGCTCAAGAAACATTCTCCGCCGCACTGCTCGAAGTGAGCTAACTCAAATTCTACAGATCTCGGCAGAAATTTTCCGGGAATGCCGGTCGCAGTGGGCGCTTGAAGTCCGCCAAACAAGGTGTGCCCCGCCAGGGTGAGGTGGAATTCATCAATCATATCCAGCTCTGCAAGGGTCCGGATCAATTGCCCTCCCCCTTCGCAGTGGAGCCGACCGACGTGAAATTTTGAAGCCATGACATGCAGAAATTCTGTGAGTGTTTGATGATGAATGGTGAGCTTAGGTCTCAAAGCAACGGGCACTTCGACAGAGGTTTCCGCCGTTACGAGTAGGTGAATGGCGCCGCCGGGGTTTTGAAAAATCGGATGCTGCGGGTTGAGGTTTCCATGCCGTGACACGATGCAGCGCAGCGGCTGCTGCAATTTTCCTGGCACGGTCAGTGTCATTCTATCTGATTCGAGCGTGCCCCGCCCGACGAGGATGGCGTCTGCATTGCGCCTCAATTCTAACAAGCGGTGGTGATCCTCAGTCGAAGTCCAGCCGGACGCACGGGAAGGCGACGAGGAAATTTTCCCATCAGCCGAAATGGCGAGATTGGTGGAAATCCTAGGACGCTGCACGGGGAAGAAAAATCAGAGTGAAATATCGACAGTTAGATCGCCGCCGAGGCATTCGATAGCAGCAGTGAGAACGTCGGTTTCCGTATTTTCGGGAATTGAAACGATGCCATGGGCACGGAACATCGGGTGCCCGCTCATGGGCGCACTTTCGAGGCCCGTGGTGAGTTCCTCGATGTTTCCGCCGGCACTCGCCACGGCGGCGGAAAGCTCGCGGACGATTCCGGGGCGATCGTTGCCGACCACATCCACGACCAAGATGCGACGTGCGACCGGAGCTGCGGCTGCCTCCCGCACCGCGAGAACCGTTAGGCCCGAATTACCAGGGGCTTGCAGTTCGTTGATTAGCGGGTCGAGGCTGGCGGTCGGGCATTCGATGCGGACGATTCCGGCGAATTGCCCGGCAAGTCTGGCCATCCGACTTTCCAGCCAATTTCCGCCATGACTGGCCACCGTGGCCGCAAGCGAGCTGACGAGTCCGGGGCGATCGGGACCGAGCACCGTCATGACGAGATAGGAATTCATGGCGTGAAACAAGCAGAGTCGCAGGGAGATGCCAAAGATTTTCCGAAATCGGCGACTTTGGGATGGCTAGATTTTATTCCCTCTGGTCTTGTGAAGGGCGGAAAAGCCATTCAGGTTAATTCCGATTCGAATGAATACCTCCATGGCCCACGACCATCCGTTCCAACACCTTTTCGAAACTCTCGGTCGCGTTCCTATTTCCCACGCGGAATCGGTGAACCGGCAGGCATACGAAATTCTATCGGACATTCTCACGGTCCCGGTCGAGAAAGCAGGCCGCTGCATCCTGCTTCGCGCGCCGCGGGCCGGGCATGGAAAAACCCATTTACTGTCCCGCATCCAACATCAGTTCGGTGCGTCTTACGAATTCATCCCTCTCCATTCGGCATTCGGCTGTCGGATCGACGCGTCATCAGTCACCGATGACACCCTGCGCCGCCTCGTCCGGCAATTGCCCGCCTCAGGAGGGCTGACCGTTCTGGATCTGGTGACGCGCCGCTTGTTCGCGACGGCATTACAACCACTGGTTAGTTCCGGCGAAGTGCCTTGCCAGGATCGCGAAGGCGCACTAACAGCACTGCGGGCCAGGCCGATAGAAACCTTTGATTTTCATCATCCAAATGCAGTCACCGCGCATTGGGCGCGGGAAAATTTCGAGGTGCTCGGACAACGCCTGAGCCTAGAGCTTGCACAGCGCAGCGGCCTCCCTGTGAGTGAAGTGGCTTTCTGGGTGGATGTGCTGTTCCGTTTCTCCGCCGCGCCTTTGGAAAATTCCAGCCGCGTGGGAATTCTGGCAGAGAGCGTCCACGCCGGAACCGGCTTGGAGATGGCGCGATTGGAAGCATTGTTAGGGATGCTTACGCTGGTGATGCGTGTCGTCCTTGTGGCCGATGACCTCGAAGGATTTTCCGCCGATGAAACCGCGGCGCTCAGACTGGCCGCCTTCCTTGGCTCGCTCCGCCAATCCGTGGAACGCCTCGACGTCATCCTTTCGCTTAACCAAGACATCTGGCAAAGCGCCTTCGTCCCACGCCTCAGTGGGGGTCTTGCGGATCGCTTGTCGGAAGTGGTCGTTGAGCTGGAACCCTTGAAGGAAGCGGAAATGGCCGCACTCCTCGATTCCCGAGTCCCAGGACTAGGGAGCCGCGTTCTGGAACGGCTCGATGTCAGTAGCACGGGCACTCACGCCCGCGGTCTCATCCGCGCAGCGGGCTTGGCATGGCTCAAGGCGACTGCGATGGATTCAGCTCCGGCACCCGTCGTTTCACCTGTGGCATTGCAGGCTCCCTTGGTGGAAGCTGTAATTCCGCCGCCATTGGTGATTCCATCGCCATTTCACGCGGTCGCGCCTGAACCTGCTCCAGTCATTAATGAGGTCGCCACGGTGCTTGAAATTACTCCAGAAGTTGAAATTCCAGCTCCCATCGCTCCCCCGCCGGTCATGGAGAAACCCGCGGAAATTTCTCCGGAGCCTCAGCCGGAAGTCCTCCCACAGGCCGTGCTTGATCAGCCGGTGATTGATTCCCCGTTCCAGCTTGAACCCACCGAACCGCTGGTGGTAATTCCCGCTCCGCCTGTTTGGCACGAGCCAGCGCCAGCCTACATTCCGCCTATTTCGGAGGCCCCACCGGCAGTCGAATGGAATCCTCCCGCAGCGGTTGTTGAGGCTCCGCTGTATCAATCGCCAGTGATCGGGTCTCCATTTCAGGTCGATCCGGCCCCTACCTTTGCCCCGCCTGTATGGCAGGAGCAGCAACCTGTTGCTGTCCCTTATACCCCGGAGCCTGCCCCTGTCATTCCCTGGTCTCCTCCCTCACCGCCACCCGATCCTGCTCCATTCTATCCGCCTGCGGAATCTCCATTCCAAGCAGCGCCTCCAGAGCCGTTCGCACCTGCTGCTTGGCAAGAGCCTGCGCCGTTAGAACCGCCTCCGATCCAATCTCCATTCCAAGCTGCCCCACCTGAAGTCCCCACGCCGGACCCAGTGACGCCGCCACCCACTCCGGCAGAGACGGATCGCGTGGATGACTTGCTCCGCCAATTCCGCGAGCGCTATGGTCGCGGGAGCTTGTGAAAATTTTCACAAAGCCCTTGCGAAATAAGCTGTTTTGGGCGCTTATTTCGGCGGCAAAACAGGCATGATTACGACTACCCAGGAAATCGAGGCACCCGACACCATCGCCCGGGCCGCCCGTGCTGCGGAAAGCTACCATGAGGAAACCGATGACCTCGTCGGCGAGCGGATGATCCTCAACATGGGTCCATCCCACCCCGCGACTCACGGCGTTCTTCGCCTCATTCTCGAACTCAATGGCGAAATCATTCATTCCGCCGATCCCGATGTGGGATTCCTGCACCGCGGCGATGAGAAAATCGCGGAAAACATGCACTATAACCAGTTCGTGCCCTACACGGATCGGTTAGACTACCTCGCTCCGCTGGCGAACAACGTCGCCTACGCCTGTGCCGTGGAGAAATTGATGGGCTGGACCCTGCCACCGCGCGGCCAAGCCCTGCGCGTCCTCTGCTGCGAACTCGCCCGAATTTCCTCGCACATGTTAGGAGTCGGAGTCTGCGCCATGGACGTCGGCGCGATGACCGTTTTCCTCTACACCTTCACCGAGCGGGAAAAAGTCTATAACATGTGCGAGCAGCTAACAGGTGCCCGTTTCACCACTTCTTACACCCGTGTCGGCGGCCAGCTCCGCGACATGCCGCCGGGCTTCGAGGCCACGGTCCGCCAATTTCTCGTCGAGTGCCTCGTCACCATCGACGAGATTGGCAAGCTGCTCAATAAGAACAAGATCTTCCTCGACCGCATGGTCGATGTCGGCGTGATCAGCCGCGAGTCCGCCATCGCTTGGGGCATGACCGGGCCTAACCTGCGGGCCTCCGGTGTTCCCCGCGACCTCCGTAAGGACAGCCCGTATCTCGGCTACGAGAAATACCAGTTCGACGTGCCGATCGCCGACGACGGCGATTGCTACGCCCGCTATCAGATTCGCATGGAGGAAATGCGCCAGTCCATTTTCCTTTGCCGCCAAGTCCTCGACTCGATGCCCGACGGCCCGGTGAATCTAGCAGATTCCAAGAGCATGTTACCTGACAAGGAACGCGTCCTCATGTCGATGGAAGAGCTCATCCACCATTTCATCGTCTCCACCCAAGGCATCGACGCCCCGGCAGGCGAAGTCTATTTTGCGGCGGAAAATCCCAAGGGCGAACTCGGTTTCTACATCCATTCCAAAGGCGGCGGTGTGCCGTATCGCCTGAAAATCCGCAGTCCCTCGTTTTGCAATCTTTCCATCACCTCCAAGCTCCTGCCAGGCCATATGGTTTCCGACATTCCAGCCATCCTCGGCTCGCTCGACTTTGTGATGGGCGAGTGTGATAGATAGAATCTTCCTTAATCACTGCGATGTCCCACTCCACTCTCACCGCTCTCGAAGAATCCGTCGCCTCACACGAGACACCCGGCAGCCAATTCTACCCGCCGTTCGCGGTCACGCCTGAGCTTGAGGCCGAGGCGGATGTCCGCATTTCCCATTACCCGGAAAGCAAACGGGCCGCAGTCCTGCCGCTGCTCCACATCATTCAACATCACTTCGGCTATATCTCCGCGCCCTCCATCGAGTGGGTGGCTAACAAACTCAGCATCGAGCCGATCAAGGTGCTGGAAGTGGTTACCTTTTATCCGGGTTTCCGCCAATCCGCTCCGGGAAAATTCCACATCCGCGTCTGCCGCACGCTGTCTTGCGCGATGGGCGGCAGCTACGAGCTGATGGAGCGCCTTTGCGAGCTAACAGGCATCGACCGCTCTGCCAGCGATTCGCATCACCACCCGGTCACCGTTTCCCCGTGCGGGAAATTTTCAGTCGAATTCGCCGAGTGCCTTGCCTCCTGCGGCAGCGCCCCGGTCTGCATGGTGAACGACCATTTCCATGAAGGAGTTTCCGCCGGAAAGGCTGAAGAGCTGTTAAGCTCTTGCACTGGCTGATTTTTCTGCTTGCCAAAACGTCGAGTTACCTCATGGTTTACCACATGAGTTACAGAATGGTTCGCACTAGCATGGCTTTGGATGATTGGACCATCCGAACCCTCAAGGATTTGAGTGAGAAATGGAGCATCTCGAAGGCCGAGGTGATCCGTCGCTCCGTGCGTCAGCTCCAGCAGCAGACCGAGATCAAGGAAATGGCTCCTTCGCCATTAGAGTCGCTTGACTGGCTCCAAAGCGGCGGCGGCATGGTGGCCGAGGAGGCAGAGAAATTCCGAGTGGAGGTCAAGGCGGAGCGCGAGGCCCGTGATTACTGGTGGGAATCATGATCCACTTGGATACGAATATCCTGATTGATCTGGTCACGGTAGCATCTCCGCAAGTGGCTCTCGTTCGGGACTGGCTCGCGGATGGCAAGCTACTTGCCGTCTCGTCAATCGCGTGGTCGGAATTTTGCAATGGCCCCCACTCACGGCAGCAGAAAGATGCCGTCCGCGCCATCCTCAACGGCGGGGTGGTGGCCTTTTCCGAAGAACACGCGGAGCATGCATCCCGGCTTTTTCACTACACCGGGCGCAGGCGTGGCTCTCATGCGGACTGCATGATTGCCGCCACCGCTCTGTGCTGCCGGAACCCTGTTGCCACCCGCAACATCCGGGATTTTGAAAAATTCATCCCGCACGGACTCATGATGGAGGCCGTGCCGACTCTGTGAGCAACGCACTCTCCGATCCTTAGGAACTCCTCGCCAAATACGCGCCGAGAGTGTAAAGAAAGTCATGTCGCCCTCCACAGCGGAATTCTTGGCTGCGCCCGATCTTCCCATGAAGATCGCCGCAGCCTCACAAGCGCTCCAGCGTGAGGGGAAACTGCGCGAGCGATTTCGGGACGAAATCGAACCTCACGAAAAAGGCGAGTTCATCCATGGCGAAAAAATCATGCATTCTCCAGCCCGTCACGCCCACAATCACGTAAGCTCTTTGATCGTAAGAATTCTCTGCACCCACACCAGTATCTATTCGCAAGGCGTCATCGTTTACGAAAAAGCCCTCTGCGGATTTTCCCGCAACGATTACGAGCCAGACATCGCATGGTTCGGCCCGGAAAAAACCGCTTCACTCGCCCCGGAAACGACGATCTATCCGATTCCTGATTTTATCATCGAAATCCTCTCCCCGGCCACCGAAAAGAGGGATCGCGGCGTGAAGCTGGAAGACTACGCAGCCCACGGAGTTGCCGAATATTGGATTGTCGATGCCGACAAACGGACCATCGAGCAATACCTCATCGCCGAGGGTGCGGAAGTCTATCATCTCGCGGAAAAACTCGGCCATGGCGACATCAAGCCATTCAGTTTCCCCAGCCTCGCCATTCCGCTTGCCGCGCTTTTTGAGGACGCGGCCAATCTCGCATTTCTCCGCTCCATTCTATGATTTTGCCTAAATTGGGTTTTGCTCTAAAGGCTTCCCTGGACATACTGCGGCGGGGATTTTCAGCATGATTACTTATACCAAGCAACCGCACGCCCGGGAATACCGGCTCATCTTCAAGAACGTGGACCGCGAGGGGTGGGACCCTTCCATCGAGTGCTACATGCGCGACGGGGGTTACGACGAGTTGAAAAAGGCCTTCACCATGCAGCCCAAGGACATCACCGAGGAGGTGAAGAAATCCGGCCTGCGTGGCCGCGGCGGCGCGGGATTTCCAACCGGGATGAAATGGACCTTCATCCCGCCTAACAACACCAAGCCGGTCTATCTGATCTGCAACGGCGACGAATCCGAGCCCGGCACTTTCAAGGACCGATACATTCTCCACCAAGACCCGCACCAACTTGTCGAGGGCATGGTGATCTCCGCCTTCGCCGTCGGGGCGAAGACCGCTTACATTTATATTCGCGAGGAATTTCCGGAAGCGGCGCTCATCGTCGAGCGGGCCATTGAGGAAGCTCGTGCGAAAAATTTCCTTGGCACCAACGTGTTAGGCTCCGGCTTCGATGTGGAAATTTACGTCCATCGCGGCGCGGGTGCCTACATCTGCGGCGAGGAAACCGGATTGATCGAATCGCTTGAAGGCAAGCGTCCGTATCCCCGGATCAAGCCGCCGTATTTCCCGGCGGCGCTGGGCCTCTACATGTGCCCGACCATCGTGAACAACGTGGAATCGCTTTGCCATGTGAAGCACATCATCCGCATGGGCGGCGAGGAGTATGCGAAGTTAGGCGTTGCTAGAAACACCGGCACGCGGATTCTCTGCGTCTCGGGCGATGTGAAATTTCCCGGCTATTTCGAGGTCGAGGTCGGCAAGGTCACGATGCGCGAACTGCTTTACGACATGTGCGGCGGACCGAAGGATGGGCGCGAGTTTAAGGCGGTCATCCCCGGTGGTTCGTCCTCCAAAATTCTCAAGTGCAACGAGGTTTTCAAACTGAAAAACCCGGACGGCACCACCAAGGATCTCGATTTCTGGGACATTCAGATGGACTTCGACACTCTCGCAGCCTGCGGCTCGATGGCCGGCTCCGGCGGCGTGATCGTGCTCGATGACACCCGCAAAATGTCGTGGGTGCTCAACAACATCAACGCCTTCTACGCCCACGAATCCTGCGGCCAATGCACGCCCTGCCGCGAAGGCTCGACATGGATGAAAAAAATCTCCGACCGCCTCGTCGAAGGCACGGCGAGTCCTTCCGACATCGACACGTTAGAAAGTGTGGCCTATCAGATCGACGGTCGCACCATTTGCGCCTTTGGGGAGGCCTCGTCTTGGCCCGTGGAAGCGATCATCGGGAAATTCCGTGACGAGCTGCTGGCAGATACCAAATCTACGAACGAAGCACTTCCACACAATCCCGAGGAAGAAGCGCAACGCCGGTTCCTTCAACCCGCGTGAATTTGAGCCACAAATCGCAAGTGGTGGCGCTGATCACCCGCGTCCTGTTAGGCGTTTGGTTTGTTTACAGCGGCGGTGTGAAAATTTTCAGCAGCGGCCTCGATCGTTTCACCCGAGATGTGGCGAACTATCAGCTCGTCAAACCGCCTTGGGACGCCATCGCCGCTTACTCGGTGCCGTGGCTGGAACTGATCGCTGGCCTCAGCCTGATGCTCGGAATCCTCCGGCGCGGCGCGATCCTAACAGTTGCCGGACTCGTCGTCATATTTTCAGTTTCCGTCGGCTGGGCTTGGTCGAAGGGATTTGATATTTCCTGCGGGTGCCATGGCGGAGACGCGCCGATCCAATATTGGCACAAGGCTGTGGAATTCACTGGATATTTCATCCTGCTCGGCTGGCTTTGGTGGATGGAAACGCGGAATGTGGTGGCGATCAGCGGTCGCCCCGAGTCATTGTGATTTGACGGCGTCCGTTGATCACCGCTACTTCCAGCCATGCGCTACGCCCAACGTCTCCAGCAGCGAATTGAAAAAACGGGATCACGCCTTTGTATCGGGCTGGACCCGCGCCCCGGCGATGGCGGAGCTTCATTTGCACGAAGTTTTCTCATGCAAGTCGTCGAGGAAACCGCCCCGTGGGCCGCCGCCTACAAGCCGAACATGGCTTACTTTGAAGCAATGGGCATTGAAGGTATTCGTTTGTTAGAGGATCTTCTCGCCAGATTGCCGGAGGAGGTGCCCGTCATTCTGGATGCCAAGCGCAGCGACATCGGCGAGACGCAGAAATACTACGCTCAGGGATATTTCGGCGGCTGGAATGTGGATGCGGTCACCCTCAATCCGTTTCTGGGCTATGACTCCATCGAACCTTTCCTCGATTGGGAGGGCAAAGCAATCTACCTGTTAGCTGTCACCTCCAATCCCGGCTCAGCGGATTTCCAGCGGCAGAAGCTCGCCGATGGCCGCTCCGTATTTGAACTCGTCACCGCACTTGGGGAACGGTCGAAAGTAGAAGCCCGCGCCACGGACGTCGGCTATGTCGTAGGCCTGACGAATGCTGCGGAGGTTTTGGAAAAAATCCCAGACGCCCCGCTGCTTGTTCCAGGTCTCGGCGCTCAAGGCGGGGATCTCGCCTCGCTTGCCGCCGCTGCCCGAAGTGCGCCGGATGTCATTAACGTCTCGCGCGGAATCCTCTACGCCGCCGATGATCGGAGCTTCGGTGCCCGCGCGCAGGAGTGGGCGGAAAAAATTTCAGCAGCCTACAAAAAATGAGCGCGAGGTTTTCCATGCAAACCTCCCCTTCATCCGCTAGTATCCATCATCCGTGCAAAATGACGAGTCTCCACCGATGAAGCCGAAGCCAGGAAATTACTCCGGCTTAAAACCGCAAAAAGGTTGGCCCGCGCGAAACTTGAAATTTCTCCGGCATCGGATCGTGCCTGGAATGTTCCGCCGGGCTGCTGGAGATGTGCTCGACCCTGTCCTGGCACCCCCGGACTTGGACAAGGTGCGGATCACTTGGATCGGGCACGCCTCTTTTTTCCTGCAATTCGCCGGACACTCGGTGATCGTCGATCCGAATTGGGCGAAATGGCATGGACCCGTGAAACGCCAGCGCAAGCCGGGTTTGGAATTGCAGGACGTACCGGAAGTCGATCTTGTGCTGGTCACCCACGCCCATTTCGACCACCTCCACAAGCCGAGCTTGAAAATTCTCCAGGCCCGCGAGGGAATCGTCGTTCCGTTAGGCAGCGGCTCACTGGTTAAGCGCCTGGGATTTCCTGCCATCCACGAAATGCGGATTTGGGATTCACTCACTTTCGACGAGCTCGAAATCATCCACACCCCGTCCCATCATTGGGGCGCGCGATTCATCCACGACACCCACCGGGACTATGGCGGCTACATCGTCCGCGCCGGCGGGAAATGTATTTTCCATTGCGGCGACAGCGCTTACTTCGACGGCTTCAAGGAAATCGGCGAGCGTTTTGAAATCGACATCGCGCTGATGCCAATCGGCGCCTATGAGTCGCCGAGCGGTCGCGATGTCCATATGAACCCGGAGGAAGCAGTTAGAGCATTCGCTGATCTCGGGGCAAAGGCGCTCATTCCGATGCATTACGGGACATTTCCGTTAGGTAATGAACCGCACGAGGAACCGGTCGAGCGTTTGCTGATAGAAGCGGACCGCTTGGGCATCCGTGAGCAGGTCATCATTCCCGAAGAAGGAGTCGGGATCGAGTGGTAATGAAATTTTTCGGGAACAAATTCCGCTTTCATGTATCCTATGGGCATGAATCGAAGATTTGCCCTCTCGCTGCTGCTACTCATCCCTACTCTCGCATCGTGCGAACCTCAAAAAGCCATGACTGCTACTGACAAACACGCTGCCAAAATGCCAGAAGTCCCCGCTGGCGCGGAAACCGCCACCCTTGGGGCCGGTTGTTTCTGGTGCATCGAGGCGGCTTACCGCCAGATTGACGGAGTGTATTCTGCGACTTCCGGTTACATGGGCGGCACCTTGAAAGACCCGACTTACGAGCAAATTTGCGATGGCGATTCCGGCCATGCCGAGGTCGTGCATGTGGTGTTTGATCCGAAGAAAATTTCTTACGAAAAGGTCCTGGCATGGTTCTGGGACCTTCACGACCCGACCACGCTCAACCGCCAAGGAAACGATTCCGGCACCCAATACCGCTCCGCGATTTTTTACTATTCCGATGCGCAAAAGAAAATTGCCGAGGCATCGAAAGCCGCGGCTAAGTCCAAATTTAAAGACCCCATTGTGACCGAAATCACCAAGGCATCTGAATTCTTTCCGGCGGAAAATTATCATCAGAACTATTACAATCAGAACAAATCGAAGAACCCCTATTGCCGGTTTGTCATCGAACCCAAGCTGGAAAAGCTGAAGCTCGACCATTGAATCCCAGATGAGTCTTCCTCAGGGTAACTCCATTTGGATTTTTTCAACCACAGATGGACGGGATGGACGCAGATAAGAGGGATGAAGATGTGGATTTTCCGGAAAAGACCACGAATGAAACGAAAATCACGATTTCATCCCTATTCCCATCTGCGTCCATCCTGTT
>JANYFB010000138.1 GCA_025362955.1 Akkermansiaceae bacterium
CAACTGGCTCGCAGCCCGCAGCGGCAGCCCCCACCGCCAAGTCGCCTGATAGCATAGCAGTCATAGAACCCTGAAATATGACTGCTTTGCTACCGCTGTAGCAAATTCATCCGCAAGGCGCTTCAGACCACGCTTACGATGAAAATGAGCCAGCAAATAGACGTGTTAATCATTGCGCCGATTGGATCGAACGTGGATTCACCGATTTGCTATTCCGACTAATTTCATCGCGGACTGGCTTCTCTAACGTTTACTTTTTCTCCGTCGGTCTCGACGAACTAATGTTCATGGAAACACTTTCAAATGGCCGGAACGTGACTTTTGAATCAATAGGTATCTTCAATTTCTCTTGCCAACGAACATCTTTCATGTTTTGTTGGATCAATTTCAGATCGATATCCAATTCCACCGTATTATAGGATACTGACGTCGTATAAAATTTATATTCGATTTCAATTTCCCCCAAGGTATTTCCGCTACTTTTCATAGTTCCCCGGTCACCCCTGAGATTCGAATTATTGAGATGCGCCTTTGATCCGCCAGCTTTTGTTGCAAGTTCTATGACAACGTCTACTGGAATGGTGACTACCTTTCTGTCACACGATAGAATGACAGAACAAAACATAACTATGAGTATTAAAAGGCGCGTGTTCATAATTTATTCAACAGCTCGGTAGGACACGACAACCTGAGTATCTTGGAGACCTCTTCCACCCGTCCAGTTAATACTTGCACCCATCACACCTGCCCCTGTAACTCCCGTGGCTTTGAAGATAGATTGCACCGTGTATTTAAACGTGTATACATGGCTGGCGACCGTGACGCCCCAGGTGGCCGCCACTTGCAAATCTCCGTCAGGCGAATGCCAACTCGCGGGGCCTTCGGTGAAGGAGATCGCCCCCTGATCATCGACAGAAACGGTAAAATCGGCACCAACACTTGCTTCATAGCCCACCAGATCGGTAATCAGAGGGTCTATTTTCCCTCTTCCGGTTGTGTTAAGTGTCGTAGTGGAACCCGCACTCGGTCCATAGCCTGCCGTATTAATGTGTGCATATGCAGAAATGCGACGACTAAGCCCCCATACATCGACATAGCCGTCATCAGTATTTGATGGATTAGTCTCCGAAGCTTCGACTAATTCGATCTTCCACAGGCCCTTATAGTCAACCTCTGATGTAGGGCATGGAGCGTAGATATTTCCGTTCGCTCCGTCAGGAAAACCGGTGGGATCTTCTGATGTCCAGCGGGCCATTTCCGGGTTGTAGTTGCGGTATTTAAATGCATAGCCACCCGATGATGCGAGGTAAGGCTTGCCGGTGTAGAAGGGAGCATCCTCGGCCGCGTAGCCTGGGTTCGTGGCTTCGGTCGCCTTTTCAGCTCGCCATTCGGCGAGTTGCTTTTCGTTTTTGAACTCCGGCAGCGGAGCTTTGAATTCCGCGAAGGCGGAGCTGGTCAGGGACGCCACTAGGGCGAATGTCAGTTTGTATTTCATTTTGTTTTATGTGTTTGGGTTCTCCAAGGGAGAGGGGAGGGAACATCGGATATCGGACGCTAAACATCGAACGTCGAAGTGGAGAGAATGAAGAAGAAAGAGAGGTGCTTTATCTTTCAATGTTCGATGTTGGGCGTTCGATGTTCGATGTTCTACCGCTTCGTCGGCGGAAGCTGGTGGGTGGTTGGAACGGGATTGGTTGGCGACGAAGGAGCTTCGGTGCCGAGGGACCCGCCGGTGGTGCCGGACTTCAGCGGCTGGCCGAAGGAGGTGAGGCGGGAAAAGTTCACGCCTGCGGGACCGATGGTGGCGAGGGTAGTGCCGAGCAGGTCGTTGAGATAATAGGTGATTTCCTCAGGCTTGCCGACGGGGTGGGAGGCGATGGGAATGCCGCCGCTGGGGTGGGACTCGATGATATAGATGGTGTCGTTGCGCATGAGGAGGGCGAGACCGTCCCAGAGGAAAGATTCGGAGGAGGAAGAGGGGGAGATTGACGATTGAGGATTGTTGATTTTTGAATTTTGATTGGGGGAGGAAGAGATGGCGGCGAGCTGGCCGTCGGGCCAGTAGGTGTGGGTGGCGGTGGTGCCGTCTGGGAGGGTGAGGGTGGTGAGTTTGTCGAGCCAGCCGTAGGTGTTCTGTGGCTGGGGGCCGGTGCCGAGCATTCGTCCGGCGCAGTCGTAGGTATAAACAAGGGAGCTTTTCGCGAGTTTTTCGAGGGCTTCCGGGGTCTTGGGGGAGGCTGGCGACGGTCTGGACAGTGGCGGGGCCGAGATCGAGGGATTTCACGAGTTGGTTCGCGGCGTTGTAGGTCATGGCGGTGAGTTGGCCGTGGAGAAGCTTGGTCCGCATGTTTCCGGCAAGGTCATAGGTGTAGGCTTCCTGCACGGATTGGTCGTGATCATCGGTGACCTTGAGCAGCTGGCCGCCGGGGTCGTATTCGTAGCGCAGGGTTTGGCCGTTCCAGGTGCGGCGGGTGAGCTGGTCGGCGGTGTCCCACTCGTAAATGAGTTCCAGCGGCGAGGTGAGCTTGCCGCCTTGGAAGGTCATGTGACCGAGGTGGCCGGTGGCGTCGTAGCCGATGTCCACGGTGAGGGCAGGCTTGCCATTTTTCGGCAGGCCGTAGGTTTTCTGGACGGGCCTGCCGACAAGGTCGTAGCGGTAACTGATGGCGGGGATGCCATTGGTGAGGATGGCGGTGAGCTGGCCTTCTGGACTGTAAGTCTGCTCGGTCTGCTGGATTGTTTTGTATTCCACGGGCTTCGCTGCATCGACGACCAGTCGTGAGATCATCAAGCCGGTGCGCTGGCCCCGGCGGTTGTAGCGGTAGCTGAGCAGGTTTTCCTCAGGGCCGCAGACGGCGCGGGTGGCGGTGAGCTGGCCTTGTTCGTTGTAACTGGACTCGAAGGTGGTGTCCGGCCCGGTGGCGGAGACTGGGCGGCCGTCCTTGTCGTAGGCATAGCTGAGTTTCTGGCCGCCGCCGTAGTCGATGGTGGCGAGTGGGCCGCTCTTGTCGTAGGTGTGGCGGATGGTTTGCACGCCGTTGGCACGCTCGATGAGTTTTCCAGTTTTGGGATCGTAGGTCCATGTCTGGGTGCCGCCGAGGGCGTTTGCCTGCTTGGTCATGCGCCCGGCGGAATCGAACCCGAAGGTGATCTTGTTCCCGTTGCCATCGATCTGGGCAATCCGGCGGTCAGAGGCGTCGTATTGGTAACGGGTCACGGAGCCGTTCGGCGCGATTTGCGCGGTAAGATTGCCGCGCGCGTCCCGCTCGATCCGGGAAATCCGGTTGAGGGAGTCCTTTTCCCCGACCACGCGGTGGAATTCATCGCGTACCAGTTCCTTGGTCACTTTTCCATTACGCTTGATTTGGACCACTTGTCCATCCGCATCGTAAACCACCTCGGTCTTGGAGCCGTCCGCAGCGATCTGGCATTTAACCCCGCCATTCTCATCATATTCCACCCGTTCGGTGCGACCCGCAGAGGAAACGGCACTGCACCTGCCGAAGCTATCGTAGGTATAAGCAACCGTGTCCCCTGCTGGATTCATAACGGAAGCGATTTCGCCCCGCGACGTGTAGGAATAGCGGGTGAGGTTGCCATGGCCATCCTTGACCCCGATTGGTTTTCCATCGTCATTATAAGCGTATTCCGCGACGATTTCCGACTTGCTGCGAGTTCCCCGGCGGACTCGTTGCGGCTTAGGCTCCCAAGATAGTTTGGAGGGCCGGAAATTAGGATCGTAGTCGAGGAACGTGATCGTGCCATCGGCACCTACAATTTCGGTGAGAAGACCTGTCTTGCGGTCATAGCGATATTCCGCAGTAAGACTGCCGTTTTCCTCGATGCGTCTGAGCTTTCCATCGTATTTTTGACCCGGTGCCCTGTAGTAACAACTCTTCCGCTCCACTCCATCCTGACGATTCGTCACGATCCCGCGCTGCTCCGCGTAGGTCATCCTTTGGACAATTCCTACCCGGTGCGTGACCGTGACATCCGCAGAATCCCATTCTTCCTTGTTTTTTCCCAGACGCCCGTAGGCGTAACTGCAATCCTTATCGGCGATGAGCCAGTAATTTGTGGCCTTCTTTCTCGCTAGACCTTCGCCACCCGGCGTGTTGTCAGCCGCCGGCCTTACAAACTGGGTTTTAAACTCTTCGACGCGTTCCGGATCCTTTGTATCGCCAATCGCTACCTTCATCAATATCCCGGTTTCCTGCTGATAGAGAAGCTGAACCGTCTCACCAATCGGCGGGCTCCATGCCGACAAACGCTCGGTATTACCATCCTTTACATAGGCGAACTTATGCGGTTGTCCGTCCAGCTTGAAGCCCGCAATGCGCTTATTTTCTCCATAGATCGCAAGCAGGAGCACACGGCGGTTATTGCTCGCAAGATCCCTGATCTGGATCCCTTGTAGCTGACTGCCGCGCCAATCAAATTCTAGGATGCGATTACTCGGGGACAGGATCGCGATGAGCTTGCCCTTGCTGAAATGGTATTCCCACCCTTCTTCGTTAGAAATTTTCTGTAACACGGGCGAAAGCTGGGCTTTCCACTCGCGATCCCCGCTGCGGTAATCACCGATCTCGTTGGGATTCTCCCGCAAAAAAATCTGTCCGCCGGAGGGCGTGGTCCACAGCAATGTTCCCTTGCCAACAGGCATCAATGAGGACTCCATCTGAGGGCAAAACCAGCCGGTGCCAAACAATCCCTCCTGGGTCCGCGTCGTCAAATATATCAGTTGGAGCGGAAAATTAAATTCGGGGGAAGCATTGATCGTTCCTAGCGGATAATCAACCATCCAGCCTCCGGTTTGTAGCGCCCTGCCCGCTGCGGGCGGGCTGAAAGTCCAGGATGGCGCGGCCGCCTCAAGCCGTGGAGCCACAACCGCTAAACCCAGCAGCGTGCTTACTAGCAGAACACTCGCAAGGCATAAGGAAGCGAGAGAACTCAAGGCCGACTTCAACCGATTGTTTTTCATAAATGGAGGGGATTATGCGAACCCGCCGCAGTGCAGACGGCATGATTCAAGGAATCTTCGCGGGCTCGCTTGTTAGCTAACAATCTAATTGGTAGAGGTGGCAACCGAAACTGTTTGAAGATGAGGTGGCAAAATCGTCACTTATCTAACTGGCCATGGAACTGATCCGTTTTTTGTGGAACCAACTTTGGCAGAAAACAGGCGAGACGCCCGTTTTACGACACAGCCCAGACGGCCATGCTAGATCGCGGTTTTGTAATTTTTCCGTAGTGATTACGCTGAAAATCCCTTTGTCCTGAGGACGAGGAGACAGGCTGGAAGCCTATTCCACCTTGCAGAAATGCCTCACCGCCATGTGAATCGTCTGCGGTCTGGACAGGGTGGGTAGGGCTTGCCAGACTGCGGCGACCCCATGCGTATTTCAGACCGCTACATCGGAAAACAGGTGCTTTTGGGCACGCTGTTCGCGGTGTTGGTGCTGGGCTTGGTACTGGTGCTGGGGAACCTTTTCAAACAACTTCAGCCCTTGCTCGTGGACCAGAAAGCCCCGTTGGAACTGGTGATCCGGTTTGTGATCAACGTGCTCCCGCTTTCGCTGATGTACACGATCCCATGGGGATTTCTCTCGGCGGTATTGTTGGTGTTCGGGCGGCTTTCCTCGCAGCATGAAATCACGAGTTTCCGCGTGGCGGGCTTGAGTTTGGTCCGGCTCTCGGCACCGGTATTTGTCATTGGTGCCGGACTTTCGCTAGTGAGTTTATGGCTAAATGTGAATGTGGTGCCGCATTCGAGGGCCTCTGCGAAACAGTTAGTTTACGATCAAGCAGCACGCGATCCTGACTCCCTGCTGAAGCCGGGAGTGGTGCAGGGAGACTTCAAAGGCGACGGGGACGAAATTCAAAAACTTTTGATCGAAGGCAAAAACGGCGAGTGGGTGGAGGGCTTTCATTTTTACGTATTGCCCAGCTCTAAAGAGTCGGGCGCGGATCTCACTTATGTTCACGCGGCGAGGGCGGCGCTGACGGTGGATAAGACCAAAGGGCAGTTGCGGGTGAAGCTGGAAGACGCCTATTTCGAGACCCGGAACGAGAGAGGCGAGATCGAAATGGCCTTCGCCGGGGAGGCCGAACCGTTAGTGATCGACTTGAAAAATCCGCAGGGCACGAAATTGAAAGCCAACTCAATGTCGAACGAACAAATCCGCCAGGAAATCAAGGACAACCCCAATATGCGGAAGGAAACGATGGTCAAAATGCGGACGGAAATCACCTCACGCTATTCGTTCTCGATGGCCTGCCTTGCCTTCGCCTTTGTGGCAGTACCGTTAGGGTTGCAAACCCGTCGCCGCGACACTTCCCGCGGGCTGATCATCAGCCTGCTGATCGGTACTGGATATTTCCTGGTCACGATGATGGCGGACCAGTTCAAGTCGGATTCAGCAGCGACGATGGTGCTGTGGGCACCCAATACAGCCTGCATTTTGTTAGGTTTATTCCTTTTCCGCAGGGCGCGTTTCAAATAGGCTTGTCGGAAGCGATGAAAATCCTCCGCACGCTCGTCAAAGGCACCCGCGATGTCCGCGGGTTCTTCGCGGCAGAACGGGTGCAGTTTTTCCCCTTCGCAAAGGATCTCAAGGAATACTCGCTGGAGAAATTCCGGGCAGACGCATGGGCGGCGGCGAACGTGACGGTGCTGGCACTCGCGCAGGGTATCGCCTTCGCGGCGATTGCCGGACTGCCAGTCGTCTATGGCATCATCAGCACGGCAGTGGCCGCCTTCGTGGCTCCTTTGTTTGCCGGATCCCGGCACACGATCTTGGGACCGACCAATGCGACGGCCTTCATGCTGTTCAGCTTTTTCTCGGTGAATCCGACTCTGACCGGGCGCTGGGATGAGTTGATCCCGCTGCTGGTGATGATGGTCGGTTTGCTCGCCATGGCGGGGGCGTTTTTCCGGGTGGCGGACCTGCTGCAATACGTCTCCCGCAGTGTGCTGGTAGGCTACATTTCCGGGGCGGCGGTGCTGATCGTGGCAAACCAGTTGAAGCCGTTTCTGGGCTTGTCCGCGCATGTGAGCGGGGAAAATTCCGCGACCTTCATCGGGCTGTTGATTGGACTGACGCGGGCGCTTCCCCATACCCAGTGGGTGGCGGTGCTGATCGGCGGGACGACTCTGTTAGTATTCGTTGCGTTCCGGCGGTGGCGGCCTACCTGGCCTGCCTTCGCGGTGGCCTTGCTGATTTCATCGGTTGGCTTCGGCTCGTTGATTCGTTCAGGGACAGGTGGCTTCGAGAGCGCGGAAACGTTCGTAACTTTTGGCTTCGGCGATCTGATGCTGAAAATGCCGCATTTGATGAGGGCGGGGATCTTCATGGATATTTCGTCGCTTCTGAGCATCGCCTTCGCCATCGCATTTCTTGCCTCGTTAGAAAACACGCTGATGGCGAAAACGTTGGCATCGAAAACCGGCGACCGCCCGGACGTGAACCAAGACATGCTGGCGGTGGGAATGGCTAACATCGCAAGCGCCATCGCCGGGGGAATGCCAGCCTCGGGGTCGCTCACACGTTCGATGCTCAACCACGAGTCCGGCGCTCGCACGCGCTTCGCCTCCCTTCTATCAGGCGCTTACACGATGGCCTTCGCGGTCCTGATCGCAGCTTCGGTAGGATGGGGCGTGCCACTGATCAACTTCGTGCCAAAGGCGGCGCTGGCCGCGCTGGTGATCGCCCTGTCATTTTCCCTGTTTAACATCCGCCACATCCGCATTTGCCTGCGCTCGACGAGGGACGATGCGGTGGTGCTGGTCATCACCTTCATCGCCACGCTGTTAGCGCCGCTCCACGTCGCTATTTTCATTGGCGTGGCAGTTTCTATCAGCCTGTTCCTGCGCAAGGCAAGTCGGCCGCACCTCATCGAATATGAATTCAGTGACGCGGGCGAACTCCGCCAAATGGGGGAAAAGCGCCAGCGGCCGATCCCCGCAATCTCGATTGTCCATGTCGAGGGCGATCTTTTTTTCGGCGCGGCGGAGCTTTTCCGCACCCAGATCCAGCGGACCATATTGGACCCGGCGATTCAGGTGATCATCCTGCGCTTGAAAAACGCCCGGCATCTGGACGCGACCAGCGTAATGGCGCTGGAAGACCTGATCCTTTTCATGCGGGAAAAAGGGCTGCATCTAATCGTTTCCGGCGCGAGCCGTGACGTCTATCGGGTGCTCAAGAAATCCGGCATCCTCATCACCTTGCAAGATGGCTGCGACCGTCGTGGGGGCGAAAGCAACATTTTCCTAACCAATCCCCGCAATCCGAATCTATCCACCCGCGCGGCGCTCAAGCGTGCGCAACAACTTCTCGGCACGGAGAAGGCGGAAATCCGGATTTTCTACGATCCCAGCCACCAGCCCGCTCCCCCATGAAACGCCTTGTTCTCGCAGCCATCGTCATTCTCACGCTGTTCGGCGTCTGGTGGTTTTCTCCCACCCAAGTCGTGAAACGCCGCACCCGGTCACTACTCACCACCCTCACGCTCGACGACAGCAGTGGAAAAGTCACTCGTCAAATGGGTGCCTACTCGCTCAACGGCTTGCTCGCATCCGAGGTCACGCTCGACACGCCCACGATCAAGGAAGCCAACGGAACCTTCGAGCGCTCCGAGCTGGAAAGCGCCTATTCCTGGCTATGTGAACAAGCAAAGCAGACCCATTTCAAGCTGGAGAAGTTCAAATCCGTTTCAGTGAGCGGCGCGACGGCAAAGGTAGAACTCACGCTAGACGGCCTCGTCGAGCTTCCAGTCTATCGCCCGGCAGACGGGATCTACGACGTGACGTTTGATTGGAAAAAAGAAAAAGATGGCTGGCGGCTCTACCACGCGACGTGGAAGCAAGTGCGCTGATCTAACTGCAGCGCTCCAATTCAATCCCCCAAGAAAACAAACTCCTCCGCCACGCGGTTCAGCGAGCGGCGGGCAGCAGGCAGGGCTTCCGACAATGCCCCTAACAATAAGCGGGACGTTTTTCCCGATCCGAGGCGATTGTCCGCAGCCTCGCGGAACGACCGCTGGGCGAAAGACTCATAGAACTCCAAGTCCGGCGCCCCGCGTTTCTCGCAACGATGCTTGAGGAAATCCGGATAGAGTCCGGCAAGCACCAGGAACTGATTTCCTGCGGCCACTTGCAGATGAAAACGCATCCGGCCCTTTGCGTTGGAAATGATCGCGATGAAGTCCGAAGCGTGCGTGAACCCGTGGGCGATGTCCTGCAGCGGGTCATCGGGCGACGGGCAAATGCGCTTGGTCATGATGCCCGCGACGTAGTCCGCGAGATCCGCATCACTCAGATTTGCCTGCAGGAACGCATGGCGGACGAGCACGTAAAAATAGAATCTGGGAGAAACTTGAATGGCGGAAGGTGAATCTAACAAGCCACGGAAGACCTCCTTCAAATCCAACATCTCGCGCTGGGCGTCGGGATCACTCCATAGATTTTCCAAGTGGTGCCGCTGCTCGCCCGGCGCCAGGATGGTGGCGAGGAAATCCAAATCCGCTCCGGTAAACCGATTCCGATGCGAGGGTATCCAGTGGTCAAGCACTTCGATGGGAATAACAAAATTCATGCCAATTTGACCAGAAAAATAGTAAGGAAACCCGTAAGACATCGCAAAAATGTGATGACCCGGCAGGGATTTCGAGCCGCAGCGGGGATGACACTTTTTTCTTGCCTCCTCATTACGAGGCTCTTATGAGGCACCCGCCCCAGAGGGGACTTAACACGATGAACATGACCCGGAACCTAAAATCCGTGGCCCTGGCAATCGCCGGCGTCATCCTTATTCCCAGTTGCGCGTCAATTGGGAATGCCAATACAAAACATTCAACCAACCTGACCGATCCCCAACTCGCGGTGAAGTCAGTACAAACAGGCAAAGCCTCTTGGTATTCCGTCCGGACCAATTATGGGACCCGGACCGCCAGTGGCCAACGGCTTTCTAACGAAGCCGCGACCGCCGCCCACAAGACCCTTCCGTTAGGAACCATGGTCCGGGTGGTGAACGAGTCTAACGGTAAATCCGAAGTCGTGACGATTACCGACCGCGGACCTTACGTGAAGGGCCGCATCATCGACGTCACCATCGGCATCGCCGAGCGACTTGGTTTCGTCCAACACGGCATCGCGCCGGTGCGGCTCGAAGTGCTCGGAAAAATCAAAACCGCAGGCGAGTAAGAATTCGCTCGCTCTAACGAACCCGCCCCGCGGCCGGAATCTCCGGTGAGCGGGGTTTTCATTTTGAAATGTCACTTCACCAAGCGGTGCTCGATGTCGGTGAGAACGCGGTTAGAAGTGAGCATGAGCGGATGAAGGATGACGGGATATTCAAGGTTTTCCGCCCGGTCCCAGATCGAACTCGTGGGCGGCAGGATGATCAGATCCATGGGCGTCCGGTAGGAGGTGACGGGCATTTTACCGAGGCTGTCCTGAGTGTTACGAAGATCAGTTAGAAAACGGCTGCCAGGCCGCATTTCCTCGGCTCCCTTGGTCGGATAGAGCCAGGCCGCGTTCGTGCCGTTGTGCGGCGAGGAAACGGTAATCAGGTTTTCACACCGCGCCGCGCCGCCGAGATGTTGCAAATACTGACGGGTGACGAGGCCGCCCATGCTGAAGGCGACGATGCTGATCGGGGCTTCCGCGCCGAATTTCGCGTCGATGTCTTGCTTCAGGCGGACGGCGAGATTTTCCAATCCGCCGCGACCATCGCTGGGACTGAGGCGCGGGACAAAGCATTCTACGCCGCGCTTTTCGAGGCGGGTCTTGAGCATTTTGAAGGTCGAGCCGGTTTCCAGAAATCCATGCACCAGCACCACCCGTTGGACACGAGAGGGAGCGACTGGCGGATTTTCAGCGCACGAAGGACCGGCTAGGCACATGGCGGAAAGGAAGAGGCGGAGTTTGAGTTTCATGATCTGGAATCTAACCGGGCGGCCACAGAAGCTGCCGCCCACCTAACAAATGAATATGCAGATGCGGCACTGCCTCGCCGCCGTCGGGACCGTTATTAACCACTAACCGATAGCCGCTTTCCGCAATGCCCTCGCTACGGGCGACGGCGGCGGCAGTAAGTAAAAGATGGCCCAGCAATCCCTCATCCTTTTCCTCCGCCAGCCCCACCCTAGGAATCGCCTTGCGCGGGATGATTAGAATATGCAGCGGTGCTTGCGGCGAAATGTCCCGGAACGCCACGCACTGTTCGTCCTCGTAAACGATGTGGGCCGGGATTTCCCGATCACAGATTTTTTCGAACAGCGTTTTCTCAGCCATACAGGCGGAGGATGGCAGAGTGCGGGAGGCTTGCAAGTGGGGATGTGAGGCGGAATCCACGTTTGTAGTCCCGGATTCAACTGGTCTTCAGTTCCGGCAAAAGCCGGTTATTATACCGAGGACTACCGATGAACAAATTTCTTCGCCGCGGCGGGTGTTTGCTGTTACGCTGCCACTGCGGAAATCGCTGCTGCTGTTAGCTCCCCTGTTCTAATGTCGAAAACCTTGGCACAACGAAGCATTCGTGTAATGTGCATTCCCCATCATCACCTACACCGATTCATGAAAAGCGTTTTTGCTTTGCTTGTAGCAATCATTTCCCCGGTTACCGCTGCGCCGCTTTCTGGAACGAAATCCATCGGTCCTACAGGTGACTACGCCAGCATTACCGCCGCTGTCGCAGATGTCCGAAGTCAGACACTTTCCGGCCCCATCGCACTGGAACTCCAGCAGAGCTATATGCCTGCCGTCGAAATCTTTCCCATCACCTTGGACAACCTTCCTACCTCTGCGGCGAATACCCTCACCATCCGCCCGGAAGTCGGCGCGACCCAGCTGAGTCTCAGCAGTGCCGACACCACGGCAGCAACGGTGGATCTGAACGGTGCGCGGTTTGTCACCTTCGACGGGCGGCCCGGAGGAGTGGGGACGGCCAAGGAGTTGACCATCGCCAACACCCACACCAGCGGCGTGGCGGTACGTTTCATCAATGAGGCCAGCGACAACACTCTGCGCCATCTCACCCTGCAAGGCGTGAACACCAGCGCCACCAGCGGTACCGTCGTCTTCAGCACTACCACCGGCCCGAATGGCAACGACAACAACACGATCGACACTTGCGATATTCGCGACGGCGCGACCCTGCCCGCCAATGCCCTTTACTCGCTCGGCTCCACCGGCACGACCGCGCAGAGCAACAGTGCCAACATCGTTTCTAACAGTAATATCTTCAACTTTCATTCCGAAGTTAGCGATGCGGCGGGAGTGCGGCTCGATGGCGGCAATACCGGATGGAGTATCACCGGTAACAGCTACTATCAAACCGCAACTCGCCTGCTTTCGTCGGGCTATATTCGCCCGATTTACATCAACAACGGATTGGGCAACCAGTTTACTGTCTCCGGCAATTTCATCGGCGGGAATGCGCCCAGTGCAGGCGGTTCTCCTTGGACGACGTCCGGAGGCACGGGGCGGCCTAATATGTTCGAGGGGATCAAGCTTGGGACCACTATTGGACCGGTCGGCAGCGTGTGGGGAAACACCGTCCGAAACTTTGTTTGGGATAGTACGAGCACAAACCCCTCCATCCTACCTTGGACCGGAATCTATTTCGCGACGGGTTCCATTGACAACGGCACAGTCGTGAACAACACGATAGGGAGCAACTCCGGGACGGGTTCGATTTCCGTCACCACTTCAAATGTCCAAGGCACCGTTTACGGCATCCGAGTAACAACGAGCGGCTTTGGAACACTTTCCGAGAACAACATCGGTTCAATCAACGCGAATACATCATTGGTCGGAATTGCGGTGGATTGCCATACAGTGATTATTGCTAATAATACGGTGGGCAGCACCACGAGTGCGAACAGCCTCAAAGCAGGCACGCCGACTGGAATCGCACAAATCACCGGCATCCTGAATTCCGGAGATACCGCTACGATCTCCGGCAACACGGTCGCCAATCTTCAAAACAACTACGCGGGAGTCTCCAACAGCGGTAAGGTAAGTGGGATTGTGTCCACCACATTCAGCGAGAACACGGTGACCTACAATACCGTTAGAAGCCTGTCAACGATGTGCCAGAGCAGGGACTTGGCAGGCAATTCCTCGGTAATTGGCATCTCCGCAAGTTCATCCTCGTTGACAGTTTTCAAGAACGTCGTGCATTCGCTATCTAATATGGCCGCCTCTGCGAATGTATCAGTCACGGGAATATACTGTTCGGGCGGCGCGAGTACTGGCAAGAACGTCATCGCAGGTAATTTGGTATATGGCCTCGCCATCGCCTCCTCCGGCACGTCTTCAGGCTTGTTTGGGATGTATTTCGGCAGCGGCACTTTCACCGCGCGGAATAACATGGTGAGCATGGGACTCGACTCGGGCGGAATGATTACGGCGGGCGCCTCGTCGGTAGTCGGACTCATGGACAGCGGCGGGACGGCGGGAAGGAATTTCTACCACAATACGGTCTTTGTGGGCGGGGCACAGGCTTCCGGCGCAAGCAGTACTTATGGATTCTACGGCGGCGGCGGGAGCAACTCCCGTGACTTCCGCAATAACATCTTCGTCAACGCCCGCGGAAACAGCGGTGCCACGGGCAAACACTACGCAGTGCTCTACGCTGGCAATATTGCAAACCCCACCGGACTCAAAGCGGATAGTAATATCTTCTTCGTCAGCGGCTCTGGCGGTGTGATGGGTCGCTACAACAGCACGGACTGCACGACACTTTCCGCATGGCAGGCCGCGACCGGGCAGGACGTTTCCAGCGCGGTTGCCGACCCGAAATTTGTCAGTCCCACCGGCGCGGCACCGGATCTCCATCTGCAACTAACAAATCCCGCCGAGGGCGCTGGCAGGCCCATCGCCTCCGTCACCGATGATTTCGACGGTCAGGCGCGAAGCGGTCTAACTCCCGTGGACATCGGGGCGGACGCGGGAAATTTCACCTCCTCCAGTGGCGATATCTTCCCACCTGCCATTCTCTTTCCATTACTTTCCAATGGCACCACGGCCAATCGGGTGCTCACGGGTTGGGGCGACATCCAGGACAATTCCGGCACCGTCGCCAGCGGGCTAAATGCGCCCAGGCTCTACTTCAAAAAGTCCACCGATGTCGATGTCTTCGACACCGCCAATGACTCGTCTGGCAACGGTTGGAAGTATATCACTGGCGAACAGCAGGGGAACGGGAGTTATAGCTTTACGATTGATTACACGCTCATCAACGGCGGCCATGTGAATGTGGGAGATAGAATTCAATACTTCGTGGTCGCGCAGGATACTGCGGGCAATCTCGGATCCAGCCCGGCCATTGCCAGCGCTTCAGCCAACCCGTCCGTTATTCATATCATTAGTAAACCAAGTTCAGGGGTGTTCGGTTACAACATCGTCGCTCCGCTCAACCGCACGTTGACGGTAGGCCCAGCCGGCAACTATCCCACGCTGACCGGCGCAGACGGACTGTTTGCCGCGCTAAACTCTGGCGTATTTGATGGCAACGTTACCGCAAGCCTAACAGGAGATATCGCTGAGTCTGGAATGACGGTGCTCAACGCCATCACGGCAAACAGTTTTCCTTCACCGCCAGTGACGATTCAGCCAAGCAGCGCAACGATGCGAACGATCTCTGGAATGATCCGACTGAGCGGAGCACAGCGCGTGATAATAGACGGCAGCTTCGGCGGCACTGGCCGATATTTGACCTTTCGCAATACAGGCACCAGTGCAACTTTTCAATTCATCAACGACGCTTCAAATAACACGGTGCGGAACTGCGTGATCGAAGGCGCGCAGAACAATTCCAATCCCTCGATGGGCGGCGTGGTGTTCTTCGGACCGGGATTGACCACCGGAAATGATAACAACACTGTAACCGGCAATCAAATCCGCGACCGTAGTGACGCAGTCGGAGCTCCATTAGATCTAGTATATTCTTACGGCACTTCAGATGATGTCGCTAACAGCAATAACACCATTTCAAACAATGATTTGTTCAACTTCATCAACACCGGTGTAACCGTGTCCGGCGGTAACGAATCGTGGAATATCTCAGGCAACAAAATTTACCAAACAGCATCCCGCTCGGGATCGCTGGTAGGCATCTACTGTCGGAGCCTCGGGACAAATAAGATTTGCGGCAATAGCGTAAGAGATTTAACGACCAGCGGCTCCGTTTATGGTATTCAACTCTACTCACCAATGGGAAGCACCGTGATTGTTGATAACCGAGTGTGGAACATCGGCAACACCCCAAGCAGTCTGAATCTCGCCTATGGCATCTATCTGTTTACGGGATCCGGGCAGACCGTGACGGTGTTAAACAACATGATCACGCTCAGTTCCAGCGGCACCACCGCGCAGAATGTCTCCGGAATCGTGGACAATGGTGTGAGCGGCAGTACACTCGTAGCCGCATATAACACCGTGCTCATCACCGGCACCGGCAGTGCAAGTCGCAACACTTGGGCATTTTCCCGCACCGGCAACTCCAACGCCACCGTAAAGAACAACGTGTTCCTGAACCTCCGCACTGGCGGCGGCAACCACTTTGCCATCAACTATTCGACCGCCACTACCGGCTCGCTGACGACGGACTCCAACGTCTATTCCGGCACCGGCTCGGTCACAGTTTCAAACTTTTTCGACGCTAGCAACGGCAGCAGCACCGTGGCCATTCCGATCAGCTACGCGCAATGGCAGGCGAATCTGCCCGGCGACATCCACTCCAGCGCTGGCAACCCCGGCGGCAACTATACCAGTGCAATGTTTGTCGATCCTGCGAATGGCAACCTTCATCTCGCCCCATGCGGAAATGTGTTAGTCAACAACACGGGCACGCCAGTGGCCGGAGTGACCAGCGACTGCGACGGCGATACGCGGTCAACGAGCAGCCCAGAAATCGGCGCGGACGAGCTTCGCGCTCCTTTCCAGCAATGGGCGCAAGCCAATGCCATTGGCGACAGTCCCAATGCGCCGGGTGCTAATGGCCTCGCCAATCTGCTAAATTTCTCCTTCGGCCTCAATCCCGCCGCAGCATCACGCAACGAACTCAACTACACGGGCAGCGTCATTACACCCGGCGGCATCACCACGCAGATTCTCTCCGGCACCCCCACCGCCAAATTCATCCGCCGCAGCGATCACTTGGCTGCCGGTCTGACCTACCACGCGCAGTTCAGTGCCGATCTTTTCAACTGGGAGATAGACAACACCCCTCCCACCGTGTTCGCCACCGATGGAGTGAATGAGGTGGCGGGCTTGAACTATCCACTGCTATCAAGCGGCGCGCAAGCGAGGTTCTTCAGACTGATGGTTGGCTTGCAGTGAAGCGCACTTGCAAGTGGGGATATGGCGGCGACTACCGATCACCGCGAGTCGAAGAAATGGCTTCGCGGCGACCGGTCATCGTCGCTACGCTTCGCCTATGAAACTCGCCGAAGTCACCTGCCCCACTTGTTTTGAAGTCTTCGAAGTCGCCCTGCCGCACCCGGATGAAATGCCTACGGAGGTGGACTACGATTGTGAAATCTGCTGCCGACCCATGATCATCGTCTTCACGGAAAACGAAGTTTATGCGAAGGGGCTGGGGGATTGATGAATCAACCTAAAAAGGAAAATGGGCGTGTTCGTGGGGCACCTTTGAGCAAGGCGTTTGATGGCGGGTCCGGATGATGGCAAAGGGATCGGTTTTCACCCGCTGAGCAGGAGCGCGGCCTCGTCCGGCAGGCCGGGAAGCCATTTTCCGCCCA
>JANYFB010000100.1 GCA_025362955.1 Akkermansiaceae bacterium
CCGCCAACTGGCTCGCAGCCCGCAGCGGCACCCCCCACTGCCAGGTCGCCTGATGGCATAGCAGTCATAGAACCCTGAAATATGACCGCTATGCTACCGCCGTAGCAAACCCATCCGCAAGGCGCTTCAGACCACGCTTACTTTGAAACAACAGGTCTTTCACCTGATAAGAAGCGCCTTGCTTAGCACGGCGCACAACGTTAGAGCGCATGCACCCCTACCAGCGGGGCGAGCTTCGAACGCGGGGTTGAGGTTGTAGTTGCGGAAAGTCATCGAAACCGGGCGGCTGGTAGGGGTTGTCATGTCGCGGCTTGTTCGATCATCTTTTTTGTGAAAGCGTTATCACCCGAAACTGTCTCCGCTCCTTCATTACCGTGACGTAGACCGGAAAGGATCTAGCACCCGTAACTCTACCAGAAACCACGCATCCACGGTTGCCAGTATCATCTGTGATGATCTCTGAGGGCTCCTTCCAACTCACTTGCGTTCCCTCAAACTGAGGGATCACTTGAGTCTGATACACTCTTGTGATCGTATTGCGACCAGAAGCGTTAATGGTCAACGGACTCGTCATGGCCATCATTGACTTCAAGTTACCCTCTTGAGCTTCACGAACGAAATTCCTTGCTGCGTCTAAATACTTTTCGCGTTCCGCACGTACATAATAGTCCTTCTCGGCCAAATCCAACTGCGTGATCGCACGGCCCATCTCAGAATCGCGATCAACCGGAATACGATTTACGTTGCTGTTTGAACAACAAGACAGGAGACCCGAAAGCGGCAACACCGCAAGGTAGATTATGGTTCTCATTTTTGAATCGAACGTTAAATGTGGTGGCACGGCGGCGCAGGACTCACAGAGCGAAGCGAACGAGGGACGTTATACGCCGTTGCCACGCACGCCTTGTTCGGCTCTTGGAATTAGTCGAGTAGCCATGCAGAGAAGGTTGTGGGATCAAGAGTGAGGAAGCCTACAATGAGCAACCATCCTACACCAGCCACCGCCACCTGCGAAACAATGCTTCGACGGGATGGCTGGAACATAGGAATGAGCAGACAAACAAGCCATAGTGGTCCTGCACAATAGATCGCAAACACTGAAGTCCGCTCAAGGATACTCATGTGAAGGATGGAAGCCGATGTGCGGTAAGACTCATATATCGGCGTGGGCCAGCGCCCAAGACCGAGACGGACATGAACGGCCAAAGTCACTACGGCGAAAAGTAGGATCATTGGCGAAATAGCGCAGAGCCAGGCCACCTGAGGGAATCTCCGGATCGCTGACGGCGCCATGTATGATGCTATCGATGTCTTCATTGTCTTGCTGGTTTATTTTTTGCCGAACAGTATTTATTCGTAGGGTCTCGGGGAGTGATATCCCGAACATCCGTTCGGATGAGAAACTGTCAGGAATCGTTGATTTGAAAAGGTTTTTCTCGGGGTGAGGTGCGTATATCAGGTGGCGCAAGGAGGCGGGTTCCGGGGCGGCCGTATCTAGCAGATATACGGGTGGCGGGACGGCGAAAACGGCAAAGCCGGGCGGGCGGGTGGAGGGCTTAGTCGATGGACCAGGAGTCCTGCCAGCGGATTTCGGGTTGGCCCTTGTTCGTGAACTTGATGGGGAGCCAGATGTAGCGGGAGTCCGCGAGGTCGTCCTTGATCCAGCGGTCGGCCATGAAGATGAAGGTGTCCGGTTGGCCGGAGATGGGGAGGGCGTAGGTGACTTGGGAGTTAAAGGAAATTTCGGACGTTTCCCCTTGGCACGGATTTCCCAATTCCTTCCATGGTCCCCAGATGGAATCGGCGACGGCGGAGCGGGCGGCGTTGGGTGCCCAAGCGGTGCAGCCGGAGGCGATGAGGTAGTATTTGCCCTTTCGCTTGAAAACGGCAGGGGCTTCCATGGAGCGGCCTTGGAAGACGCGGGCGTATTTTCCGGTGGTTTTCAGGTAGTCGTCGGTGAGTTCGGAAATTTGCATGGTGGGATTCGCCTCGGAGGCGGCGAAGAGATAGGCTTTTTGGTCGTCATCGACGAAGACGGTCATGTCGCGGGCCATCTGGCCGATGGGGAAATCTTTGACAAGCTGGCTGTTAGCAGCCTTTTTTTCCTCGTCGGTAATATTGATTGGCCAGTTGTTAGCATTAGGGCGGGAGCTTCCCTGATAGATGAACGGACCCGTCGGCTGATCGCTCACAGCCACTCCGCAGCTCGCGGCGGCGTAGTCCATGCTATCGCTATGGAACCAAAGAACGAATTTTTTGGTTTTGGCGTTATAGATGCATTTTGGGCGTTCTAGGACTTTTTTTGGATCGAGGTCGGAGCTGGGGACGGCGGGGAGGACATTGCCGCAATTTTTCCAATGCAGGAGATCGGTGGAGGAATAACAGGAAACGCCGACGACATCGACGCGGGTGCCGCCCCACGATTTGTTCACCTCGGGCAGGTAGGTTTTGCCCTCCTTGATCTCGCCATACCAATAGTAGGTCCCTTCGTGGAAAAGGATGCCGCCGCCGTGGGCGTTGATCGGCTTGCCCTCGGTGTCGGGCCAGATTTCGCCGGGGTGGATTTCCGCGAGGTCGGGGGTTTCTTTTCCAAGCGCGAAGGTGAGCACGCCGAGGCCGAGGAGGAATAGGATGGGCTTCATGGGAGGAGGTTAGCGATGTAGAGAAATGGCGACAAGGCATTCCGGCCGGCGAAGGTCTGTAAAAAATGGGGAGGAGAGTTTACCGCAAAGCCGCAGAGGTCGCAGAGGAACGCGAAGTTTGGAGAAGGGAAATTTCAAATCCCCTCTTCCTTTGCGTCCCTCAGCGACTTTTGCGTCTCTGCGGTGAATCTGAAATCTTCGGTTTCTTCAGATGTGAATGCGGGCTGGACAGGCCGCGGGGGCGGTTTCACGTTCCGCGCATGGATACGCAAAACGTGTTTGTCCCGCGGGGCGGGAAGGCGGAGATCGAGGAAGGTGCGGATTTTTCCCCGAAATTCGATGCGGACGGGCTGATCCCCGCAATGGCAGTGGACGCTACGACGAAGGAGCCGCTGATGTTGGCCTACATGAACGAAGAATCGCTACGGCGGACATTGGAAATTGGGGAGGCGGTTTACTGGTCGCGGTCGCGTAAGGAATTCTGGCACAAGGGCGCGACCTCGGGGCACATCCAGAAGATCGTGGAGATCCGCACGGATTGCGATCAGGACGCGCTGGTCTTGCTGGTGGAGCAGATCGGCGCGGGTGCGTGCCACACGGGGCGGAACTCGTGTTTTTACCGCAGGGTGGTGGCGGGGACGGCGAAATTGGAGCAGATCAGCGGCGTGAGGTCGTTCGATCCAGCGGCGGTTTACGGGAAACACTGAATTTCGCGAAATTTCGCGGTTGCAATTGTCAAATCGAACCGCTAGCTCTCCCGCCCCGCGCGTCCGGCATACGGCAAGGACAACGTGGACATCACAACATTTTCCCCGAAGGAGGAACCCATGCACATCATCAAGAAGATCGAGTCAGAGCAGTTGAAACAAGACATCGCCGAGTTCAACGTCGGTGACACCGTGAAGGTGCATTGCCGGGTGGTGGAAGGCGGCAAGGAGCGGATCCAGATTTTCGCAGGCATCGTATTGGCCCGTGGCGGTTCCGGTGTGAATGCGGCATTTACGGTGCGCAAAATTTCCTACGGAGAAGGTGTGGAACGCGTTTTCCCGCTTCACACTCCCCGGATCGCGAAGATTGAAGTGACTAACAAAGGCAAGGTCCGCCGCGCCAAGTTGCACTACCTCCGTGAACGCGTTGGCAAGCGCGCCCTCCTGGTGAAGAGCGCCAATTGATTTCCCATTTCTCCAAACGCCCCATCTGGTTTTCCGGGTGGGGTGTTGTGTTTTTCCGCCGGGCTGTGATTTCCGCTTTCCCGCCGCAAGAGTCCGCGCCACCTTGCCGCCGTGCGCGTTCCGATTCCCATCGTCCTGTTACTCGTCCTGGCTGTCGTCTGGGGAGTTTGGTGGAAAAATACCCGTCACATGGATTTCATGACGCCTCCGTCCGCAGCCAAGCTCGCGCTGGTCCGGGAAAAAATCGAATCGTCATTTCCCCAAAGCGACCCGATGGCTGATGCGATTTCAGTTCCCTCTGCCGCACCGGAGCCCGATGAGGCACCCGCCGAGGAACCAAAACCGCCACTGGATTTGGGTGATCTAACAAAGCCGTTGATTTTGAAAAACTACGCCGAAATCGCGCCACAGGGCTCGGCTCACATGATCGAGTTGGCGGCGGCGCTGGAGGGAAAAGGCGAATTTCAACGTGCTTTGCTCGCTTGGGAAAGAGTGATCGATCTAACGAAACCGGATGATTCCCAAGCCGCGATGGCCATTTCCGCCATCAAGCGTCTGCGTCCGACGCTGCCCGATTGGAATGCGAAGCCTGAAGCTACCATCAAGATTTCATTGCACGCCGGAACGGGGAAAAAACTTGCGAAGACCCTCACCCCCATCCTCGAAAGCGCGGCCCGCGATCTGGAATTGGCATCCTCCGGCCTCATCAAAGTCAAAGCCACGGTCACTGCCGGCAAGACCAGCATCGCCGCCAAGGGCCCGGTTCCAGTCGCCCTCTGGCTTGCGGGTTCCGATCCCAAATCCGCCTCTACCGACGTGCTCTCGTTCACCGTTGATTCGCCCGACACCCTTCGCGAGGACATCCTGAAAACCGTCTTTTTGCTAGTCCGCAGCCAGCTCGGGCGCACTGGCATTTACACCCCGCCCTCCTCCCTGGCCGATAAGGAGAACCCGCAGGACGCTCTTAATTCCCGGGTCACCCGGCTGTGCTGGAGTGAATTCGCCACCGCCTTGAATCTTCCGCCGAAAAAGGGCGAATAATCCGCAAATCGCCCTAAGTTTACCCTCCATTCAGACGTTTCACAGAGCAACCCTTTCTCCATGCTCCGCCTTTTTCTCATTCTTTTCCCGGTATGCGCATCCTGGGCGCTGGCGGAAGACGCCCCCTCTGCGGAGCCGAAGCCGGTGGCCGAACAAACCGCGGAAAGCCCCAAGCCGTCCGTTAGAAAACTTGACGGCACACGCTATCAGATCGGCGACGTGATCTTCGACGAAAAATCGCGGGAAATCCGTTTTCCCACGAAGGTGAACATGATCGAGGGCCAGCTCGAATACCTGATCGTCCATGTGAATGGTAAGGTCCATGAGGCGCTGCTCTCCACGGAAATTTCACCCACGCATCTCAATCTTGCCTTCACGCTTCTCCGCTACCTTCCGTCCCACGAACTCTATCCATTGCCTAACGAAACGGGCGGCGTTTCCAACAAGTTTCCGCAAGTCGCGCCCGACGTAAAAGCAGCCTCGCGCGTCACCATAGAAGTGGAGTGGATTGAGGACGGAAAAGTCCGCCGCATCCCGGTGAATGAATGGATCCAACACGGCATCAAAGCCACCGCGATGCCCGCCGGGCCTTGGGTTTATGGCGGTTCGGATTTCTTTGAAGGAAAATTCATCGCTGAAACCAGCGGGGATGTGGTCGCCATTTTCCTCGCCGAGTCCGCACTCCTGAACTACCCGGGAGAGGATCGCGACAATGACGATGTCTGGACACCTTTTCCCAAACGAGTCCCTGCGGAAGGAACCAATGTCACGGTCATCATCACCCCCTATCAGAATTCAAAACCGCTCCCGAAACCATGAAAATTCTATCAACCTTGTTCATCCTCGGCACCGCCATCGGCAGCGCCGCAGAGAATTCTTCCAACCGTTATGAATCTCTCAAACAGGAGATGTGCCAAGCGATCGCCCGCGGCAACGCATGGCTGAAAACCCAACAGAAACCCACCGGAAACTGGGATGACGAGGGCATTCCCGCATTCACCGCGCTCGCTCTCACGGCTGCCACCCGCGATCCGAATCTGGATCGCAAGGCACCCTTTCCCGAGCACATCGAGAAAGGATTCATCTGGCTGCTAGCCCAGCAAAAGGAGGACGGCGGTATCTATAACCGCGGTCTAACTGTTTATAACACCGCCACCGCAGTCACCGCGCTCGTAGCCTCCGGGCGCGAGGGCTACGAGGGAGCCATCGTTAAGGCCCGCAAGCACCTCATTGACCAGCAATGGGACATCGACAAGAAAAAGGAAACCGACAACCCGAACGACGGCGGTGTCGGCTACGGCTCGCACAATGACCGCGCCGATATGTCTAACACCTACCTCGCCATTGAGGCTCTCGCGCTTTCCAAGAAAGTCATTGAAGACGGCAGGCATGGCGAACAACCCGATCTGGATTGGGGGGCCGCCGTCACCTTCCTTTCGCGCTGCCAAAACCTGGAAGAGACTAACAAAAGCGCTTGGTCGTCCAACGATCCGAACAATAAAGGCGGATTCATTTACGGGCCTAACGAAACCAAGGCCGGTGAGGAGAAGCTTCCCAACGGCAAGACCGCTCTCCGCTCTTACGGCTCCATGTCATACGCCGGACTCCTCTCGTTCATCTATGCCAAAGTCAGCGCCGACGATCCGCGCGTCGTCGCCGTGAAAGAATGGTTAGGGAAAAACTATACCCTCGCGGAAAACCCGGCCATGGGAACTCAGGGATTGTATTATTACTATCAAACCATGTCCAAAGCCCTCTCAGCCGCGAACATCGACAAGCTCAAGTTAGAAAATGGCACCGAGGCCGATTGGCGCAAAGACCTCGGCGAAAAAATCCTATCAACCCAACGTGGCGACGGCTCATGGCTCAACGAAAACGGACGCTGGATGGAGTCCAATCCGGTTCTCGTCACTGCCTACACCGTGCTTGCCCTGGAGCAGGTCTATGACTCGATCCCGTCGAAATGATCCGCTACTTTTTCGGGATTTTCTTGATGGTCTCCGGCATGGTTCAGGCCGGGATCGTGGAGGAACAGATCGAATCCGCCGGAGTAAATTTCCGCGTCGTCCGGGTAGCGCCGGAGAAGGTGCAGGTGGTTTGGAAAGACGCGGAAGGTGTGCCTTACCGGAGCTTTGACCGGGTACAGGCCGCTTTTGCACAACAGAAGAAAACCGTGAGTTTTCTCATGAATGCTGGGATCTTCGAACCCGGCGGAATTCCTAGCGGCTTGCACCTCGAAGGCGGGAAAATACTCCGCCCGCTCAATCTAGCAGATGCCCCGGGCAACTTTTTCCTCAAGCCAAATGGAGTCTGCACGTACGGCGGTTCCGGTCCATTTGTCGGCACCTCGCCGGTTTGGCAGACCCGAGCCGATCACGTTGAATCGTGGGGAATCCAATCCGGCCCAATGCTCCTGATCGACGGCAAACGCCACCCGGCATTCACGGAAAAATCCACCAGCAAACTCCCTCGCAACGGCGTGGGCATCAACGAAAGGAATCAATTTATTTTCGCAATCACCGACAAAGGTGAGTTGGTGAATTTCTGGGACTTCGCGGGGCTTTTCCTCCAGCTTGGTTGCAAGAACGCGCTGTTTCTTGATGGCGACATTTCCCAAATGGCCGTGAATCCTAACAAGCCTGTGCAAAGTAATCAATTCGGCGTGATGTTTGTCGTCGCGGAATGAAACTTCGCCACCGATCAGCCTTCCTCACACACAGTCCCGAAGAGTGTGAAACCCGTGGACTGGGCAATCTGGATGTCGAGAATTATTCCTGTTAGTCTAGCGGGATCGCCGTCAAAAATAACAATCTTGTTTTGCGAAGTTCTTCCTGTGAGTCGGGTGGCATTATGCTTCGACGGGCCTTCGCAAAGAACCTGTTGGCGGGTGCCGACGATGGCCGCGTTGCTTGCGATGGCGAGGCGATCCACGACCGCTAACAGCCGCTGGTTGCGCTCTTCCTTCACGGATTCATCGAGCTGCCCGTTCATTTCCGCAGCGGGCGTATTGCGGCGTTTGGAGTAACGGAAAACGAAGGCGTTGTCGAACTTGAGGCGTTCGACGATGTTGATCGTCGCTTGGAAATCCTCTTCAGTCTCGCCGGGGAAGCCGACGATGATGTCGGTGGTGATGGCGATGCCGGGCCGGGCGGCTTTCATTTTCTCGCAGATCGCGACGAATTTTTCGTTTTTGTAAGGTCGGCGCATTTCCCGCAGGATTCTATCAGAACCGCTTTGCATCGGAAAATGGATGTGTGAGCAGAGCTTCGGCAAGTAAGTGAATGCAGCCACGAGATCGTCCCGGTAGCCAATGGGATGCGGCGAGGTGAAACGAATGCGCTCGATGTCCGCCACTTCATGCACCGCTTCGAGAAGCTGCACGAATGGCGACTTGCCATCCATTTTAGGAAATTCGGTGCGGCCGTACAGATTCACGATCTGGCCTAACAGCGTGATCTCCTTCACGCCATGCGCGGCGAGGTGACGGATCTCGGCGACGATTTCGGAAATCGGACGGCCGCGCTCCTTGCCCCGCGTGTCGGGGACGATGCAGAACGAACAACGCATGTTGCAGCCCTGCATGATAGAGACGAAAGAGGAGGCTTCATGCGCCTTGGGAATGTGGTCGCGGATGGTGTTCTGAGAACCTTCTTCCTCGGCGGTGTCGCAAACGCTGGTACCGCGCAGGGAGAAAGTAGGATCATCCATGCGCGCCTCCATCCGGCGCTGGAGAATGCCATCTACGTAGTCAAAAACCTTATGGTATTTCTGTGTGCCGACGACGACATCGAGGTTCGGTACCGTTTTGAAAAGCTCCTCACCGCGCGACTGGGCCATGCAGCCCATGAAACCATACACGACGTGTTTCCGGTCGCGACCCTTGTGGATTAGGTTGCCCATTTTCCCGAGCGCTTTCTGTTCCGCCTGATCTCTAACGGAACAAGTGTTGATGAGCACCGCATCCGCCTCATTCTCCTCCGCCGTCACCGTGTAACCGCCCTCGCTGAACATCCGCACGACTTGCTCGGAGTCGCGCTCGTTCATCTGGCAGCCGTAGGTTTTGACGTAAACTTTGGGCATTGGAAGAAGTTGATAGTAGATGGTTGATGGTGAAGAGTGGAGATCGGCGTCTTCGTTTGCCTATCAACTATCGACTAACAACCATCAGCATTCTTCACGCCAGCATGAGCCTCGGATCGGACTCGATCTTCTCGCTGAGTTCGGGCCAACCGCCGTCCACCTGCATGTTGAAGCAATGGAGGTAGAGCGTAAGTAGCTTGGGCTCGAAAACATCGGCGAGGCGGTCAATGGTGGCGTTGAGGCGCTCGGAATCAAGTTTCTTGGGCAGATTGCCGACAACGGAACCCTTGCCATCATGAGGAATGCCCATGCCGTCGCAGAACATGGCAAGCAGGGATTGCTGACCGGCCATGAGATAGGCTTGCAGGATGTGCTCGCCGATGGTGTCGCAGGCTTTTAGCTTTAACGTTTTGAGAATCCAGGCGTATTGCTCGGCCATGGATTTTTTCTCGATAAAAACCGGACGGAGCTTGCGATTTCCAGCGAGGGTGGCGACGGCGGATCGGTAAACATTCCGATCATTGGCACGGAACCAATCGAGGATTTGAGTGACGATGGCGGGGTCAACGGCGGCGTAGAGTTCGTGGGCTTTCACTGGGGAAAAATGAGGTGGCGGAAAGTGAATGCGCTCATCCGTCCCGTGGCAAGGACGGAGAGTTGCAAAAAGTCGGGCGTGAGCGGGATGCGTTACCGCAGGTGGAGGGGATGAAAACCGACGATCACTATGGACTATAATATCCAAGTCGGGCTGAATTCAATAGAGGGCAAATTTCAATTTCACTTCACCCCAAGCACTTTGGGAGCACTCGCATTCCCAAATCGATCCAGCGCAGTCACCGCGATCACATCCGCCTGGGGGATCGTGATGCCTTTCGAGCCGCTTGGGCTGATTTGCACCGTGCGCCAAGTACCGTCGATTTTCGCCTGCACGGCGATTTTCGCGGTGGTGTCATCCGGCTGCCAATGGATAAAGGTGCCGCCGCTTTGCACGGCAGCGTTGACGCCGGGGGCAGCGGGGGATTTGCTGCTGACCCACGGCATCGGTGGGATGGCGGCGGGCTGGGTGTAAGTGGCGGCGAGTTTGGTGGCGATGCCGCCCTGATTTTTCATCAGGCTTTTCGCGCTCCAATGAATATGGCCGTTCCAATTTTTTCCAATCCTGCGGCTGACGTCGATTTGGTGAGTGATTTCCGAGGCTGGACGGTGATCTTGCGAGCCGCCGATGCGCTCGGTGGCGATGCCGGGCCAGACAGGGCGCGATCCTTGCTGCCGCCACCAGTTGAGCAGAGTGGAGAAGCTTTGTTTCTGCGGGGAATCTGGCCAGTAGAGCTGCGGCGCGAGGTAATCGACCCAGCCGTTTTGCAGCCATTTACGCGAGTCGCCGGCAAGTTGTTCGTAGCTATCGAGACCGGCCTCAATGGTGGCGGGGACGCCCGGTCGCCAGATGCCGAAGGGGCTGATGCCTACGCGGACCCAAGGCTTCTGGCGCTTCACGGCAGAGTAGAGATTGCTGATGAAATTATCGACATAACTGCGGCGCTGGGCCGGGCTTTTTCCATCGGGGAAACGGAGGTCACCGGAGGGATAGGGATAGAAATAGTCGTCGAGGTGGACGCCGTCGATGTCATAGCGCCTTACCACGTCGAGAATGACATTGAGCGCGCGGGAGCGGGTGGCCTCGAGGGCGGGATCGCACCATGTCATCGTGCCGAAGCGTTTGGTAATTTCCGGCATCGAGCGGCTGACGTGGTTTCCAGCAACCTGTTGGGAATTGTTAGCCAGTGCCCGGAACGGATTGAACCATGCATGGACCTCAATGCCTCGGGCATGGGCTAACTGGATGCAGTAGGCCAGCGGATCATAGCCGGGGGATTGGCCCATTGTGCCGGTTAGACTTGCGGTCCACGGCTCGATGGCGGAAGCGTAAACGGCGTCGCACTGGGGGCGGACCTGGAAAATTATTGCATTCATTTTCAACGTGGCGATCTTGTCGAGGATACCGCGCAGTTCTGCCTGTTGGCCGGATGCACTGAGGCCGGGCGAGCTAGGCCAGTCGAGGTTGTAAATGGTGGCGATCCACGCGCCGCGGAACTCGCGGGCCAACGCGGGCGGGCGTTCGTCCACCGGTGCGTAGGATTGGGCGGATGCGGCGGCGAGGCCCAGGGAAAGGAGATAGGCGATCAAGCGAAGCATGGATCGCAGGATGGCTGGAATTCCGTGGCGCGGCAAGCCGTGATAGGAGACGAGACGTCCCTTATTTCTCAAGCGACGCCCTGCGTGGCGACTTGGCCGGAACGTCCGTCGATTTCGGCCATGACGAGGGGCTGGACCGGGAGGCGTTCGCGGTCAGCGAGAATTTCCCGCGCGAGGTCGTCCATACGAACGAAACGGACGCCATTTTCCGTGAATGCCGCAAGCAGTTCCCGGAACAGCGGGCGCTTCATCATACCTTCGATCTCGGCATGGATCGTTAGAATGTTAGGTCGATCTGACCTTAGCAGATTGACGTAGTGCGGGGCGATTTTTTCATCGGGGAATTCGGGCCTTCCTAGCAGTTCGTCAAAGGTGGGCAAGGTGCTTGGGATTTCCAAAGTCTTGAAAACGCGGCCTTCCATCTGGGGAAAAAACGCGGATTCGCCCCGCGTGTCGCTGGCGTAGAGGAATCCAGCCTCGTCATAGACCTGTCGGCTGTTAGCCGTGGCCTGCCAGCCGGGCGCGCCCGCCGTAGCGGCGTCGTGGCCGAAGATGCGGCGGTATTCCTTGAGGGCGCGGTCGAACTCCTCGCGCACTTCATCGAGCGACATTTCAGACAGATAATCCTGCCACTTGAAATGGTCATTGCAGTGGATACCGGTTTCAAATCCCGAGGCGGCGATTTTTCGCATCACGTCGGCGTGGCGTTGGCCGATGTGCGGGGCGGGCAGCAGTGTGCCGTTGAGCAGCGTGCGGATTCCATACATTTTCACAACGCTAGTCCGGCTCACCTTCTGGAAAAATCCGGGCCGGAATACCCGGCGGATCGCCTTGCCCGTATTATCCGGACCGAGGGAAAACAAGAAACTCGCGGGTGCCGAAAATTCCTCTAGCAGAGCTGCAAGCGCAGGCACGCCTTCGCGCGTGCCGCGATCCGTATCCACATCGACCTTCAGCGCGACGATCATGAATCCGCAGTGAGGTCGTGGTCTTTTTGCTTGAGGTGGTAGTCGAGCGTGAAGCGGATCGCGGTCTTGAGATCCACTTTCGGCTCCCACCCGAGAGCCGCCTTCGCGGCTTCAATGGATGGCACGCGGGTATGGATGTCCTGATAGTATTTCCCGAAATAATCCATGGAGGAAACCACCACAACTTCTGCATTCTCAGCGTGGTCGCGATATTCCGGGTATTCTTTGAATGCTTCAATAATGATTCTCGCGAGATCGGCGACTGACACATTGTTATTCGGATTTCCGATATTAAATATTTTTCGCGAGGCCGAGCCGTCCTTGTTTTCAATAATGCGGAGGAGGCAATCCACGCCATCCTCAATGAAAGTAAACGAACGGCTTTGCGAGCCGCCATCCACGAGCTGAATCGGTTTGCGGAAGATGACGTTGCTGATGAATTGAGTGAAAAGCCGGGAACTGCCTTCCTTGGGTTCCATCACGTTGTCGAGCTTCGGCCCGATCCAGTTGAAGGGACGGAACAAGGTATAGTCGAGATTATCGCGGACGCCGTAGGCATAGATCACGCGGTCGAGCAATTGCTTGGAAGCGGCGTAGATCCAGCGTTGCTTGTCGATGGGGCCGTAAACCATATTGCTCGTCGCCTCGTCGAGCACGTCTTCCGGAGACATGCCATAGACTTCGGAAGTCGAAGGGAAAATGAGGCGCTTTTTATATTTCACACACTTGCGGGCGATCTCAAGGTTCGCCTCGAAATCAAGCTCGAAGACATTCAACGGATTCTTTACATACTGTGCCGGATTGGCGATAGCGACCAAAGGAATTACCACATCGCACTTTTTAATATGATATTCGATCCACTCGCGATTGATGGTAATATCCCCCTCGACGAAAGTGAATCTCTCATGATCCAGCAGATGATCGAGTTTATGGTCGCCTACGTCCATCCCGAAGACCTCCCAATCTTTCTGACTGAGTATCGTGTCGATCAGGCTGCTGCCGATGAAGCCGTTGGCTCCGAGGATGAGAACTTTGAGTGGCGGATGTGACATGAGCTAGGTGTGTTAGTAGATAGTGCCCACTGCAGGGCTAGGGCTGGGAACTCCGCGCCATTCGACGCGGGTAAGATGGAGCGCGCCATCCCCAGTGGCGACGACGAGGGGTTCGAGCGAGAGAATTTCACCGGGTTCGCCGGATCGGCCGGGGACAGGTTCGGCCCACCAAACCATGAGCTTGGCACCGCCGTTTTCGGTGAACGCTCCGGGATAGGGATCGGTCACGGCGCGGATGAGATTGAAAATCTCCATGGATGTTAGGCTCCAGTCGATGCGACCGTCCTCCGGTTTCCTCCCGCCGAAATAGGTGGCTGCGGACTCGTCTTGCGGCGTTTCGGTGACAGTGGCTGCTAGTAAGTGATCGATCTGTCTTGCCAGCACGGTGCGGGCGCAGGGCATGACTTTGCGAAACGCTTGCTCGGCTGTGTCCTGCGGGGAAATTTCCACTCCTTCCTGATCCACGACATCACCGGCATCAGCGCGTTTCACCATGCGGTGGAGGGTCATGCCGATGCGCGGCTCGCCATGGAGGACCGCCCAGTTGATCGGGGCGCGGCCTCGGTATTTCGGCAGAAGCGAGCCGTGCATGTTGAACGCGCCGAGCTGGGGAAGATCCAGAATCGTTTGGCCAATCATGTGGCGATAGTAAACGGATAGAATGAGGTCCGGCTGCATGGCCGCGATTTTTTCACGCCATTCTGGAGTATTCACTGAGTCCGGGGTGAAAACCGGAATTCCATGCTCCCGCGCGGCGACTGCAGGGGTTTTGAACCAAATATTCTCGTCAGGATTGTCCTCATGGGTGATGAGGCCGATGACATTGTCGCCCCGTTCCAACAGGAGATCCAGGCAGGTAAAGCCGACCTCGCTATAACCGAAAAATAGAATACGTGGCTTGTTCATTCGGCGGTTTCCAGAATATGGCTAACGTGATAGCGGGCGCGGTTTCTAACGACCTGATAGGTCCGGCCCATGTATTCTCCGATCAGGCCGATTCCGACCATACACACGCTGATGAGGAAAAATAGAATTCCGAACAACGTGAAAATTCCGCCTTCTTCCGGGCCGAAGTATAGTCGGCGGGCACCGAGAACGATCACCAACAGGAACGAGCAGCCCGAGCAAAACATCGCGAAAATCGTGAAGATCTGGAGAGGTGCGGTGGTGAAATAAGTAATGAGATCGAAGTTAAGGCGGATGAGCCGATAGACTGAGTAATTGGAGGTGCCGGCGTGGCGTTCCTCGTGAGCCACAGGAATTTCGGTCGGCTTCTGGGCGAGGCTGTAGGCCAGTGCCGGAATGAACGTGTTCACCGCGCCGCTGCGGATGATGCCATCCACCACGGTGCGTGAATAGGCGCGGAGCATACATCCCTGATCGGTCATTTGAATGTCCGTCATGTGGCGGCGGACCCAATTGACGAGTTGTGAAATGTAGCGGCGAAATGCGCTATCCTGGCGATTCTGGCGTGCCCCACCGACACAGTCATAACCGGCGTCGGTTTTCAAGAGGAGGTTGGGGATTTCCTCGGGTGGATTTTGTAAATCGGCATCCAGAGTGATGATTACCTCGCCGCGGACCCTTTCAAAAGCCGCCATGATCGCCATGTGCTGGCCGTAGTTCGCATTGAACTCAATGACCCGCGTGACATCCGGCCTTGCCGCGTGCTGGACCGCTAACAACTCGCACGATCTATCAGCACTGCCATCATTGGTAAAAATGATTTCATAACTGCGCCCCAGTGCGTCCAATACCGGATAGAGCCGGGAAAAAAGCGTGGGTAGATTTCCCTCCTCGTTATACACGGGGATCACCACGGAAAGGTTGATGGGTGGGGTGGGGCTCATGATTGCAGGATATTGAGAAGTGCGCCGGTCACGCGGCTAACATCGGCAGTAGTCATGGTGGGAAATAGCGGGAGTGTTAGGATAGCACGCCCGGCTTTTTCCGCATGGGGGTAATCACCGGGTTTCCAGCCGAGGGACTGATAGAGTTTGAAAAGATGGATTGCGGGATAATGGACGCCGGTGCCGATTCCCAGTTCGTGCAATTTTTCCATGACTTCCGCGCGGCTCAGCGCTGTTTCCGGGAGGATCACTTGAAACATGTGGCAGTTGCTTTGTTCAAAATCCGCAACCGGCAGGCCAAGGCCCAGTGCGTGAAATTCCGGGCGGTCAAGCTGTCGGAAATACTCTCGTGATAAGTCCCGGCGCAAGCGGTTGAACTCATCCAGCCTCGCAAGCTGGCCGATGCCTACGCGGGCGGCGACGTCGGTTAGGTTGGATTTACCACCGAGGATTTCCACCTCCATGCCATCGTAGCCGGAGCGCAATACGCCTTGGAGCCGGTATTGTTCGGCAAGCGTGGCCTCGCTCTCGTCGGTCATCACGAGGCAGCCGCCTTCGATGGAAGTCATGTTCTTGTTAGGGTGGAAACTGAAGGAAACGAGATCGCCGGTCGAGCCGATCCATTTTCCATTCCACAAACTTCCCAGCGATTGTGCCGCGTCTTCAATGACGCGTAATCCATGGCGGTTGGCAATTTCATACAACCTGTCCCGGTCCACGGGAAGACCCGCCAGATCTACGGGCAAGATCGCCTTGGTCGCCGGGGTGATCGCGGCCTCAATGGTATTTAAATCAATGTTGCGGGTGACGGGATCGATATCGACGAAGACCGGTCGCGCTCCAACAGTTAGGATCACGTTGCTGGTAGCGACCCATGACAGGGGAGTGGTGATCACCTCATCGCCAGCTCCAATCCCAGCGATGCGGAGGGCGATTTCCAAGGCTGCCGTCCCGGAGTTGAAAACCCGCACCTGACGTCCACCGAAGAGAATTGAAAGTTTCTCCTCAAACTCCCTCACGAAAGGGCCGGAAGTGATCCAGCCCGAGCGCAGGACATCCGAAACGCCGGCGATGGTCTCCTCGTCGATGGTCGGGCGGGTGAATGGCAGATAAGACAGCATCTCGGCGGAGCGGGTCACGGCGCAGGTGTTAGATCATTGCGGACAAGGACATATCGATCCGTTTCCGACATGACTTGGTAGGACATTGTTGATTTTGAAATCCACTTGTCGTAAGCGTTTTTGCGGATTAGCGCGTAGGCAGCGCCCGGTTGTGTCCACTGTTTTAGAAAATCCTCACGCTTCAAAAATCGCGATGAAGTTAGATCCGGCTCGGCGTCGATCCCGAAAGAAAGTTCACCCCGGTAATCGACGACGCTGACCAGCCGACCAAGATAGGGCGCCAGATCCTGAGCGTAAATTCCGACGCTATAAATGCGGTCCTCGGCGTTCAGAATGGGTTTCAAAATCATGGCGAATTTTTTCGTCGAGCCTTTGTCAAACGATCCTCCGCCGTAGTTTACTGCCAGCAGGAAAACCGCGCTTGAAACTGCGACCGCGCCGATCATGAGCCGTGTTTGATTCCTGCGCAAGCCAAGGAATGCGGCCAGCGCTCCGAGCAGAAACACTCCGCCGATGATGACCCGTAGCACGGGCAAAATAGCAGAAATTTCCGGCTGGTCCTTGGGTCCGGGAACAAAAATCGCCGCGCCAGCTATCAGCACGGCGGTAACGATAAACCCCCAGGTGCCACGGCGCAAACAGGTTGCGTCCAGACCTTCCCAAGCTCTGGAAATCGTCCTTCCAAGCAGGACCGCCACCGCTGGAAACACCGGCAAAATATACGGAATCAGCTTGGATTGGGATTTTGAGAAAAATGCGATGATGAACACCACCCAGATTAGGAAAAACCATGCTTCGGCATTTGCCCGCCGGGCCTTCCAGCCTGTGCCTAACGATTCACGCAATGACTGCCCCGCGAAGAAAATCCACGGAAACAGTCCTACCAGAAAAATCGGCAGGAAAAACCACCACGGCTCATAGCGCCCATGAATCCGCGTGGTAAAGCGCAACCAATGCTCATGAACGAAGTAGAAGTACAGGAAATCCGGGTTCGCCCGCGCGGCGAAAATATGCCAAGGGGCGGCAATCGCCAGCAGCAGCACGGTGCCCGCAATCGGATAGAAAGGCCACAAGGCCCGCCACCGGTTCAGCAAAAGCACCCACAGAAAAATCACTGCTCCGGGAATCGCAAAACCGATCAGCCCTTTCGACAGCGTGGCGAGAGCCATGAACGCGTAAAATGCCATGAACAAGCCAAACCGCTTGCTCCCGCGCGGTTCGCGCATTGCCAGGATGAAGGCGAACAACGCGCCACTCATCGTCACCGCCACCGCCATGTCTAACAAAATGATCTGGCTCAGGGCGTAGTAAAACAGCGTCGTCGAGAGCACGATGGCCGACCAGATTCCCGTCCCGCGCCCATAGATCGAGCGGGCGGTGGCGTAGGTAAGAAGCACACCGATTGCGGAAAAAATCCCGCCCCACACGCGGGCGGTGAATTCGTTGACGCCGAACTGTCGGAATGTCAGCGCCGAGAGCCAATACACAAGCGGCGGCTTCTCAAAATATTTTACCCCGTCCAGCCTGGGGGTTACGAAATCGCCCGTAGCCGCCATCTCCCGGGGGATTTCCGTATAGCGGCCCTCATCGGGGTTGCTCAATGGCCTCATCCCGAGGAGGCAGCAAAACCAGACCACCGTCACCAAGGTCAACAACGCCAGATCTTTAAACCATGGGTGAGGCGTCCCGCTGCGATCAGGCGGACAGGGGGCGGTGGGCGTCATGTAGTTGATTTCCAAGTGTGGGCGGGAAAAAGTGAGAGCTTGGTGAGAAGCCCGCTTTTCCAAAATTCGCGCCTGCGAAGCAAGCCCGACCTTACGCTTTACTGCTTTTCCAAGCAAGGACCACGGCTCCCGAGACGATCAGCAGCCCGCCCAGCAAGTGTTGCAGCGTCATTTTTTCCCGTAGGAAAATCGCTGCCAGTAGGATCACGAACACCACGCTCAGCTTGTCGACAGGTGCCACCCGCGAGGCCTCGCCCAGCTGCAGCGCCCGGAAATAACAGAGCCACGACAGCCCGGTGGCGACCCCGGAGAGCGTTAGAAATAGCCATGTCCGGCCGCTGAAATCCAAGATCACCGCGGGTTTGGTAGTCACGAACGCGATCACCCAGGCAAACACCAAGATCACCGTGGTGCGGACCGCCGTCGCCAAATTCGAATCCACCCCGGCGACGCCAACCTTCGCCAAAATGGCCGTCAGGCCTGCGAACAACGCCGAGAGTAGCGACCAGTAGATCCAGTTCATGGCGGATTTATCGCCCGGTCCGTCGGGGAAAGCAATTCAAGTGATAGAGGCATTCCTGCCTGTTCTTCCGGGCACGACGAATGAAGAACAGGCAGGAATGCCTGTATCACGCCATCTCTCAGCGGATTCTCAGGTTGGATCCTCCAAACTGTGGAAGTTCAAGAGCAAAATCCAACTCGCCGTCGGGGGCGATTTGCGCAGTCAGGTTGCCGCCCAGTAGGGTAGCGAACTCTGCCGCGAGGGCGAGGCCCAATCCGTGGTGACGGGCGTCGGTGCGGGAAGAATCCTTGCGCCAGAATCGTTCAAAGAGCTGTGGCAAGTCCGCAGCGGTTAGATCGCCGGCGCGGTTTTTGAAATGCAGCGTGATGTTTTCGCCCGCCCCCGTGGTGGTGGTGACGAGGAGAGGACTGGCAGCGGGGGCGTGCCGGGCGGCATTGGCACAAAGGTTGCCGAGAATCACTCCCAGCAACGTGGGATCGCTAACGATCACCAGGCCGGGAGGCAACTCTGTGATCAGATTGATGGCGCGCTCTGCCGCCCCGGCTGCCCATGGCTGCCATGCTTCCTCAATGGCCCCGGCCAATGGAACTGTCTGCAGATGGACGACGCGTGCCGGGTCTTCCACCCGGGCGAGTTCTAGCAGTCTAACCGCCAACGACTCCATCCGCAGCGTGGTGGCGAGCGTATCGCTCCAAGCTTCCACGCGCTCGCTCACGGAGGCTGGCGTGGTGAGATTCACCTCGGCCAAGGCCCGCAACTCGGCAAGCGGGGTGCGCAACTCGTGCGGCGGTGGCGGTGAATCGGCGCTCGCGGGCAAAGGCTGATTCCAGGCGGGCTAGCAGTTCATTGAGCCGGGTGGCGATTGGCAGCAATTCGTCCGGTAAATCTCCGGCGGGAAACCGCGTGGACAGCGAGGCGGCATTGATCGCGGCGACGCTTTCGCCAAGGCGGGCGAGTGGGGCGAGTCCACCGCGCACGCCCCAGTGGACGAGGGCGGCAAGCACCGCCAGGGTGCCCGCGCCGACGGCTAACAGGCCGGTGCGCAGGGCCGCAAGTGTGTGATCGAGCGGCGCGCGGTCGCGACCGACTACCAGCAGCGCTTGGATGTTAGGCTTGCCGTGGTTCCCCTCATCGTCTTCCTCATCGCGGGGCGTGAAAATCAGCCCGGCACAACGAAAAGCGCGGCCATCGGGCAACCCGGCGTCAAAAATGACGGGTGCTTCCGGCGAACCCACATGCAAGGGCAGGGAGGCGGTGCCGAGCGACTCGGACCGCTCGATTTCCCGTCCGTCCGTGGTGCGAAGATGAAACACTTCGGAGCCGTTAGGGCGCTCGAACTGCGGCATGTTTTCTCCGGCAAATTCTAAACGAATCTTGCCACGCTTTTGCTCGGTAAGCGAGGCGAGCGATTGGGCGGTGGCTCGCAGCGTGGCGTCGAACTCGGTGGTCAGCGCGTGTCTGACCTGCCATAGCAGCGCGAAGCCCGCCGCCCCTAACAGCAGGGTGCCGCAGCGAGCAGGCGCAGGGTGAGAAGCGTGCGGATCGACTTCATCCTGCCTCCAAAATGTAGCCCAGCCCGCGCCGGGTCCGGATGACTTCCGCCCCGATTTTGCGCCGCAAGCCATAGACTGCGGTGTCCACCACATTGCTCATGGGTTCCACCAGCTCGTCGTAAATGTGTGCCTCGATCTCGGCCCTTGGCACCACCTGTCCGCGTTTCATCACCAAGTATTCCAACAGCCGCCACTCACGAGCGGTTAGGTCCACCTGCACGCCGTCGCGCCGCAGCCGTCGCGCTGCCAAATCCAGCTCAAGTGCGCCCAAGCGGACTGTCCCGGTCGTCGCCCCGTAGGCGCGGCGGCAGAGCGCGCCGACCCGCGCGATGAGTTCTGCCAAGGCGAAAGGCTTCACTAAATAATCGTCCGCTCCCTGCGCCAATCCTTCGACCCTGTCATCCACCGTGTCACGGGCGGTTAGCAGGATAACATGGGTAGTCTTACCGGAGGCACGCAGCCGTCGCAGCAAAGAAAGTCCATCAAGCTTCGGCAACATGACATCTAACACGAGCGCGTCATAATCGTTGAGTTCCGCGAGCGCGAGGCCTTCCTCGCCATCCGCTGCAGTGTCCACTGCAAAACCAGCGTGGCGCAGCGCGCGGCGCACCGTGTGCCGCAGGACTTTGGAATCTTCCACTAGAAGGATGCGCATAATTCCAAATGAAAGCAGGTCCCGCCGGTTTCGACAAGCGCGGCGGGACCCAGGGTATTAATGCTCGCCTTGTTCTTCCTTGTCGTCGTCGTCTTCTTTCTCCATCACTTGCGCGCCTAGGTTCGCGTGGCCGAGGAGCTTGGTGCCCGAGCCGCCGTCTTTCTTTTCGTCTTTGTCGTCGTCATCCTTTTCGTCGTCTTTCTCGTCCTTCGCCATTGTTTCGACGCCGGAGCTTTCGCGTCCGAGGATCGCTTTTTCCTCACCTTGGAAGGGGGTTGTCAGAGCGGATGGTCCGGTGGAAACCATAGGTTGATCCGCTAATTTGGCGAGGGCGAAATTTGGCAGCGCGATCACGGCCAAGGAGGTGAGTATATACTTTGATTTCATGGTTTTAGTCAGTAGTGTTTGTGTTAGTTAGGGCCTGCGGGCATCTGGCTCGTCAGTGGATGGACCATTGCAGCGGGAAGATGATTGGAGGATGATGAGGGAAACAAATTTGGGTGCTGGCGCGAATTTATCTTATATTAGTTTGGATGATCATTTCACGGGACCCGTGCCCGCCGCAGCCTTATCCAGCATGGCGCGCAAATCTTTGTCGGCTTCCAAGAAAGCGGCATTGAGAATCTTGTCGTTCCGCACGTAGTCCTCTTGCAAATAAGCCTGTGTTAGAGCGTAGCGGTTCGCAATAATCTTTAGGTCTTCTGGAGTCGGTGCACTCCGGTTGCTCAGTCCATCGTCATTGAGATCCTCAACTAGGTTGCGTGTCTGGTCGGGAAGCATCGTTGGATCTACCAAGGCGGTGTGAAACAAGTCCAGGGCTTGCTCGCTGGTTCCGACATAGGCAAGCGCCACGCGTGCGAGCGGCTCCTTGCTGCCGGGTTCCGCCAACCTCGCATCCTGATAGGTGCGGGCCGCGACAGCCACGCTCTGCACTCCGAGACTTTGCTGAAGGTAGCGAAGCGCGTTGCGATCCAACTTCCCGTCAGGCTGGATCATCTGCCGCTGCGCCGTGGCCACATACGAGCTGTCTCCAAACCTTTTCATCACCTCGAAGAGCAAGTTTCGATCCGCAGCGGCTCCGTTGGTCAGCAGGCTTCCAGCCGCGGCAATCGCAGCCTCCTGATAGAGTCCCGGGGCTATTTCCTCGAGGACTTGGGTGAGATACGCCACTTCCAGCCCGCTACGGGTGCTGCTTAGGGCTTCTGCGAGAATCGTTTCCGCACTTTTCCCGCCGATCCGCACGACGCTATCGAACAAGGCGAGCCGCAGGGTGAGGGGTACTAGGGCGTGGACCAGGGACTTCACATTACGACGGCCTTGGTTGCCGGAGGAAATGTAGGTGACATCCGATCCAGAAGCGAGGAACTGACGGATGGAAGGGAGCGCCTTCGGGCCCATTTGCTCGAGTTGTTCCAACAACACCAGCACTGGACGGATGGCTGCGGACTCTGGATTGGTAACAGATAGATTGGCCAATTGATTCAATAACGCCGGTGCACCTGGGCCGGATGCTGACAGGTCGGCTGGCATTCTTCCTGAGCTTGTGCTGGACCGGGAATTGCCGCTGCTTCTGAGATTGGCGCGTCCCAAAGCGGCGACGAGTTCCTTCTTTTCGGCACCCCATGCCAAGCGCTGGTCTTCAAATTGTCCGGCCTGACGGCTACTGATAAATGCCGCAGCGATGAACAGCCCAACGCCAAACACGAAAAGGAGCAAAATCGGGATTTTCATCGATGAATCTGATTTCATAGTCTTGGTGGTAGTGGAGAAGGATCAAACGGCGTCCGGCCTTTGAAGAGAGCGATATTTACATTTTGAAAATAATGGTTCGATGACGGACGGAAAGAATTGATGGGGCATCCAATTCATTCATGCTCATCCGCATCGGTTCCCCGTTTCACCGATTAAAGATTTCCCTCAGAAACGAGCGCTTTTATTTCGTTTCTCATGCTCTTCTCATCATCGGGAGCGTATGTCTGCCCACGGTAATCACTAAAACAACTTCATGAAATTGCATTCCATGACAACCTTGCATCATATCCTGTTCGTCTCGAGCATCGCATTCCTCACCACCAGCCTGCTCCATGCGGATTTGGTTCTTGAAACAGAAACCGCCCAACTCGGGAAACAAGGCGAAGGCCTTATCAGCGCCGCCCTTCAGGTAGAAAGAGATACCTCCGGGGGCTTGGCCTATTATACAGTCAATCAATTCGAAATCGGTCTCACCGATCGGTCAGAACTTCTGATTGAGCCATTCTTTTACGAGTGGGATAAGCCAGCCCACGGCCCGGCATTCAGCGGAGTGGGGGATTTGGAAATCACTCCTTCTTACATGGCGATTATGGAAACGCCTTTAATTCCGGCGGTTCTCTTTGCCTGCAAATTTAAGGTTCCCACCGCCACCAATCGCGACATAGGAACTGGCGAGTTCGACTACCAACCCTATGTCATCATCGGCAAAACCTTTGGCCCTTGGATACTCAATGGAAATCTTGGATACGACTTTGTTACCTCCCCTAAAAACGAGCCGCTTAAGGACCAGTTCATCTATGACTTGTCCTTAGAGAGGCAATTGACCGAGAAACTCAGTGTCTTCGTAGAAGTTTTCGGAAACACGGCTCCGTCCGCTGGTGAAAAGTCCACGTTCGCTGAAGCCATCGCAATTGAATACAAGTTCAATAAAACCTTCGAAATCTTCACCAGCATCGGTTATGATACTGATAACGTCGCGAACATACGCTCGGGATTCAATATAGAGTTCTAACGCTCACTAATAGATTTGTGACGAGACGGGGGACAGCGCCGAAAGTATTGCGGTGGCGATTACGCTCACCAAAAAGGTGACACAGGCATTCCTGCCTGTTCTTCGAATCCGTTTTTTGTTCGAGTGAGTGAAAACACAAAAGAACCTTTCGGAATATCGTCACTTTCGTTCTCGTCATCAACGGCTTGTCCTGCTCATTTCCGGACTGAGATGAACGAGCCAAACCTGTCCGCGAGCTGCCCGTAAATACCAAACCTAAGCTGAACATGCGGAAGCTTCCTCGCTGGCTCGGCCTGCCGGTCGCGCTGACGCGGGTGACAGCGCGGAAGCGTCCTCGCGGCGATCACGCTGAGTTAAAACAGGTGGAGGGTTAGTCGGTTGTTAGCGGAGGTAATGGGAAAATTTCACTCCACATAGCGTTCGAGCACCGTGAGAAGCTCTCGCAGCATTTTTTGGCTCTCCCTTGGATCCGAGGCGTGTTCAATGCAGTCCTTCGTGTGTTGACGAATGACCACCTCCGCGAAAGACTTGAGCGCCTTGCGAACGGAGACGACTTGGGTGAGCACGTCCGTGCAGTCGCGGTCCTCCTCGACCATTCTTTCAATAGCCCCGATTTGGCCGGCGATCTTGCGAAGACGGATCTGAAGTGCTCGCTTCTCGGCGGGCGGGTGAACGTGGGTATGCTTTTTCATAGCAAAAAAAACTACAATGGCTGCCCCGTAGAAGACAGCAAAATCCACGCTTGCCAAGAAGGGGTATGGGGGTATCTTCCTGTCCATGGTTCTGGCACTCACTGACTTTTCCCAAGCCCTTTCACAAGGTGCATCCCACGCGTG
>JANYFB010000115.1 GCA_025362955.1 Akkermansiaceae bacterium
GCGGGGCTGGAAGCCGTGCCTCGTCCCGCGTAGCGGATTTTACCGCCCACGGCGAGTTCGAGACGGGGAAAAATGTAGGACCACGCACCCATGTTGAGCGGCTCTTCCTGGCACCAAACGAAGTGAGAGGCGTTCGGGTATTGGCTGATGATGGCGCCCACCATTTCGTCATGAAATGGATAGAGCTGCTCGACGCGGACGATGGCGGCATCCTCGATTTCTTTTTCCTGACGATGCGCCATCAGGTCGTAGTAAACCTTACCGCTGCAGAAAACCACACGGCTAACCGAAGCCGGGTTGGTGAAAATTTTCGTGTCGGGAAGGATTTCCTGGAAGCAAGTGCCTTCCATGAAATCGAAATCCTGCGAGACGGCTTCAGCGCGGCCTAACAAACTCTTGGGCGTCATGAGAATGAGCGGTTTGCGGAAATTGCGGTGCTTTTGGCGGCGCAGGGCGTGGAAATACTGGGCGGGCGTGGTGAAATTTCCGACGATTAGATTTTTCTCCGCGCAAAGCTGGAGAAATCGCTCAAGCCGGGCGCTCGAGTGCTCCGGCCCCATGCCTTCGTAACCGTGGGGCAGCAGCATCACGAGGTCGCTCGGGGTCTGCCACTTGGACTCGGCGGAGGAAATGAACTGGTCGATGATGACCTGGGCGCCGTTAGAGAAATCCCCGAACTGGGCTTCCCACAGCGTAAGCATGTTCGGGTAGGAAAGGGAGTATCCGTAGTCGAACCCAAGCACCGCGAACTCTGATAGAAAGGAATTGTGTACGCAGAATTTCGCCTGTTTGGGATCGAGATGTTCGAGCGGGATGTAGCGGTCCCGCGTTTCGTAATCATAGAAAACGGCGTGGCGCTGGGAAAAGGTGCCGCGGCGGCAATCCTGACCTGATAGACGCACCGGGGTTTTTTCTAACAATAATGAGCCGAACGCCAGAGCCTCAGCAAACGCCCAATCGATCGGCCCGCCGGTCGCAAGCGCCTCCACCCGACGGGGGATGAAGCGTTTTTCAAGCGTGGGGTTCAAATTGAATCCGGTCGGAATGGTCGTCAGGACGCGGCCGATGTGCTGGAGCATGTCTCTGTTGATCCCCGTCGGCACCGGAGCGTGGGAATACGGCGGTTGGTCGATGCCCGTGGAGCCGCTGAAGGCCGTGCGGTCGCCGACTTCCTGAAGCTGGAGCATTTTCTGATAGCCCGCCTCGAACTTGTCCCAGATCGCCAGTTCAAGTGCTTCGAGATCGGACGGAGTGATGACTCCCTCGGTGAGAAGTTGTTGTTTGTAGAGTTTCCCGAATGTGGGCCGGGCCGCGATTTTTTTCGCGATCGTGGGCTGGGTGAATGCCGCTTGGTCCGCCTCGTTGTGGCCTTGGCGACGGTAGCAATTCATGTCGATGACGATATCCCGGCCAAATTTCTGGCGGAACTCGAGTGCGAAAATCGAGGCCCAATAGAGTTCCATCGGCTCCTCGCCATTCACATGCAGGATCGGTGCTTCGATCATTTTCGCGACATCGGTCGCATAGGCGGACGAGCGGGCGTCGGCAGGAACGGTGGTAAATCCTATCTGATTGTTAATGATCAGATGAATCGTGCCGCCGGTGCGATAGCCTTTGAGCTGGGAGAGATTCAAAACCTCCGCGACCGAACCTTGGCCGGCAAATGCCGCATCACCGTGGAGTAAAATTGGCAGTACCTGCTTGCGGTCGATTTCTCCGCCGCTCTGGTCGTTGAGGACGCGCTGGCGGGCACGGGCCTTGCCCTCGACGATGGAATTGACGGCTTCCAAGTGGCTGGGATTTGCCGCGAGGCTGACCCGGACCTTGCCGTCTGCGAGTTCTCGGACGCTTTCGTAGCCGAGGTGGTATTTCACATCACCATCGCCCGCGACAGTCTCCGGCTCATAAGTGGGCGTGAATTCGTAGAGGACGGTGGTCAGTGATTTTCTAACGAAGTTGGCGAGAATGTTCAAACGCCCGCGGTGAGACATGCCCATTTCGATCTCCTTTACGCCTTGCGCGGGGCAGGCTTCGAGGATGGCGTTGAGAATGATCATTGCGCCCTCGCCGCCTTCGTTAGAGAAACGTTTTTCGCCGAGAAATCGCTTACCAAGGAAATTTTCAAACGCCTCCGCCTCCAGCACCCAGCACAGCGAGTTGAGCTTCTTGGCGGGAGTTTCATCGAGGCGCACCGCATGAGTTTCGATCCGTTCGCGCACCCAATGGCGGACGGTCGTGTTGTGGATGTGCATGAACTCGAAGCCGATTTTTCCGGAATATGTCGCCTCCAGCGCCACTAGCATGTCGCGCAACTTCATCTTGTCTCCATGCCGGAAAAACGAGTTTGACACCTCGCGCTCCAGATCTGCTTGAGAAAGCCCGAATTGGTCGAAGCGCAGCCGGGGATTGCGCTCCGGTTGCTCTTCGAGCGGATTGATGTGGGCCTGGGTGTGGCCGAGCGTCCGGTAATTGTAGATGAGACTCGTCACCCTGCCGTAAAACGCCATGTCCGCATCGGACGCCGGTGCGGGAGTGGTCGGTCCCGCAGCATTGGCGGCGTCTTCTTTGCGTTTGACCTGCGCTGATCCCAGCTCAAAACCTTCAAAAAATGCGGCCCAAGTCGCATCCACTGATCCCGGATCTTCGCACCATTCGGCGTATTTTGCTTCGAGCAATTCTGAGTTCTGTCGCGGCGAAACCGAAGAGTTCATGAGAAATGGGTAAAATGATGCGGCGAGCCCGCAAATTTACCGCTTGGCCCGCCACGCACGGCCCTTCATTAAGGGGCGAGCCAAGCCGCGTCAACCGCGCAGGCACGAATTTCACCGCAAACCACGGACCCGGAATCATGATCGATGTGAATCAACTTACTAAGCGATACGCCCGTCATGAGGCAGTGCGCGGCATCACCTTTTCCGTCGATCAAGGAGAAATCGTCGGCTTCCTCGGCCCGAACGGCGCGGGGAAAACCACCACGCTGCGGATGCTCACCGGCTACCTCCCGCCCACCTCGGGCACCGCCACCATCGCCGGTCACGATATTTTCCGCCAATCCATCGAGGCTCGCAGGAAAATCGGCTACATGCCGGAAAACGTCCCGCTCTACGAAGACATGCGGGTCAAGGAATACCTGAAATTCCGCGCCCAGCTCAAGGGCCTCGGCAATGGCGACACTCGCCGTCGCGTCGGCAACGTCATCGACACCTGCGGCCTCCAATCCGTCCGCCGGAAAATGATCAAAACCCTTTCCAAAGGCTTCCGGCAGCGCGTCGGCCTCGCCGATGCCCTCGTCCACGATCCCGAACTCCTCATCCTCGACGAACCCACCAACGGCCTTGATCCTAATCAGATCCGCCAGATCCGCGAACTCATCCGCCAACTCGCCGAGTCCCACACCGTCCTCATTTCCACTCACATTCTTTCCGAGGTGGAAATGATCTGCAACCGCGTGATCATCATCGACGGCGGTGAAATCAAAGCCGCTGACACCCCCGCCAACCTCGTCGGCCAAATGCGTGCCGCCGGTCGCATCCAGGTGGAAATCCAAGCCGACCCGGAAGTCGCCGCTGCCACGCTCAACCGCTTGGACAAGGTCAAAAAAGTCACGCCCGAGCCACTGGATGGAGGCTGGACCCGCT
>JANYFB010000136.1 GCA_025362955.1 Akkermansiaceae bacterium
GGCAATGACAAACCATTTCGCGGCAATCTGGCGCTCAAACAAACGAATCGCCCTCTCCGCGTGGGCACGAGTGAAACCATCCGTTCCGACCTTTCGCCACAGCGCGGTCTGGCATTCAAGAATCCCGAGGTTGGAAATCCGCAATGGCGTGGGAACATCCCATATCAAAAAACGTGCGCGGTCCGTGTGGTCATCATTGATGTAATGACTCAATAGGAAGCTCGTATCCACATAGACAGCTCTTGGCTCCATCGGATCAATACCTCTCTTCTTCCCTCATCTCCAAGACCGGATTGCGCTTCAACTGGGGCAAATCCCCCAAAGCTTCGTTCCGTTCACGAATGGCATCGTTCCAATTCATCAAATCTGACGAATCCGAGGTCGGCGCTTGCACAGGGAGGAGCTTCACCACTTGTTTCCCCCGGCGGGTGAGAACCACTCCATTTCCTGTTTCAATCACCTCATCCACTAGCTTTGATAGATGATGCTGCGCTTCACGAATCGTTGCCGTTTTCATTGTTGACACTTTTGACGCACAAATCCTCCCGCGTCAACCCGCAACTCACGGCTCACCTACGCGATCCCGGAATTCCCGAGCGACCGGTCCGATGATAGATTTGCGATTCTCGGAAAAAGCATTGGCAGCAATCATTTCCCTCCCCCATCCGTTTGTCCTACCACATCGTCAGCATTGATGCACCGGATTGCTCCCTTTCCTGCAAGGATGGGCAACTCACCTGCAAGAGTGTGGAAGGAAATCGTCAGGTGCCGCTCGAAGATGTTGGCGCGATCATCATCACTTCCTTTTCCGCGTCCATCCACGCGAAGCTTTTGCTGGAAGCCGCCAAGTTCGGCATCGGCTTCGTGATTTGCGAGAATTTCAAACCCGCTTCCCTTGTCCTTCCCGCCAACCGCTCCACCGACACGCTGCTCACCCGTTCGCAAGCCTACATCCCCGCCCAGCTCAAGAAACGCCTCTGGCAGAAAACCATCGATGCCAAGTGCATGAACCAATTTTCCCTCGCGTCGGAGCTGGCTCCCGGAGACGAACGTCTCGCCCGCCTTGAAAAACTGGCCTGCGGCCGCTTCCCATCCAAGGAGGCGGAATGCGCGAAAGCATTTTGGAGGATCTTCGCCGACCACGTCGCGGAATCCGACGATTTCCGGCGGGGTCGTGACGAAGGTGGGGTGAACAACCTGCTCAACTACGGCTACGCCGTACTGCTTTCCACCATTCTCCAAAACCTCTTCGCCATCGGACTCGATCCCACTTTCGGCATCGCCCATGTCATCCGGGAAAACTCCACCCCACTCGCCTACGACCTCATGGAACCATTCCGTCCCTGCGTCGATTGGCGCGTGGCCCAATGGGTGAGAAACCATCCGGACACCGCCGATTGGGAGGTCACCCGCGAGTTCCGGCAATGGGTGACGGGTTTCCCTTTAGAAAAGGTCGATTGGTTTGAGCTGAATCTCGACATTCGCGGCGTAATCGAAGGCGTGATGCGTTCCTTCCGCCAATCCGTCACCACCGCCACTTCCGGCCCTTATCGCCCATGGACCCGAACCATTACAAAATGGGATGGCTGATGGTCGCCTTTGACCTCCCGGTCAAAACGAAGGAAGAACGGAAACGGGCGACCGATTTCCGACATTTCCTGCTGGATGACGGATTTCAGATGATCCAGTTCAGTGTGTATGCCCGGCCATGCGTCACCTTCGCACGTCAGGAAACTCACCTCCGCAGAATCCGGCAATCCGTGCCAAATGAAGGGTCTGTCCGGGCGATGTATATTACGAAAGCCCAATGGGAAAAGGCATTCATCATCCACGGGAAACCCGCGAAGGAGGTGAACGCAGAAGAAATGCCGGAGCAAATCATGCTTTGGTATCGACCGCCGTTTTCGTCAAAACGGTGGAAATCACTGATAATGAGAGCCGGAGGGCACATCCATGATGTACCCCCCGGTTTTTTAATCGAGGCAAAGCAAGGGCTGCATCGGTATTTAGGTATCTGCGACCCTCGTTGGCTGGAAAACGAATGGGGCGGCATTTTGACATACCTGCGATTCACGATTCTTTCCCAATATCAGGCCTCGTTTTTTGAATGGCCACTCACGGGGCCGCCGTATTGGAAGCATGTTTCGACGTATTTTCCTCGCCGCTATCAGTTTTCTTTCGCAGCCGGTTTCAGCTGCCGAATATCCGGACACGAAAGGTTGGAAAGACCTTTTCACTCTTGATCTTTCGAACGCCGCTGTGGCCGGGAAGTGGGTTTTCGATAAGGAGGTGCTGGTGGCCAAGGATCACGAAACGCTGTGGACCAAGGATTCTTACTCGAATTTCATCCTCGATCTGGAATTCAAGGTGGAGAAGGAAGCGAACAGCGGTGTTTTTCTCCACTCCAGCAACACCAGCGATGTGTTGGCCGCGCTTGAAATTCAGGTTCACGATTCCACCGACGGCACTGGGCATGGGATGGTCGGCGCGATTTATGATGCCTGCAAACCTAGCAAAAGCATGGCGAAACCCATCGGCGAGTGGAACCACTTCACCATCACCTGCAAGGACAGTCTCGTGATGGTGATCTTCAACGGTGAGGAAGTCATCCATGCCGATCTGAATGATTGGAAGGAGGCCCACAAGAACCCGGACGGCACGCCTAACAAATTTGGGACTGCCCTCAAGGACTACGCCCGCAGCGGGCCTATCGGCTTGCAAGGGCTTCATGGTCAGGCCTTGGCTCCGGTGTATTACCGCAATTTGAAAATCAAGGTGCTGGAGTAAATCCCTGTGTTTTCAATCTACTCGGGAAAGAACCTAGAGGCCAGAACACAGAACTCAGAATCCAGACAAGAGTTTGGCGTAAGAATCTGAAATCTGCTCTCTGGTTTCTATGATCTGATTTTTAAATTCTTCCTGAGTCGCGTCCATTGGCGTCCATTCGCGGTTTCTAGGATCAAGGGGTTGCGCTGGCAGGGGTTTTTAGCAATTCTCATCCGGGTGTGGAAAATTCAAATGGATGACGGCCTTTCTTTTCAGTTGTGACTATGCGACCTGCGCGGTGCCAGAGGCTTACCGGGAGATTTTCCGGGGGGCGGAGGATGTGGTGAGTTCCATGGCGGGCTGGGAGCCGGGTTCTTTGAATTTGGCGCAAGGATTTGCGATGAAATTTCGGACCCCGCTGGTCCACGGGGACGTGACTCGGCTGCTCATCGACCTCGGAAATGATGGCGATGCACGCTGGGGTAAATTTTCCTTAAAACTGCCGGAGGCGACGCGGGGGAAGGTGGCGGATCGGCATGAACGGCCCTATCGGCTGGTGCTGAACCAGCGGATCGCCGAGGATTTGCGGCGTCATGAGGCACTTCTGCATGTGATGATCCACACGGATGCCAAGACGGACGGGACTGTGGTGTTAGAATCGCCGGTAGGAGCGGAGTTGGCGGAGAAATTCGCGGGTGCGTGGCGCTCGCGACTGGCAGCGGCGGACGTGGACGTCCGGCAGGCGACGGGAGTGGCGCTCGGATCTCTAGCAGCCGCTCTCAGCGGAGCCTATCCGCCGGATCGCTATGCCCAAGTGCGGCTCTCGGTGTCTCAAACTTTTTTCCTGGAAGGGCGGCCGTGGCGTTGGGAAACCCTGAAGAAAGTCCTGCTAGAGTCGCTGGTGCTCGCAGGCGGGGAAGTGGCTGTTAGTGACCTAACAATCCCTTAGACTGGTCCATGCTCAGAGTCCGTTGCTCTCTCCAGTCGATGATTTCCGGCTGTTGGAAAACTTTCTGGCGGTTGTCGATGGCCGCGTTGGATGATTTTTTGATCGGTGCGGCACCGGCCTCGTGAGCGGCGCTGGTGGAATAGCTGCCGGTCTTGTAAGGGTCGGGAATCTTCGCAGTGGTTGAGGTGTCCGGGGCGGTTTTACCTTGGAGGTCGGAAGATTTTTGGAAGCGGCTACCATCGGTATTTCCCGCATAGGATTTGGGCTCGTATGGTTTGTTTCCCCACCACGATTTCTTGGCATAATCGCCGGTTTTGTAGTCCTGTTTTTTGAAATTCTTCTGGAAATTAGGGTCTTGGCCTTTGTTCTCATAAGGGCTGCGGCGATCCACCTGGGGTTTCCAATTTCCGTCGGCATCTTGTTTGTAGCCGTTGCTTTCCGTCATCCTCTCGCTCAACTTTTTATGAGGGCTTTCGGTCGCGACGGGTGATTGTTCCGGCTTGGAATCCGCAGTGCAGGCAGCCAGCAACAACACGGGGGATAGCAGAAGCAGATGGAAATTTTTCATGGCTGCTGCGCGAGACGTTGTTCGAGGTTCGGGTCCGGGACGGCTCCGCGTTCGAGGGCTTGGTTGTAGTAAGTCCGGGCTTCGTCGTGGCGCTTGTCGAGCGAGCAAAGGCGGGCCAGGTTGTAATAGGGATCGCTGGGATTCGGATCGGCGGTGATGGCGGCCTTGTAGTGGGATTCCGCCTCGCGATTGCGCCCGAGACGATTGCAGATGATGCCGAGCAGCAGGTGGCTCTTGGCATCGTCCGGGGCCAGATCGACGGCTTTTTTTACATTTTCCTCGGCGGCGGGGAGATCGCCGAGGGTCATGAAGGAAAAGCCTAACATCCGGTGAGCATAGGGGTTGTTCGCGTCGAGTTCGACGGCGCGGCGGAAGGTATCGACGGCGGCCACGGGGTCCTTGAGGCGGAGATCCACAACCCCGAGCTTGCACAGGGCGGGGATGTGGCCGGGGTGTTGCTCGACAATCATTTGGAAAAGTTCGCGAGTGGGCAGGAAGCGTCCGGCGGCGAAGGATTTCTCGGCAGTGCGCTCGTAGATGGCAATGTCGCGGTTCAGCTCGTCTGTATTTCTACCGACAATCGAACGGTCCTGGGCGAAGGGTGAGACAAATTCTCCGTCCACTTGTTTATCGGCGATGAGGCGCTGCTCGTCAGTGGTGAGCTGGATTTCCTGACCATCGAAAAGTTTGATGGCTTGCGCGATCCGATCATCCTTGGTGCCCATGTCCTTGACGGTCTCCACGAGGAGATCGCGGGCTTGGCGGCGGCGTTCTTGGACGCGGAGCTGGCGCTGGATGATGTCGCGCAAGGTGGCTACTTCCTCGGGATTGGATGCGACTTGGCCTTTGGCAAGCGCGGATTCCTCACCTTTGAGGCGATTTTCTAACTCTACCAGCCGATTGTCCTGCTCGCGCCGTTCCTGATGGAGTTTGTTAATCTGGGATTTTGCGATGGCGAGGTCGCGGAGGGCGTCGGTGATGTCATCTTTGGCGCTGTTATTGTCGAGATTGAGGCGATCCACTTTTTCATTGGCCTCGCGGAGGTTTTTGGCGAGGCCGATGTTTTGTTGGACCAGATCTTGGATCCGCCCGTCCTCGTTCAGTTTGAGCATGGCGCTCATTTGATCGCGTTCTTGGAGCAGGGAATCGCGCTCCGTGCGGAGTTGGGCAAAGGCATCGCGGCTTTCCTGAAGTTGGTTGATGAGGCCGGTGATGCGCTCGTTGGCCTTGCCGAGCTCGGTGTTTTTCTGGGTGAGTTCCTTCTCAAGCGCTTGGAGTTGGGTGCGCTGTCCGGCGACGACTTCGTTGGAAACTTTACGCTCGAACTTGAGACTGAAGTCGAGATCGGCATATTTTTGCTGCATTACCTTGAGGTCCGCTTGGAGCACATCGATGTGGGAAAGGGCTTCTGTATGGGCGCTACGGCTTTGGGTGAGGGCCGTAGCCATGGCCTCGCGTTCTTGTTCGAGACCGGAAATGCGCTGGTTGAGCGCCTTCATTTCATTTTCCACAGGATTGACCGCGAGCTTGGCGCGGAGGGATTGCACGGTATTCTCTGCAGCGCGGAGTTGATCCTGGGAGAGGTCGCGCTGGCGGGTGAGATCCTGGACGCGTGAGGCATCGCGGGAGCTTTCCGTACTGGGTGTGGTGCTGATAGATTTTGCGAGATCGCGGAGACGTTTGACCTCAGCCTCGGCCTCGGCGAGACGACGGGTGGCGAGGGGATCGACTTCCAAGATTCCGGGGGTGAGCGGAATGACATTCTCCGCCGGTTCGACCAAGGTGCCGGATTTGCGGACTCCGCCTTCAAGCTCGGCAACCACGTTCTGGTTTTTGTGACGTTGTTCCTCCGCCTTCGGGTGTACCCGGATCTCCGCCTCGGAATTTTGGGCGCTGCGTCCGTTGACCATGTCCGGCTTCCATTCCGGATAGAAATGGTGCACGGCCTCGAACAGTTGCCGGGCTTTTTTCAATTTTTCCGCAGCTCCCACGAAGTCGCCGCTGGCTTCGAGTTGCTCGCCGGAACGGGCCGCAAGATAGCCTTGAAAGTAAACATCGGACGGATCGAATTGAGCGGACTGGACCGGCGGCGGTGCTTGTCCAAATACCGAGGCGTTAGCTAACAGGACGGCTGTTCCTACCAGCCGGGCTGCGTGCGGGCGCAAATTTTTCGCAATCCGGTCGAACATGGGTCAGGGAAACTACGCTGGACTTGGCTTGGGAGCAAGCGGGATTCCCGAGGTGGAAAATGCGTTGCATCGCGGGTAGTGGTTGAACATCTGTTCCGCCCGGATATGTTGCGGCCATGCTTAAACATTCTTGCTTGAACCCTGGATGGATTTTTCCCGGAATTTTACTCATGGGCCTGACCGGTGGGTGTTCGACGTCTCCTTCCGACCCCGCGCAGATTACACACAGCCATGCTTACATCTCCTATTGGCCGCCGGCGAGCGAGGGAAGTGGGCTGCGCTTGGCGGTTAAGGATCTCATCGACATGAAAGGCTTGGTGACCACCGCCGGGTCAGAATACATCGCCAAGACAAGTGCTCCAGCCACGCGGGATGCCGAGTGCTTGACCATCGCACGGGAACGCCATGTCGTATTCGTCGGGAAAACGAATCTCACCGAGTTTGCGGTGACGGTCTCTGGGAAAAATAGCTATTTCGGTACACCGATTAACCGCTGGAATGGAAGGGATAAATACATCCCCGGCGGATCATCTAGCGGTTCAGCGGTGGCGGTGGAAACGGGCAGCGCCGATGTGGCGATCGGCACGGATACCTGTGGTTCTATCAGAGTGCCGGCGGCTTGCTGCGGCGTTTATGGTTTGAAAACGACCTTCGGCCTTGTCTCGACCAAGGGAGTTTTCCCGATTTCCGCCAAGTATCTGGACACCGTAGGCCCTATGGCTGCGGATCTACCGCGTCTCGTGGAAGGCATGGATTTGTTGCAGCGGGGCTTTTCAGGCCGTTATTACAATGCCGTCGCTGCCAAGCCATCGGCCCATCAGATTCGCATTGGACGGCTTTATGTCGGCGGTACTGACCCCGCGATTGACAAGGCCATCGACGACGCGCTCGCCGCAAAAGGATTTAGGGTTGTCAAACTCGACGATCATTTTAAGGCGAAGTGGGACCAAGCAAACATCGATGGAGAGACCATCGCGCTTTCTGATGCCTGGCTCAATGATGAGAAATATACGAACAATCTGCAGATCGAAAAAACCACCCGCTTGGTTATTGCCAAAGGTAGTCTCGACTACGCGACCAATTACAAGGCGGCCTTAAAACGGAAAACTGCTTGGCAGCGCGAACTCAGGCGCGTGTTTCAACAGGTGGACATTATTGCCACTCCCACTTTGAAAAGCTTGCCGCCCAAGTTGCCCATTTTTGGTTCGTCGATCGTCTTTGAGTGGTTGGTGTTCAACTCGCAGAATACTGTCGCCGCCAATTTTGCTGGGAATCCTGCTCTTGCCATGCCCATCCCGATGCCGCCTCAAGGGAAATTTATCCCGCGCACAAGCCTCCAGCTCGTCGGAAAACCCTTAGGAGAGGCCGAATTACTCAATGCCGCCCGCTTGATAGAATCTGCGCGTTGACAAGAACACCCTGCGACACGATCTGAAAGGCGGTATCCAAAAATCCGCCTCACCATGCGCTCATCATCGTACGTCCTAGCCTTTTGTCTAACTTCCGCACTCCTGCTTGCCAGCCCCCCTGCCAAGGCGCAGTCCGTTGACGAACTCGTCGCGAAGGGCGACGTCTGCGATGCCAGTTTTCGTGCGAACGACGCGCTGAAGAGTTATCTTCCCGCTGAGAAGCTCGAGCCGGATAACGTCGATATTCTCGTTAGAATTGCGAGGCAGTACCGCCACTTGATGACTGATGCCGGAAACACCAATGAAAAACTCAGGCTCGGTGCCATCGCCCTCAGCTACGGTCAAAAGGCCGCAGCACTCGCGCCTAACAATTCCGAGGCGCAACTTTCCCCTGCCATCACTTACGGCAAGATGCTGCCCTTCGAGGGGAAAAAAGAACAGGTGGACGCCACGCCGCGCATCAAGACTGCGGCGGACCGTGCTCTGAAGCTCGACCCGCGCAATGATACCGCTTGGCATGTGTTAGGCCGTTGGCATCAATCGCTCGCCAATGTCAGCGGGGTCAAGCGTGCGGTCGGAGAGGTGCTCTACGGCAAGCTTCCCGTCGGCACCAACGCGCAGTCGATTGCCTGCTTTGAGAAAGCCATCGCCATCAATCCGCGCCGCCTCCGACATTATATTGAGGAAGGGCGCACCTATGCTCAAATGGGCGATCCCATCACCGCCCGCCGCTTTATCGAAAAAGGCATGGCCATGCCGAATCAGGAAAAAGACGATCCTGAGATCAAGCAGCGGGGGAAGGACACCTTGGCGAAGCTGCCCTGAGATCAGCGAATTGCCCTTAGTCGGCCGACCACACCGGCAGGTCTGCCAGAGACCCGTCAATGAACGTATGATGCCAAAGCTGAGTGGCTACCACGGCGGCGAGGCCCATTTCAACAGACAGGCGGGGGAGTGAATTGGCCCGCATTTGGCGGAAGGCTTTGCGCCAATGCTGGACTTGGGCGATGTCGAAATAACCGGTGCGGCGGAGGGAATCTTCGCTGAGAAGTTCGCCAACGAATTTCGGCTCCGGGTCGATATGGAAACTGTCGAGTGGGGCGCGGAAAATGACCTTATGGCGGCGGGCAATTTCGGGCGGTAGCCAGCGATCCGCGACGAGGCGTAGCAGGTGCTTGTCGCGGAAGCCTCGTAGTTTCCATTTTGGATGGAGTTTGGAGGTGAAATCGAAGACATCTTCATCGAGAAATGGGTAGCGCACTTCGACCGAGGAATGCATCGCCACGCGGTCGCCTTTGGCTTGAAGGAGATGCCCGGCCAAGGTGACTTTTGCTCCCACCCAGAGGCCGCGGTTGAGGGGGTGCCAGTGTTTTGCGCGATCCCGGTCTAGGCCGAGGTCGGACCATGGGCTGGAATTTGCGAGGACTTCTCGCATCGGCTCGGCGTAAAAGCGGAGTTTTGCAAGAGCGAGGACGCCGTAGGAATCAATCCACGCATTCGGGCCACCGACAATTTCCTCAAGGCCACTCCGGAACCCTGCCGGGTATTGCGGCACTTCGAAATGCTTGAGATACGCGCGGCGGGCGACGTCGCTGAGGCGCATCCCCGGCACCATGTCGAGAATTCCCAAAATTTTCGCGATCTTATACCATGGGTAGCCAGCCAGCCATTCGTCCGCGCCTTCGCCTGTTAGGACGACTTTTTGCCCGCAGGAATGGACGCGGCGGGCAAGCATGAGAAGAGCCGCGCAAGAGGTATCGATCACCGGAGCTTCGGCAGCTTGGATGAGTTGAGGATACATTTCCAGCGCATCGCTGGCCCGGAAATCTTGGACAATCGGCGGCTTGGTACCGATGTGTTTGGCGGATTGATTCGCCCCGCTGAGTTCGTCGAGGGCGGGATCATCCACACGGACGGTGTAGGTGTTGATGGCTGGCCCTTTGAGCTTGCAGGCCATGGCCACGATCATGCTGGAGTCCAGCCCACCTGATAGATAGGCGCCCACCGGGACATCGGCACGGAGGCGCTTTTCCACCGCGTTGAGTAAAATTTGCTCGAATTCATCCACCAGCTTGCGCGGGTCAGTCTCTGGGTTTTCATCGCCCTGATCCGGGAAATCCATTTGCCAGTATGTCCGGTCTTGGATCACCGTTGTCCCGTCATTTCCCGGAGTGATTTGTAAATAATGACCCGGTGTTAGCATTTGGATGCCTTCAAAACAAGTCACCGGGCCGGGCATCGCGGCGAAGGTGAAAATGTGATCAAGCCCGCGCAGATCGGCCTTGGGGATGAACATTCCCGAGGCAAGGAGACCTTTGATTTCCGAGGCGAAAAGCAGCCAATCACCCTGCCGCGTCCAGTAAAGTGGGCTGATTCCGAAGCGGTCGCGGCCTAGATTGAGTTGGTGGCGGCGCACGTCGTAGAGGGCGATTGCGAATTGCCCTCGCAGCCGCTCAAACATGCCCTCGTGGCTTTCCTCCCACAGATGCGGAATGATTTCCGTATCGCAATGAGTGACGAGGCGATGGCCGCGTGAGGCGAGTTCCGCGCGTTTTTCTACATAGTCGAAAAGCTCGCCATTGAAGACGACAAAGGCGCTTTGGTCCTCATTGGTCATCGGCTGTTGGCCGTCCGCCAAGCCGACAATGCTGAGCCGTCGAGAGGCCATTGAGATCCCTGGCCGGTGAAAAAATCCTTCTTCATCCGGGCCTCGGTGAACGATTGCGCGGGACATCCGTTCTACCACTCCCTCGGGAACCGATCGCCTGCCCGCCAGATCCATCACGCCTGCTATTCCGCACATAGGTCATGCAAGTAGTCGCGGTATCAGCCCGCAAGCAACGGTTATTTCCACAGATGTCTGGGTTGGCTCGGATTCTGCAATAAAATTTGACTTGGTGGCTCTCAGCACGGAGGTGGGGAGGCGGGCGTGGATCATGGAAAATAGCTCGCAACCCCCTATCCCGAAGTTATCTTGCGCCGACTTCAAGCATTCCCAGCCAGTAGAATCCGTTCCATTCCCATGTCCCGCCTCGAAGACTCGCTCCCATCATCACCGCCATCTCTGCAATCTATCAACCGGGAAGGGAGAAAAGAAGGAATCGCCATCGTGGGGATCGGCTGCCGTTTTCCCGGAGGCGTGAATGACACTGAGGCTTTTTGGAAATTGCTCGTGGAAGGTCGGGATGCGGTTTGCGAGGTGCCGGCGGATCGCTGGAACGTGGAGCGGTTCTATGATGCGGAACCCGGATTGGCCGGAAAGACGGTGGCCAAGCGTGGCGGATTCATCGAAGGAATCGACCAATTCGACCCGCAGTTTTTCGGCGTTTCCCCTCGCGAGGCACCCTATATCGATCCTCAACAAAGGCTGCTGCTAGAAACGGCATGGGAGGCGATTGAAGACGCGGGGATCATTTTGGATTTTGAAAACGGCACGGACATCGGTGTGTTCGTCGGGGTTTCTCACAATGATTACCAAGGACTCCAGCACACCGCTACCGACCGCGCGGGCATCAGTGCCCATACGCCCACCGGCAGCGCCCATAGCATCGCGGCCAACCGGATTTCCTACTGTCTAAATCTAACCGGCCCCAGCATCGCCATGGATACCGCGTGCTCGTCCGCCCTTACGGCGGTGCATGTGGCCTGCGAACACATCCTTGCAGGGCGCTGTAAATCCGCGATGGCGGGCGGCGTCACGGTGATGATCACCCCTGACGGATTCATCGGATTTTCCCAAGCCGGGATGTTGTCGCCCGAGGGAAAATGCAAGGCCTTCGATGCCTCGGCTAACGGCTTCGTGCGCGGCGAGGGTGCGGGCATGGTGATGATGAAACGCCTCTCCGATGCCATTGCGGACGGGGATCCGATCCACGCGGTGATCATCGGTTCGGCCATCAATCAGGACGGCCACACGAATGGAATTTCTCTCCCGAGTCCTGACGCGCAAGCGCGATTGGTGCGGGACGCGTGCGTGGACGCGGGCATCGATCCTTCGCATGTCGGCTACATTGAGGCCCACGGCACGGGCACTGCGGTGGGGGATCCCATTGAGGCCCATGCTCTGGCGGAGGCGCTTTGCAGGGAGCGCGCGGCGGATGCTCCACTGGTCATTGGCTCCGTGAAAACCAACTTGGGGCATTTGGAAACCGCTTCCGGCGTGGCGGGACTTGTCAAGGCGGCGCTGGTGCTCAAGCACGCCCGCATCCCGGCAAGCCTCCATTTTGAATCCCCCAATCCTAACATTGACTTTCCCGCGCTGAAACTCCGCGTGGCGACGGAGAATGAACCATTTCCGAACACCGGGGCACTTCGCATGGCAGGTGTGAATTCATTCGGCTTCGGCGGGGCGAACGCGCATGTGATCCTTACGGAATCGCCGAGGCGTGCATCGCCGGTGAATCACGAAATTCTAACTACATCTAACGACCGTTCGTGGCCTTTGGTTCTATCAGCCCGATCTGAAGAGTCTTTGTTAGCCGCCGCGTGGAAATTGAGCGCGTGGATGGACGATCATTCAAAACTCAATGGCAGCTCGCCGTCGTTAGCGGATCTCACCTTCATGCTCGGGGCGCGTCGTAACCACCATTCCTACCGCCTCTCCTTGACCGCAAGCTCGGTGGCGGAAGCGGTGCAGGAATTGGGTGCCTACTCATTGGAAAATCCGGGTGTGAAACTTCGCACCGCCTTTTCACCGCGCCGCGAGCAAGCGGCGCGCGTGGTGTTCGTCATGAGCGGCCAAGGCCCGCAGTGGTGGGGCATGGGGCGCGAACTCATGCGCCATGAACCGGTTTTCCGCCGGATGATCGAAGCGTGTGAAGAAGCCATGAGACCGTGGGCGAAATTTTCCCTGCTAGATGAACTCTCCCGCTCGGAAGGCGATTCGCAAATGCAGCGGACTGAAATCTCCCAGCCCGCGATTTTCGCCATGCAAATGGGTCTGGCGGAACTATGGAAATCCTGGGGCGTGAAGCCTGCTGCGGTCGTAGGCCACAGCGTCGGCGAAGTCGCCGCAGCCTGCGTGGCGGGAATTCTCACACTGGAACAGGCCGCGAAAATCATCGTCCATCGCGGGCTCTACATGGATGAATGTTCCGCAGCAGGCGGCACCATGTTAGCTGTGGGGATGAGTCCGGAGGAGGCTCATGCGGTCATCGCCCGCCATGATCGGAATGTCAGCATCGCGGCATTCAACGGCCCGCGGTCGCTTACTCTATCAGGTCTCAGGACGTCGTTGGAAGCAATCGCTGCCGAGCTCGAGGCGGATGGAATTTTCGCCCGGTTCCTGCAAGTCAGCCACCCTTTCCACCATGCGATGATGCAGCCTGCCGCCGATGCGCTCAAGGCAGTGCTTGATGATCTAACACCGAAAACTGAAACGTTGCCGTTTTTCAGCACCGTGACCGGCAAGCGCCTTAATGGTACCTCGTGCACGGCGGATCATTGGTCGCGCGGAGTCCGGCAACCGGTGGAATTCGCCCCGGCAATGAGTGCTCTAGCGGATTTTGGCGTGGATGTCCTGTTGGAAATCGGCGCTCATCCCGCCTTGGTGCGTTCGATTCAGGAATGCCTATCGCCTCATGGCTCGAAGGCCGCCGTCCTCGCCTCGGTCCGCCGCGAGCGTGAACACGAGTCGATGCTGGAGACGGCGATGGACTTGCATCTAGCAGGAGTGGAGTTGGACTTCGCCGCGCTGACCCCATCTCGCAAGCTGTTGGATTTACCGGCCTATTGCTGGGACAAGAGCCGGTGGTGGAATGAAACCGCAGATATGCGCGAAGGGCGTCTCGCGCCGGGTGGTCGCGGATTTTTGGACGTCCGTTTGTCGCGAGCTACGCCCACGTGGATTGCGCGGCTCGATGGTCGGCACATGGCCTTCCTTAAGGATCACCGGGTGGAAAATCTCATCGTATTTCCTGCTGCGGGTTTCGTGGAGATGGTGCTTGAAGCGGGGATGCAGTTGTTCGAAGGCAAGCCCTTCGTGGTGGAGGATTTTGAAATTCGCAAGCCGTTGATTCTGCCGGACCCGCCATCAGGATTACTGCTGGAAATAAGCTATGAGCCGGGCGAGCGCACGTTTTCCATTCAGAGCCGCTTTGAAAACGGTGCGTCGTGGTCGGTGCATGTCGTGGGATCGATGCGTGGTGAGCGGACCGAATCCTCATTCGCCACCTCAACGTGGGAGAAATCAACTTTGGATGGGGTGGAACTCGATGCGTTTTACGGCCACATGAGCGACTTGGGACTGCGCTACGGCGAGGAGTTCCGCCCGATCCGCGAACTCTCGGCAAGTGGCGGAAAATCAGCGGGCCGGGTTTCTCTATCCGAAACGATTGCAACTCGAGCGGCGGAATATCCGCTGCATCCCGTGCTTTTCGATGGCGCGTTGCAAATTTTTTCCGCCGGTGCATCGACTGTCGAAGGCCGCACCGCCGGATTGCGTTTGCCCGTCCGCTTTGCTAGAATTCTTTTCCTGCGCTCGCCCGGAGCTTCCAGCCTTGTTAGAGCCGGAGTGAAGGTGGCCAACGATGAACTCGTCGAGGGCGGCATTGATCTGTATGATGAAACGGGCCGACCCTGTGTCCGCATCGACGGTTTCCGCGCGATCAGCGTGGAGGGCGGACGCCGCACCGGAAAAACCGGCAAGGGTCGCGATCTCGTCTATCATGTCGCGTGGGAGAAGGCTGCCTCCGAAGCAAAAGTCGTCGCCAAGGAACCCGTGCCATTGGCCCGTATGATGGAGGTGGCCCGCCAAGCACTTGATGAAGTTTTCGACATGCGCGGACGCGACAATCTCTCCTCCGCCAGCGCTGCGGGCGACGAGCTAACAGCTGCACAGGTTGCGAATGGATTGCGCGAGATGGGCGCGGGCAACCAGGTCAATGATTCATTCACGGCGGACTCGCTGGATGTGGCGGAGTCGATGAGAGCGTCGTTCCGGCAATTGGCGGACAATCTGGTGCAGCACGACCTGCTCATCAAGGACGGCGAAGGTTATCGTCTAACATCGGCCTTCATCACTGCCGCTGACTCCGCGACAAGCCTGTTGAGCAGGAGCATCGGAAACTATCCGGGCCATTTGCCGGAGGCGCTTCTCTGTGGATCGACGTGTGCGGAACTCGGTCCCATCATGCGTGGTGAGAAAGAAGCGGTGCAGGTGCTATTCACCGGCGGCGGCGCAGAACTTCTCGACCAATTTTACGGCGACGGTCTCGTCACCAGCCCGTGGCTTGCCGCAATCGGTCGGGCGGTCCAGGAAGCTGCTTACCACCTTCCAGCCGGTCGAGGTCTGCGAATTTTGGAAATTGGCGCAGGCACGGGTGGGCTAGCTTCGCAGCTGCTGCCTCTGCTAGAGAGAGGGCTGCACACCTACGTCTTCAGTGATATTTCCGCAGCGTTCTTCCCGGCTGGGCGGCAAAAATTGGCTGCATTTCCCGAGGTGGAGTTCAAACAATTCGACCTCGAAAAACCCGGAGCCGATCAGGATTTTGAGCTAGCCTCATTCGACATCATCCTCGGCACCAACGTCGTTCACGCGGTGAGCGATGTGCGTAAAACTTTGCAGAATATCCACGATCTACTTGTTCCCGGCGGGAGCTTGCTGTTCGTCGATGTCGCGACTCCGCATTTGTGGTTGAACGCGGTATTCGGTCTAACCGGTGGCTGGTGGCGCTTCACCGATCACGATCTGCGTCCGACCCATCCTTTGTTAGAGCGTCAGCAGTGGGAAGTCGTGCTGCGTGAATCCGGCTTCAGTGAAACCGATTCCCTCTCCGGTCTTGCCCGCTCGCATGGCGGGGAAAGCCTGATCGGCCTGATGGCTCGAAAAGCATGGATCGAACCCGCGGCATCCGGACTAGCTGATTTGGAGGCACCTGCGGAAAAGTCTTGGCTTGTCTTCGCGGATGCATCCGGACTGGGCGACACCCTTGCCGCACGAATTCGCGCCAAAGGCGTCCGTTGCCGCGTCGCCCGCCGGGGACCTTCGTTCACGGCAGATAGAAACGAAGCATTCAGTCTTAGTGCGGAATCTCCCGATGATTGGAAAAAGTTATTGGAATCCTGCACGGATGAAACACCCGAGCGCTTTGTCTTTCTGTGGAGCCTTGATGAATCCGAACCTGACTCCAGCAAAGAGGCCGCCATGTTGGGCACTGACGCTTTGTTCCATCTAACACAAGCGCTCCATGCATTGAATGCGGCTGCGAAATTGAAGATCGACGTGGTGACGCGTGGAGCGCAAGCGGTCGGCCTTCGTCAAACAGTGGCGCTGGCGCAAGCTCCGTCCATCGGCCTGATGCGGGTGATCGCCAATGAATATCCGAATTTTACGTGCCGGGGAATCGATCTGCCCAGCCTGATGTCAGCCGAGGATGACCTGTTACTTTGGAATGAATTGCAGCAAAAGGACACCGAGCGCGAAATCGCATTGAGGGGCGAGGCTCGATACTTCCGCCGCATCAATCGCGGTCTCCAACCGCGCGAACAAGTATTAGATCGCTCCGTGCCTCTTCGTTTGGAATCCCGCGAGCGAGGATTGTTAGATGCACTCCGTCTCGTCCCCTTCGCTTTGCCGCCATGCAGTCCGGGCGAGGTGGTCATTGAGGTCATGGCGGCGGGCATGAATTTCCGCGACGTGCTTAAGGCCCTGGCGCTTTATCCGGCGGAAACTGCGGATGCCCGGATCTTCGGCGATGAAGTGGCCGGCGTGATCAGGGCTGTCGGTGAAGGTGTCACCCATGTGGCTCCCGGCGACCGGGTCTTCGGCCTCGCCGTTTTCGGCCTGGCGACCTATTCGATGGCGAGGGCCGGGGACGTCAGGGCCATCCCTAACGGACTGTCATTCGAGGAAGCGGCGACCTTACCGGTGGTTTTCATGACCTCATGGCACGCGCTGAAAACCGTGGCGAATTTGAAAGCGGGCGAACGGATTCTGATCCACGCCGGGGCCGGTGGCGTCGGGATGGCGGCGATTCAGATCGCGCATCATCTCGGAGCGGAAGTCATTGCCAGCGCGGGTAGCCCGGCGAAACGCGCTCTGTTAGCTGTCCTCGGGGTAAAGCATGTGATCGACTCACGCCGCGCGGACTTCGCCGAGGACGTGATGGAAATCACCGATGGAAAAGGGGTGGACGTGGTGCTCAACGCGCTCTCCGCCGAAGCCATCCCCATGGGCCTTTCCTGCCTCGCGCAATTCGGCCGCTTTATCGAAATCGGCAAGCGCGATATCTATCAGAATTCCCGCATTCCATTGTGGCCGCTACGTAAAAACGCCTCGTTCCATGTGGTCGCGATGGATGCCATCTTCAGCGGCGATGAGGCACAGACCCGCGATCTGTTGGAAAAAGTCGCGTTGTTAGTCGAGCAGAACGAATTGCAACCGCTTCCCTTCCGCTCGTTCCCCGCATGTCGGATTGACGCGGCGTTTCGCATCATGGCGCAGGGCAAGCACACCGGGAAAGTCATTGTTTCGTTCCCGGAACCTTTCGTCGCGAGACGTGGAGAGCCCTTAGCTCCGGCCTTTGAGGTGAAAGCGGATGGCTGCTATCTGATCACCGGCGGCTTCGGTGGATTCGGAAAAGTCCTGGCAGAGTGGTTGGTCGATTGTGGTGCGAGACATCTCGCGCTCACCGGTCGCAGTGGTGCGTCAGCACCCGAGGCCCAAGAGTTTCTCGTCAAGTTGAAGAATCGTGGCGTGGAGGTAATCGTGATAAAAGCAGACGCTGGATCGCCGGAAGATGTGACTAAAGTGTTAGCGGAAATTTCATCCGCCGGCCATCCGCTCAAGGGCGTGTTCCACCTCGCCATGGTAATCGACGACGCCCCCATTTCCGTCCTCAATCGCGAACGGATGCGCAGCGTCCTCGCGCCGAAAGCGCATGGTGCATGGCTTCTTCACCAAGGAACCCTCGGCATGGACCTCGATTGCTTCGTGATGTTCTCGTCCATTTCGAGTGTCTTCGGAAACTCGGCTCAAGCCAATTATGCGGCGGCGAATGCTTTCCTCGATTCACTCGCCTATCATCGCCAGTCCCTCGGCATGCCCGCGCTCGTCATTAACTGGGGCGCACTTGGCGGCGAAGGTTATGTCGCCAGAAACGAACGGGTCGCGGAATACCTCGCCCGCTCGGGAACCACGCCTCTAACACCGGGAGAGGTCGTGGTGCTAACAGAAAGTTTCCTCAATGCTGGGACCACCCAGGCCTTGGCGTTGCGAGTGGATTGGTCCAAGTGGCGGCAGTCGTTCCGTGGCAGTCAGGAAAGCCCGTTGCTGGAAAACATTTACGCCGCAGGCGTCGAAGGCCCGGAAAATAGCGGTGCCAAAAGCGATTGGCGGGTTAAAATCGAAGCCGCAGCTCCAGCAGACCGCATCGACGTCATTGGCCAAGCCGTGCGTGATGTCGTCGGCTCGGTGTTGCGGGTGAAGCCCGAAGGCCTGCGCTTGGACCAACCTTTAACCGACCTCGGACTCGACTCGCTGATGGCGGTGGAAATTGAAAACTCCATCGAGAGCGGCATCGGAGTTGCTTTGCCGCCTGCCAGCCTGATGCGCGCCCGAACCATCGGCCAAATCGCCCTTCTCATTTCCGAGCACATGGGCGGCGCCGATGCCACCAGCGTTTCCAAAACGCTCGCTTTAGCCGCGGTGGAAGAATCTAACATCGAAGTGGACGTGGACGCGCTTTCCGACGACCAAATCGACTTGCTGCTAGGCGACAGCCCGGAACCTGCCTTGGAAACCCGATTCTAACCGCGCATGGGCCAAGACCACCGAGCACGGCTGAAGCAATTGTTAGAGAGTGGGGAGATCCGACTCCACCCGCTGACTTTTCCGCAACGTGAATTATGGGAGGCGTCGCCCGTACCAGTCGCAGACATCTCTAACAATGTGTGCGCCATGATTCATGTGCGAGGCTTGCTAACCCAACAAGGCAGCGAGGCGGCCTTGCAAAAAGTGATAGATCGTCAGGAGGTATTCCGGCTTTCGTTCCTTCCCGGCAAGGAGCAACCCATGCAGATCACACGGAAAACTAGCAAAATTACTCTGCATTTCCGCCAACTCCCGGCTTCTCAGAATCATCCCGAAGCCATCGAAGAACTCGCGAAGGAAATTTTCCAGCAACCCTTCGATCTCGTTCAGGGTCCGCTCTATCGGGCGGAGGTGTTTCGGCGTTCCGAGGATGATCATGTGCTGGTGTTAGCGATTCATCATTCGATTGCGGATGGCTGGACGCTGGGGGTGTTCGTGCAGGACCTTTTTGCGGCTTATTTGCAGGATGTGAAAGGAATTCTAACAGGTCTGCCTGCGGTGCCGCTGTCCTACACCGCATGGGGTGCTGCGGAGCGTGCCTTTTGGCAGCCAGCGGAATTGGAAAAACGTGGCGCTTATTGGAAATCCAACCTCGCCGACGCACCTCGACTTTGGAGTCCGCCATCTGACCCAACTACGATTTCCAGTGTGCTACAACGTTGCGCTTCCCCCATCCCCGCCGCTCTCGGTCGCGCCGTGCGTGAATTGGCCCGTCGCCACGGTGCCACGCTTTTCAGCACGCTCCTAACAGTATTTCAAATCACCCTTTCCAAATGGACGGGTGCCGACGACATCGTGGTGGGCACTCCGGTCGCCAATCGGAACAAGCAGGCGGTCCGCGAGACGATGGGCTATTGCTCCGGCATCGTCCCTTTGCGCGGCCTGATTGACCGCACCCGCTCATTTTCCCGCAGCCTTCAAATGATGCACACCGCGACGGTGGAATCCTTTGCCCATGCAATGCCATTCGTTGAGATTGTTAGGGCAACGGGAGATGCCCCCGCACCGGGCCGCAATCCGGTGTTCGAAGTGCGTTTCGCCCTGCAAAACCACCCGATTCCCGACATGTCCGTGCCGGGATTTTCTCTTAAACTTAGAATCCATTCCAGCGGAACGGCACGCTTCGACCTCGCCTGCGAGGTCACCGAAGACGGGGACGCCCTGGAAGTTGAATGGCTATTCCGGCAAAATCTTTTTTCTCTACGAGACATTCAGGAAATCGGGCGCATGTATGTCTCGGTGCTGGCGGACGTTTGTCGTTCTCCGGAAAATCTGATCTCTACCTTCATGACCGTATCGCAATGAGTTCCATAGAAATGTTAGATGGCCCGCAGGAGGTTCATTGGGTGAGCCGCTCGGCTTTCCAAATCGTGAGTATATCGATTTTGTGCACCGAGATCGCGTTGTTTCTCGTCTTGAATCGTGGGGTGTCGCTGTGGTTTGCACTGCCTTTCGTTCTGATCGCCAGCCATCTAATGCACGGCGCGGCGGTAGGCTTTCACGAGGCGTCGCACGGTCTCCTCCGGCGGAATCGGCGCTTCAATGAGTTTGACGGCGTCCTCATCGGCGTCATGAGTTTCATGAGTTTCAGCCTCTATCGCGCCGCACATCAATCACACCATGCCCACTTCACTACCGAACGCGACGAAGAATTGTGGCCATTTGTTTTCACCACTACCCCGCGATGGGCGAGGATACTTGCGGCTTTCCTGGAACTCACCTGCGGTTTGATCTTCACGCCCGCACTTTTTCTGCGAACCTTCTTGCGCAAGGGCTCACCGATCCGCAGTCGGAAAGTCCGCCGCCGTATTTGGATGGAGCTTGGACTGATCGTGGTGGTTTGGACGGGAATTCTAACCGCAGTCTATCACTTTCAGATCTGGCATTATTTCCTATGGATGTATTTGGTGCCCACGGTCATCGCCGGCAATCTCCAAAGCTGGCGGAAATACATCGAGCACGTCGGACTAACAGGCAGCACTGTGAACAGCGGCACACGCAGCATCGTGGCGAGGGGATGGAGCGGGCGGTTGATCGCATTCACACTTCTCCACGAGCCTTATCACGGTTTGCATCACATGCATGTGGGATTGCCTCATGCCGAATTGCCGAGACTTGCTGCAGAACTTGCTCCGCGTCATGAGGACGAGATCCATCCTTTCCCCAGCTACGGCCATGCCCTGCATCATCTCATCAAAAACCTCGCCGACCCGCGGGTGGGGGCGCAGTGGAAAACTTCTAACAATTGATCATGATGCGCTCCACCCCGACCTCCGATTCCTTTTCCAAGGATTGTATCTTTGAGGTGAAGGGTTTAAAAAAGGAATACGACGATGGCAAAGTGCAAGCGCTTCGAGGTGTGGATTTTCGCATTCATCAGGGGGAATTCGTAGCGATCACCGGCCCCAGCGGTTGTGGGAAAACAACTCTGCTTCAAATGCTTGGCGCGCTTGATTTCCCTAGCTCGGGAAACTTGCTCTACCGTGGAAATTCGCTCCCCGGCCTGCCCGATCCCGCTGCCTACCGTGCCCGCGAGATCGGAATCATTTTCCAAGCCTTCCACCTCCTGCCAACTTTCACCGCGAAAGAAAACGTCCAGTTGCCGATGTTCGAAACTGATAGGCCCCGCCCGGATAGACAAAGCCGCGCCATCGAATTGCTGAAACTCGTGGGACTGGAGCATCGCCTGGATCATTTTCCCGCAAAGCTTTCAGGCGGGGAAAGGCAGCGCGTCGCCATCGCCCGCAGTCTCGCCAATGGCCCATCCGTCCTGCTCGCCGACGAGCCGACGGGCAATCTTGACAGCGAAAACGCCCACCACATTCTCGACCTCATCATCCGTCTTTCCACGGAGCAGAACATGACCTTGGTGCTTATCACTCACGATCCGAGCATCGCACGCCGCGCCTCGCGGACTATTGAAATGATGGACGGGCACATCGTGTCCGACCAGCAGGCAGCCCCGATCTAACAACGTCATGACCTTTTTCACCATCATCGTGCGCGGACTCTGGCGGCGCCCCGTCCGCACCGGCCTCACGTTGGTGGGCATCTCTATCGGCATCGCCGCCGTCGTCGCGCTCGTCGGCATTTCCCGGGGATTCGAGCAAAGCTGGGCAATGGGAATGAAAGCCCGCGGCACAGACATCGTGGTAAGCAACATGGGCAGCGCCCTCGCCCCCAAGCCATTCAGCTCGTCCGTCCGGGACCACATCGCCAGCATTCCGGGAGTTGCCGCCACCTGTGCGATTTTCGTCGATCTAACGAGCATTGAGGACTCATCCATGATGGTCGTCTCCGCCCGTGAATGGGGAGGGTTTTCCTGGAAGAATCTCAAACTACTGTCCGGCCGGATGCCTAACGATTCGATGGAATCCGCCGTGGTCCTTGGTCAGAACGCTGCGGAAGTGCTTAAGAAAAAAATCGGCGATACCGTCCAAATTGAGGCCAAAGAATTATCCGTCGTAGGAATCGTCGATGGCGGTGCCCTGGTAGAAAACGGTTCGGTAATCCTATCACTGCCTCTCTATCAGGAAATCTCGGGAAATGAAGGCAAGATTAACATCATCGATATCCGCGCCACTCCCGGTATGACCGCAGAAGAAGTGAAAAGTCTCTGTGCAAAAATCAACACTCTTATTCCCGAGGCTCGTGCCATGCCTGCTGGTGATAATGTCGGCAACAGCCAGGCCTACCGCTTCATCAGTGCCATGAGCTGGGGCACTTCGCTGTTGGCGGTCATTGTCGGCGTGCTTGGAGTCATGAACACGATGCTCATGACCGTTTTTGAACGGAAACAGGAAATTTGCATCCTGCTAGCTATCGGCTGGAAGCGCAGCCGCATCATCCGGATGGTCCTATTAGAATCCGCCATGCTGGGATTTCTCGGCGGCATCGGTGGCGTCATCATCGGAACCGTCGGGGTAAAAATTTTGGAAACCCTGCCCGCCATCCATGGCCTGCTTGAACCCGACCTGAGCGCTCGGCTTATGGTGATTTCCGTGGCCATCGCCGTGATCGTCGGTGTGTTGAGTGGCCTCTATCCTGCATGGCGAAGCTCCCGACTCACGCCTAGCTTGGCCATGCAGGGTTAAAAATCTCTTTCTAAATCAATTGCATGAAAACAATCCTGATCCTCGCCGCCGCCGTCAGCTCGTTTACATTTACCGCGCGGGCGGCCGAACCTGCGCCTTCCGCGAAAGACCTGGCCGCCTCACTCAGTGCCCTTCAACAAGACGGCTCGGCCTTCGTTCGGCTCAAGATGGCCGTCAAGCCCGCAGGAGGTGGCCCGAAGACTGCCTTCCAACTTCAAATCAAACAACGCCGCACCAAGTCATCCACTGAGGTCGTCTATCAGGTGATTTGGCCCAAAGACCGCGCAGGTGAAGCCGTCTTGCTACGGCAATCGGGAAATGATGGAGGTAGCGGTTCGCAATTCCTGCCACCTAACACCCTCCGGCCTCTCGGTCAAATGAAGGATTCCCTTTTTGGCAGCGATCTGTCGTATGCGGATGTCCTCGAAAATTTCTTCGCCTGGGAAAATCAAACCATCGTCGGCACCGAAGTCGTGGACCGCGTGAACTGTCAAATCCTCGAATCCAAGCCCGGAAAAGACCAACACTCTGGGTATTCTGGAGTCCGCTCGTGGATCGACCTCCGCCGCCTTGTTCCCTTGCGAATCGAGAAATATTCTGCCACCAGCGCGTTAGTTAGACGGATAGACACTACGGATGTTGCCAAGGATGATATGGGCCGATCCATCCCAGCCAACCTTACCATTCAAAGCCCGCAAAAAGGTTCTGCCACGTCCCTCGAAGGCTCGAAGATCAAGCATGGCGTCACCTACAAGGACAGCGAATTCACCCCCGAGGGCATCAAGGAAATCACGCCTCCACCATCGGCTCCCTAACCGCTAAATCTACATGGGGTGGGGGGACAAAGCCTGACAAGCAACGCATTTCCGCTAGGGCCAAGAGAATAAGACATTTTTTGTCATTTCGCAGAATCCGTAAGGGATTTCCGATCTCACTTTCGCAAGCGCCCGCAAGCTGGAGAACTCGCAGCGACAGTTTGTTCATGTCCGCCAATGTGAGCAGTCGAGCAATCGGGATGGGATGATAGGGAAACGGAGGATCGGCATTTGCGTCCCACGCAACATAATTAACCGGACTCACGGGAAATGGAGGACTTGCCTTTCTGCGACCCCTAGGAGCGTTCCCAGCCGGATTTCTATTGTAGGTGCAGAAAGCCTTCCGGTCTCCAGGAAAGCCTGGCAACCAGAGAATCGCCTGATCCGCAGGAAACAACGGGTGAGTCGCGGTAGGACCGTCCATCATAGAGAGTTAATTATCACAAATTTCATCATGATGCAAGCGGGTTGAAAATCGTGGGCGGCTTACCGCGCAGCGATGCCCTTACGTTTCCGGCCCTTCTCCGCCAGGTTCACGAATTCCGCCCTCACCTGATCGAGTTCCTCCTCGGTGTGATCCTCCAAATCCAAAAGGGCATTGTTTGCCTTCGACTGCACTCGGATCAATTCGTCGAGCTTAATTTGAATGGCTTGGGAGTCCCGGTTTTGGGAATTCTGGATGAGGAAAACCATGAGAAATGTAATGATAGTAGTGCTGGTATTAATAACCAATTGCCACGTATCGCTATAACGAAAAAGGGGCCCGCTGCATGCCCAAATTATGATAATCAAAAGTGCGGCTCCAAAGCTCACAGGACGCCCCGCATAACTGGAGGTTGTTTTGGCAAACTTTGAAAACCAAGGAGTTTTTTTATGATCTTTCATGGTAATATAACTTAGTTATTCATCCTTCCAGTAAATCTGAAACATGAGGCACGAGGCTCCTAAAATGGCGACTAGAAAGAAAACCATCGCGAGACCCGGATAGCCGAAGATTCTGTAAGTGGTTTCCACTCTCGCCAGCATTGATGATCCGATGATAAACGCGGCCAATATAAGCCCAGTGGTGATGCGGTTCGCCACCTTTTGCAATCCTTGGATCATTTTGTGTTCGTTGTCCGAATCCACCTTGACGCTGAATTTGTTATCAGCCACCAGATCTAGAATTCGGTTCATCCGCGATGGTAGCTGGCCAAGGAAATCCTTTGTCTCAGTAAGTATGCCAAGAAGATTGGCGGAGGTAAGCGACTCTTTCATCCGCTTGCTGGTGATTTCGGTCAGGTGACGACGGATCGATTCATTGGGTTCAAATCCCGGTGATAGTATAACGCCGACTCTGTCGAGGTTCATCAGAGTTTTACCTAACATGCTAATTTCTGCTGGAATGCGGATACCCGCTGCCGCGCAAGCCTGCATAACCAGCAAGACCAAAGCACCGACTTGCATGTTTTCCATACTCCGTGCTTTTACCGATCCCACGATTTCTTCAATGGCGTTAATGAAAATTTTTCGGTCAACCGCCCCCTCCCTAGGTTCCCCTATCCTCATTGCGGCTTCTGCGGTTTGTACACCATCCCCATCCGCAATGCCTGCCAACAGGTGCATCAGTTGATCTCGCATCCTCTGGTTGAGCCTCCCGACCATGCCGAGATCAAGGATGGCGATATCCCGCTCGGGCGTCAGAAGTAAATTTCCGGGATGGGGATCTGCGTGGAAAAATCCATCGACTAATATTTGCTTCAAATAAGCACGAAATAGCTCTTCGGCTAACACATCACCGTCAAGATCGACTAGAACCGGGCCGGCCAACGAAGTGATCTTCGTGCCTGCTAGGTATTCCATGGTTAGAACTTGGGACGTGGAGTAGTCGTCAACGACCATGGGAATCCGTAGGCGATGGAACTCCTGTAAGTTTTTCCGAATTTCACCCAAGTGAAGCGCTTCTTTCTGATAGTCCAACTCGCGCATCAGGGTGCCCCTGAAATGTTCTACGATCCGCGCGGTTTCATATAGCCGACCGAACTCGGTGTGCTCATCGAGAAATCCTGCAATCTCCGCAAGGCTGTTTAAATCCTCAACGATCTGTGTGCGAATACCAGGTCTCTGCACTTTCACCGCCACGACTTTTCCTCCCCGCAGGGTGGCTAGGTGGACTTGTCCGAGCGAGGCTGAGCCAAGCGGTTTTTTCTCAAAATTCTCAAACGCTTTCGAGATTCTAACACCTAGTTGGTCTTGAACAATTTTCTCGATATCCTCATAAGGAACGGGTTCCACCTTGTCTTGCAATCGAGCAAGCGCCTCAAGATAAGATGGGGGTAACAGGTCTGCGCGGGTAGATAACAGTTGCCCAATTTTGATAAAGGTTGGCCCAAGACTTTCCAAATCCTTCGCCAAATCAACACCGTCTTCCTTGGGTCCGTTAGTATCGGAATTTTCATCAAATCCCGATTGTTTGAGAATATCCGAATGAGCATGGCGGTAAAACAACAGCGCAACATCCTTGTAACGCTTCAGATGCGTAGGTGAAATCTTCATTTTCTTACGATGTTTCGTTTGTGAACGATCAAGTGTGAATTGCGACAATCCAGATTTAGAACTTTTATGGATAGGTTTGAAATGCGTTTTGCATTTATTGTGCCAAGGCCAACTTGCGCCGCGCTCCTCGTCTTCTATGCCACTTTCAAAGCAGGGAGTTTCAAGTACACGAAACTGTGTGGTGCAATGTGCATGTTGCGGGCAATACGAGATTGCAATTCGCACCCTGTTTGAAGCCGCGATCCATGAAGCTGCGCGCTTTCCCTATTGGAACGGCGACTGCAAACGACGATCAGAGACATTAACAATTTCACTTTAGCCCTTAACTCAATCAATCCCTATGGCCCGCTCAATTTGGAAAGGTGCGATTGCATTCGGCCTGGTTAATATTCCCGTCTCGTTGACGAGCGCAGAAAGCAGACCTGATATTCATTTCCACATGGTGGACAGCAAAAACCACTCGCGCATCCGCTACGAACGAGTGAATGCAGACACTGGCGAGGAAGTGCCATGGGATCGCCTCGTGAAGGGGTATGAACATGAAGGCGGACAATTCATTCTCCTCACCGACGAAGATCTAGGCGCGGTTCAGCCGAAGCTAACTAAAACTATTGAAATTTCCGAGTTCGTTTCCCTCGCCGATATTGACCCGCTTCTTTTCGACAAACCCTATTATCTGGAACCTGACAAACGCGGACTCAAGGCATACGCCTTGCTTCGCGAGGCTCTGAGAAAAAGCGGTAAAGCGGGCATTTCCCGCGTCGTCATCCGCACCCGCGAATATCTATCTGCGATGTTCGTCCGCGATGATGTCCTGATTCTCATGTTGCTGCGGTTTCCACAGGAAATCCAGGCTTCTTCCAAGCTTGATCTGCCCTCATCCAGCGATAGCAAATGGGAGCCGGTAAAAAAGGAGATGGATCTGGCCACACGTTTGATAGACGAAATGACCGCCAAATGGACGCCGGATGACTATCATGATGAATACCGCGATGCCTTGATGGATTTCATTGAAAAGAAGATCGCGGGTGGCGAGACCGTTGATGATGTGAAGCAATCGGATGATGGCCGGGAAGAAGGAAAAGTTTTGGATCTGGCGGATTACCTCGAGCGGAGCATCAAACAGCCCGTCGGTCCTGCCAAGAAATCTCCCGCTGTGAAACCCCAAACACGCGCCAAGAGCGCCTCCACAAAAAATGCCGCCAAAAAATCCGCGAGCAAAAAAGGCCGCCGCACCGCTTGAAAAATATAACTCCAAGCGGGACTTCAAACGAACGCCTGAACCGGATGCGAAGCTGGCTACCAGGGCCGGGAAATCCTTTGTCGTCCAAGAACACCACGCCCGTTCTCATCATTTTGATTTTCGCTTGGAAATCGACAACGTGCTCGTGAGCTGGGCCGTCCCCAAAGGGATTCCAGAGGATCTTGCGGCCAAGCGTCTTGCAGTGCATGTGGAGGATCACCCAATAGAATATGGAACCTTTGAAGGGATTATTCCGGAAGGGAATTATGGAGCCGGAACGGTATCAATTTGGGACAAAGGCGAATGGGAACCCATGGAAAAAACATGGCGCAAGGATTTCGCTGCCGGGACTCTCAAATTTCATCTGAAAGGCAATCGTTTGAGCGGCCCCTTTATCCTCGCTCGGATGAAAGAAGAGCCTAACTGGATGTTGAAAATGCTCAACCCGGCCACCCATCCCTCGCCGATCTCAAAACCGAACCATGAAATTGCAGCATTCATTTCTCCCCAACTTGCCCGCTCTGTGCCATGCGTCCCTACCGGCGAGGAGTGGGTTCATGAGATCAAATTGGACGGCTATCGCTTAATCGCCGTCCAGCGTAAACAGGAGTTGAAGTTATATACGCGCAACCAGATCGACTGGACGGATCGCTTCCACCTACTTGCCAAACAACTGGCGAAACTAACGGTAAAGGATTTTGTGCTTGATGGCGAGGCCGTGGTATTCGATGAAAAAGGCCGTTCTCGGTTTGGCGAATTACAGGAGGCTCTGCGTGCCGGGACTGGGGAAAAAATCGCATTTGTCGCATTCGATCTTCTTCATTTCGATGGCATCAATTTACGCGAGTTGCGTCTGTCCACCCGCTTGGAACGTTTGGCGGAACTTGTCGTCAGCGAATCAGGCCCGCTGCGGCGATCCAAAGTCTGGCCCGCTGAAATGGGCCCTGAACTTTTCAAACAGGCGTGTAAGAACGAACTCGAAGGAATCATTAGCAAAACCGCTGCGGGACGGTATCTCGAACGCGCTAGAAAGGATTGGGCCAAGTCCAAATGCCGCGCACGCCAAGAGTTTATCATCTGCGGTTACACCGCCCCCAAAGGAGCCTTGCCCGCTTTTGGAGCACTTGTCCTCGCTTCGTTTGAAAACGGAAAGCTGATTCCAAGGGGCAAAGTTGGAACTGGATTTTCGGACGCCGCGCGAACGAAATTGTTAGTGAAATTCAAAGAGATGCACACGACGAAAAGCCCGTTCCAATCCAAGGAACCCGCAGTGACGTGGTTGCTTCCATCTTTGGTTGCGGAGATCGAATTCGCGGAGATCACCCGCGACGGATCTATTCGCCAAGGCAGCTTCATTGCCCTTCGCGAAGACAAGGTCGCATCCGAAGTGCACTTGGACGGCCTGCAAGTCGCGAGCGCAGGGTTAGACAAACTGAAAGCGGCAAGTATAACGATCAGTCACCCGGAACGTTTAGTCTATCCGATGGATCAGATCACTAAAATGGAAGTCGCCCGCCATTATGAACGGGTGGGGGAATGGATGCTTCCCTATGTGGCTAACAGGCCACTGGCAGTCCTGCGGGCTCCTGATGGAATCACCGGACAGATGTTTTTCCAGAAGTCGTTTCCCGCGCATCTTCCCGCGCATGTTTTCCAAAAGGAACTGAGCGACGGGACCACCATCTTTTCTGTCAAAGACACAAAAGGTCTAGTGGCATTGGCACAATTCGGGGTGATAGAATTCCATCCTTGGGGTTCCCGATTTCCCAATCCTGAGCATCCGGACTTTCTCACATGGGATCTCGATCCTGATTCCGCAGTCCCTTGGACGGAAGTGCTGGGTGCTGCCCTTCTGCTGCGCGATTATCTAGCAGATATGGGATTGTCCACCGTGGTTAAAACCTCCGGGGGAAAAGGACTTCATATCGTGCTTCACCTCAAGCGGACCCACGATTGGCCTGTGATGCGCGACTTTAGCAAATTGGTGGCACAAGCCATCGCCACTTATAATCCAAAGCGCTTTGTTGTCACCGCCACCAAGGCAAAACGAACTGGGAAAATTTTTATCGACTGGATGCGCAACGGTCGAGGGGCCACTTGCGTCGCGCCATGGAGCTTGCGGAGTCGTCCAGGAGCACCCGTATCAATGCCCGTCAACTGGGCGGACCTGCGTGACATCGCTGCCAGCGGATTTACGATACACGAAGCTCTTACGCCGCCATCCGAATGGCTGGATTTACAAGCTCACTCGATCACAACGTCGATCCTGCGGCGTTTCGGACGGGAATAGGATCAAAAGTTCGCGGCTATGAAAACCAAATCAGTTACCGATGAATGTAACATTGTTCAATCTGCAGTCGTGAAGATGCACGAGAATTGAGGCGATGGAACACTAACAGGTATAAGCTACACATTATGGACCAAGAAATTGAACGTTATCTCAACGACCATCTAGCAGGATCATCTGGCGCTGTTTTGGTGATTGACCATTTGATCACTACCTTTGAAGCGCCTGAAGCGGTGGTTTTTTTCGAGGATCTAAAAAAAGCGGTCGAGGTTGATCGGGCGCTTCTGGAACATTTGCTGGCGTCCTCGCAGATGCAGTCGAGCAGCATTCATCAAGCGGCTGGAAAGCTCGCGGCGCGGGTAGGTTTCCTCAAGCTCATGTGGGAGGGGTTGGAACCCGGCAAGCTCGGTCTATTCGAAGCGTTGGAAATGTTGGCACTTGGGGTGCAGGGCAAGCGGCTCCTTTGGTCGGCGTTGGGAGAGATATCATGCTGGTTTCCTGAATGGAAGGATATCGACTTTGCAGGACTGGAACTAGAGGCCATCCGGCAGCGGGATGGCGTCGAAGAGTGGCGGATTGAAGCCGCACGAGATGTCCTGGCATCCGTAGAGCGGCGTAGCCGCTCCATACAGTGAATTCACCTATCAGACGGGCGGACATCCCTCAATCGCTTGTGCGCTTCGGTAAATTCTGCCCCGAATAGCAGGATCATACTGGAGTAATAAAGCCACAACAACATCACCACGAAAGACCCGGCAGAACCGTAACTGGAGGTGGTGGCCGCCCGACTTAGATACCAGCCGATGGCGTATTTGCCGATGATGAACAGAAAAGTGGTGAACAAGGCTCCGACCCAGACATCCCGCCACTGGATCGGAGCATCGGGCAGGATTTTGAAAATCGCCGAGAACAATAGGACCGTGACTAGAAATGATAGTATCCCGCTGCTCGTGATCCATGCCGCAAGCGGCAGACCCGTACTTTCGCCTAGGTGCGCGGCCATTGCTTGCAAAACCGTGCTTAGGACCATGGAAGCCAATAACAAAAATCCAGTTACCAGCACCATCGAAAACGACATGAGCCGATCCCTAACAATTCCCTTGAATCCTCTGTTGGGTTTTTCGCCTGTATCCCAGATTTTGTTCAGGGCCGCTTGAAGTTCGCCGAACACTCCGGCCGCCCCGACCAGAAGAAGGGTAATACCGAAAATCGACATCATCCAAGTATCCGCCGGTTTGCGGGCGTTGGCCACCATATCTTGGACGACGAATGCAGCGCTTGGTCCCATGGTCCGCCGCAGTTCGCCACCGAGAACCCCGCGGACTGCATCATCTCCAAAAAACGCGCCGGTGATCGCTACTGCGATCAATAACAGCGGAGCGAGTGAAAACGCGGAGTAGTAAGCCAGTGCCGCGCTCATGCGCGTTCCGTCGTGCTTGATAAAACCATTTACCGACTCTTTTAGGAGCCGGCCTACTGCAAGTAGTAGCGATTTTACTAACACTGTTTAAATAGAATATTTGGATAAATGCCGAGCTGATCTTAGCGTTTCATATACCGCTTTTCAAATTTTTCCGATGCCTTGTGTTGTTTGAAAATAGAAGAATCCCTGAGTGAAAAGACTGTGCAGAATGCAAGAACCTGAGTGCAATTCGCGAGTTTACAAAGACAATTTGTAGTCAGAAATCTCATGCTCACTTAAAGCGACTCTATTTAACGTGCAGACTCGCCGTTACCAGGTAGCAATTTGTAAAATCCCCACTGTTTGCATTTAAGGCAGTTTCCAAATCGAGCGGTATTGATGATATTCGGCTTTCGGCAGGAGCACATAGAGCGGGTGGCGCGAAGGATCGATTTGGGCGATCAACCACTGCAATTTGGGTTTTTCCATGGTCGTGCAACCAGCGGTAGGGCGGGTGCCGCCGCCGCGCCAGATGTGGAAGAAGATGGACGAACCTGCATTCGGGACTGCGTTCGGCGGGGCATTGTGGGCGATGAACAGTTTAAGGGAATGCGCCGGATCATTCTGTTTCATCTGTTGTTTTTTCTCCCAAGGAGTTGTCGGTTCATGTTCTAGAACGATGTGGCGGTTATATTGCGGTGAGGCTGGATCTTCGACCCAAAGATCTCGGGTAGTGACCTGGCAGTAGGGCAGGGCAGCATGTTTTGAAATACCAGACTCGTATCCCCATGCACCGCCGATGGCAAAAACTCCGGCAGGGGAGCGGTTGTCGCCCTCCTTCTTGGTGACTGCGCCGGTTGGAACGGGATGAAGACCCTTGCCCCAGACGAGGCCGCTTTTTCCGAGCCGGGCTGGCCAGGCTTTGCTCACCGGCTTCCAAGCGCTTTCCGTTTTTTCGTAGAGAATGAGGGTGACGGTGGAATCATCCCAGCTCTCGGAAATGCCAACAAGGCATTGGGTGGAATTCGCCGGCACCTCGAAGGCAGCGGCGGGAATAATCGCGAAGAGGGCGAGGAGGACGGGTTTAATATTCATTGGCAGGATTGATAAGCGGGTTGGCCTTGTTAGGCAACTTCCAGGATCACGGAATTCCTCATCTTACGGCTTACTCTGAGCGGTGAGAGTGGCCCTGACATCGCCGATGAAAACAGCAGCTCGAAGCTCAATAGGTATGCGGTCTGCATCGTCGCTGAGCCAGAGAGTGGCGTCCTGTTTCAGCTTTTTGTAAGGCAAAAGTTCGAGGGTCTTGCGGTCGATTTTCCTCATGCCGACGTTAAGGCGGATGGTATCGCGACCATTGTGAATTTCGCGGCATTGGACATTCACGCGGAGCAAGTAGGGCGTGTCAAATGGATGGATAACGAGCGTGATGTGATCTCCGGCGGCGAGCTTCTGGCTGCGGACGTGAAGCATCGCGGAGAAAATGTCGAAGACGGGAGCGTAAGTGAAAGTGTGGGTTGTTAGTTTAACATTTCCAGTCTTGAGGAGCTTGGCGGCTTCCTCGCTTTCGACATGCGCGGGCTCATGGCGGACGGTGGTGACGACTTTTTCCTTTTTGTCCGTTTCTATTGCATGGAAGTAGTGTGGCCGCCAAGTAGTAGGATCCATCTCCGACCAAAAGTTAGACTGATAGGGGAAAAGCGCTGCGGCGGCTCCATGGCTTGCGGCGGAGGAGCGGACAACGTAAGCCCCGCTCTTATGCACCTCTGGCGGTGCGAACTCCAAGCGGACAGTGCCCGCGTTGATCGTTCCATTCCAACTCACTTGGAGGTCGAGCACCATGGGAACGGGTTTTAAAAACGGGCCCGGTTCTGGAGATGTTAGTTCACCCTGCCATGTGGGTGCGGCTTGAAGCAGGGGGAGCATGAGGAGTGAAATACAAATCAGGCAGCGGCGTTTTAACATGGGCCATGCGACGACCGGGAGGCTGTCTCTATTCATGGCGGGAGAGAGTGTTAGAGCAACTGGCAGGAATACCTATTTCACAGCAATCATCGGTTTACAGGGACAGGTTCCGCTCGCGGCGGGAGGACTCCGGGACCGTTGTCAAAACTTGTATCCGGACGATCTTCTGTCACGGGCATGGGCCGGAAAGACTCCGAGTGGGTATCCACGCGAAAACCTAGTTGCATCACGTCGCGGTTGGTTTCTGCGATTTGATTCAGTAAATCGCGGTTCTGATTTTGTAAGCTTTCCATTTTTGCAATGAGTGCCTCATAGAATTTTTTCTGCGAGGCATCAGTGGCCGGAGCAGGTACCGGAGCCTTGGACGCTTGGGCCAGGAGGTTGCTTGGCATGATCGGAGGTGCAGCGGTAGGGATGACGGAATGAAGTGGTGCGGAAATGGGAAATCCAAGGCGGATCACGGAGGAAAATTGCCGGAGTGACCACCAATGGCTGAAGCCTGCGGCGGACATCGCGGCTAAGGCGGTGCAGCAGATCATAGGAACGGTCGTTGGTTTCATTTCTTGTGGACGGGTAAAATTACGGGTTTGACGGGCTCAATTCCTTGAGGCGGCGATTCCGGTTTCGGCAAGGAAATGAGGAGTTGCTGTAGGCTGTCGATGGCGGTTCCCAGTTGCTTGGACTCTTCGTCCAACCGTTGGATAGAGTTAGAAAGGATGGCACCGACGGTGGCAGTCTGTTGATAGCCAAGGGCGTTGTCGTAGCCGGGTTCGGAAATGGAAAATACCTGAGCCCCGTCCGCATCCGGGACGAGAAGGTGGGGCCGGATGTTCAGGGTGATTTTTGAACCGGGAGCAAGTTCCACTTCACGGGTAAACGGCGGGGCGGTTTCAGAAGCATCAAGACGCCATCCGGCAGGCGCTTGAGCCAGCGGCTTGGCAGGGAAGGGCGCGAGCAATTTCACTTTTGAGGGGTCGATGGTACCTTTGCCGACATGCAATTTCTCAACCCGCACGGCAAGTCCATTCTCTGGTTTGGGAGATTGTTCATCGGGCGAAATTGCAACTGAATCTTTGTCCGCTGGTTCCTGCGTTTGATTCGATGGCTCCGGAGGCTTTCCAGGGACAGGAGAAGAAGGTCCTTGCTTGCTCTCGGCTGAAATGGAGTTCGCAGCTTCGGGTTCTAACACGACAGAGATTTCCGCAGGCTTGCTCTTGTCGCGGGTGTTGAAGTCGTGGATGGCGTCAAGGACAGGATCCGGCGTAGGCTCCTCAACCACATTTTGGGCGTGGACAACGAGCGCACCAAGGATGCCCATGGCTATGACGGGCAAGTGGAGTTTCATTTACCTGCGGTGGGTTGAATTTTAATCGACTCGTTCGTGTTTAGTCCGGCAGGTCGGGGTGAATCTGCGGCATCTTGTTGGTTGGTCGGAAGCGTGGGGCTGTCGGCACGCAAGGCACCTGCGGGAATGGAGCGCTCTATCAGGTGGTTCCATGAATCGAGCAGAACGGAGCCTTCCGCACGCAAATTCCTGGATTTTTCCTGATAGTCGGCGAGCCGCACAAGGAGTTCGCGGGCCTCAGCGACTTCCGCAGCCGTCCAACGGATGTTGCGGCTCTGATAGAGGACGGGGACGTCCAGATCGATTTTGGCAAGGTGTCCGCCGGGGGCCTCGGCGGTAAGGATGTGTTGGATACGGAGGTTGGTTTGCTCGAATGCGGCGACGGGTGACGCAGATGCTCGCATTGGAACGGGATGGATAGCGCCTTTTTCGCCGGGTAGCCGGTCTTGATCTGGCATTAATGGGGCCGATTTCGCAGAAGCGGTGACCGCCGCGACCAGTTTAGGGAAAAGGGGATTTTCCGCATCACTCGGAAGTGGACTCTGTGAAGCCATAATGACGGGCTTCGTGATATACATAAGGCAGAACAGGGCGGCGATGGCAGTGCTGGTGAACAGCAGCAAAGGATAAATCCGTTGGACAGAGCAGTTCGAGACGCGACGGTTTGCCGTGGAATAGGGACCCGCCGGGGTATTCAGAGTGGAAGGGATCGACGGCATCGCGCTGTCGTTCGCCTTGCTGATGCTGGGGTTTTGGGCGGGAAGTGGCTTCATGGATTCTTCAGAGGTTGATCCGAAACTGGAACGATAGCGGCGGTAGGCTGCGCTGCGACGGAATAGCTAACAATAGTTTGGTCGGACACGCCGGGAAAGGTAGTGATGGTCATGGATTCGCGTGAGAGTCGCAAGTGCCGAAACGTGCCCCCCACGTTGCTAATCGCTTGGAGTCCCGGAATCACTTCTAGGGCTCCTGCCCCTCCTTGGCGTTGGTGTCCGATCCCATCTGAACGATAAATGTCAAACGTGGTATGTGCGTCCTCATCACCTTCCGCAGTGACCCGGATGTGCACTCCATCGGTAAACACGCTAAAGGCAATTGGCTTCATGGGAACCGGCGTCACCTGTTGGCCCGTCAATTTGAAATGGGCTTGCAGCAGGAAATCGCCAACGTGCTTGAACTCGGTGGCCTGAACCACCGATGAAAATGCGTATATGGAGATTATTATTAGTAAGCGGGTCATTGCCCAACATCCCACAGGGAGTCCTTGGTGCTGCCGGAAGGGTCATAAGCGACTCCTGTCCCGGCATTGATAATAGGGGGAGATACGGTTACAATAATGCTAAGAGTAGTTCCGCTCAACGATGTGACCGTAGGCATCACGGTCACATTGTTAGGCATGTAGGGAAGGATGAGTGCGCTGGTTAGGCTGGCAACGGACACGGTGGGATTGTCCGCAAGGTACATCCGTTGGGCGGCATACACCGAACGGAGTGTTTCGGAAGCCTTGCGGCCCAACTTCCAATCATCCATTCTTCTAGATGAGACAAATCCAATTCTGATGAGAACCAGTAGGACCATGATGACGATAGTCATTTCCAAGAGCGTAAAACCCCGTTTGAGACGGTAAGGTAAACGAGTGGATTTCATGGCAACGATCTATTAGCGGATTCAGGGGCTTTTGCAAAGTCAGAAATCACGATGTTTCCGGTTCTGAAAAGTTTGACGGTATCCTTGAAATTGCGTCGGAATTCCGGGTCTTCGGTAAGTCCTTTGAGATAAAGTAAGGCAAAGAAGAGGCTGATTGAAATCACAATGAGGGAGAAAACCCACCAAGTGACCGATTTCGTCTTGGGAGCGATGAACGGTGCATACCAGACCGTCCGATCAACGATCTGGGTGGTGTACATCTGGCTATTTTCCCGTAATTGCGCGATCATGTTATCAGCGGCTTTGCTACTACTCGCGATAAACAGGTGCTTGTAACGTACTCCGGGGACGTCTGGAATCTCCACCGTGCGGATACCCTTCGGAAGGCATTCCGGTGGCCGAAGGGTTTTGATATGCATTTCATATACATATTTTTCCCGCAGCCAGCGGTCGAAGCGGGTGAGTTGCATGGTTGTGTTAGGTTGTTGAATTCAATTGATAGAAAACGATTGGCAGATCAAGCGCCCGATTGCATCATTTTCGGCCCCATGAGGAAGATGGGGAGGAAAGTTCCGATGAATACGGCTGCGATGAGAACGACCGCCATGAGTAGCACCACCAAGCTGATGACAGCGGCGAAGGTGCTCATGTGATTCTGCAAATCCTCTTCATACATTTCACAAAGCATTCCCAGTTGTGCGTCAAGCGAGGCGGACTTCTCCCCGATGGATAGCATGTGAGTGACTTGTGCGTCCACCGAGGTGTATTTCGCGAATGCGGTCGATAGCGGGACTCCCGAGTGCTCATACTTGTCGGCTGCGTTGCGGAGTTCCTCATAGAACGGCGTGTTCTTGACACTGTTGGCCGATACGCGGATGGATTTTGCAAGGTTGATTCCATTGGAATGAAGCAACTGGATTGTTGATAGGAATGTCACTTGGCGGAGACTCATGACCAGAAGCCGGAGCAGACGCCATTTTGACATGACAAATCCGAGGAGCAGGTTCCGCACATGGACTGAGCGGAAGATGATCACGGCGATGCTAATAACACCGATGACAAAGATCGGCCAAACCTGTTGCGTAAAATGGCTGACCTTGAATGAAATTGCGGTCATGCCATCGGGTTTCGCACCCACGCCATTTAACATTTCCTCAACCTGAGGGACAATTTTTACTTGGGAAACGATAAATGCGCCCATTAGAACACAGATGATGCAGCAGGGAGTGATCGTTGCCTTCTTGATTTGCTTTTGGAAAAACAGGGAACTTTTCAGACGACTGGCAAGTGCTTGGAACGCGTGGTGAAGTTGTCCTGCATCCGATCCTGCCTGGATGAGGCCAATGATTGTTTCGTTAAAACGGTTCGTCCGGCGAAACGCTTCGTGAACATTGATGCCCTTGTTGAGGTCTTCGCGGATGTGGGCGAGGGTATCGGAAACATCTTTGTTAGGCAGACCTTGCCCGTAGTATTTGAGTGCGTCTGCCGTGTTGATCTGAGCGCGCAACATTGAGCTGACACCGCGGAATAGATCGACCTGATCCTTCTTCTTGAACTCCCGAATCCTTGTGACTTTCCCTAGCCCGGAGATAGGACCTTTTTTGCCGACAGAAGCAGAGCCTTTCGCCGGGGCGGCTGAAGCTTGTGGAGGCGGGCTCGTTGCAGTGGTCGTGTTAGTCATCTGTATATGTCATGTCGATGACCTTGCTGACGGCAATAAGGTCGGTTTTTCCGTCCCGGAGCAGCCGCAAGCCACTCCGTCGCAGACTTGGGAGAACGCCTTCTTCAGCGACTTTCATTTCAAGTTCGTAGGGCGTCATCTCGCCTTTCGCGAGCATATCGGAAATTTTCGGAGTAATGGGAATGATCTCCAGGATGGCAGTCCGACCGCTATAGCCTGTGCTGCGGCATTCCTGGCAGCCGCCGGATTTTGAAGTGAAAACCGGAATGTTTGCCCAAGAATCGTCGAGACTGAAAGTTTTCCGGTCCATTTCCTCAATGCCCGTGGAGGGCTCCTTGCAGTAGGGGCAGAGAAGTTTGACTAGCCGCTGGGCACAGGCGGCTTTCAAGGTTTGTGCGATTTTCCAGCGCTCCAGACCGAGTTGTTCGAAACGCTCGATGATCTGTGAGGCCCGCGCGGTGTGAATTGTTGTTAGAACCTTGTGACCCGTCACGGCGGCTTCAATGGCAAGTTCCGCAGATTCAATATCCCGGACCTCACCCATTAGAATGATATCGGGGTCGGATCGCATGAAGGAGGCGATCATGGGTTTGAATTCCTTCGGACTCTTCAAGTCACAATGAGTGATGCCGGGCACCTCGTCTTCCACCGGGTTTTCTAGTGTTAGAATATTAACATCCGGGCGGTTGAGCTCCCGCAGGATGGCATTCAGAGTTGTGGATTTCCCGGAACCCGTGGGACCGGACATGACAATGATGCCAGCCGGGATTTTCATCACCTTGTTCAGGGCGAACATCGTCTCATCATCGAATGCAAGTGTTCCTTTGCCAAGGGTTACATTGATATTGCTCTTGTCTAGCAAGCGCATCGTGACGTGGTATCCTCGATAGGTGCGGTGGCGCTCGTACCGGATATCGATAGGGCGGTGAAAATAGGAAATCGTGAAACGTCCGGAGATGCCCGGAGCCGTGTTGCGGATCTCGGTAGGGAGGCGCATCAGGTTGAGTAGGAAGGCGTCCAACCGGTCCTTTAGTTTCATCGGAATTTCCACCCTTGCGCCGATGTCTCCGTCCACCCGGAAACAATAGTAAAATGTCTCCTTCTCCACCTTGAAATGAACGTCGGATGTACGGGTTCTAACAGCGTCTGACATGATTGAAGCGACGAGCTGGGCCATCGGCTCGGCATAGTCCGTAGTCACGTCAAAGTCATGGATTCCATCGTCCAAATCTTCTACATCAATGGCCTCAAGCTCGGACTTGCTGGGGCCGTTGTTAGTCGCGATAGATTCAATCGCCCGGCTGATTTCCGTAGCCAGCGTGACGATCTTGACAATCTCTAAGTTAGGGAATCGCGGTGCCAAGTACTCTTCCGGAAGAGAACTCCAGGGATTCGCAATCGCCACAATCAGTTTATCGTCACTAGTGAGGCAGAGCGGGGCAAAAAATCCACGGGTCATCACCGTGGAATCGCAAGTGGCATGAAGTGTGCCATCGCAAAATTCAGCGACTTTCGGGAAAAAGGGCAGTCCGTTGATTTTCGCGATGGCAGCCATGAAACTATAACGGGTGACACGGTTAGGAACCTGATCTTGACCAAGTTCTGCATAGCTGGGGTCGTGCCCTGCCAGCTCGCCCATGATCCGGCGGCTGATGAGTTCATTAAATGAGATTCCGTCGAACTCGATCATAGCTCGAAGTGTTTGCGGGTTAGGAAAGTCCAGCTTTCGTAATCGAGTCGGGCTATGGTGACGAATGGACGAATTCCAAATCGTCTAAAAACGGCAGCTCGGATTTCTTCAGCCAAGATGGATGATGCCACTGGATTAGCCGAGGCGGTACCTAGCGCATCGGTATCTTCTGCATAAATCACAGGTGAAAGCAAAATTCGGGCGATTTTATGGATTTGATCAAACGACTCATAAAATGCAGAGGGAGCAATCAATCTTCCTGCAAAAGGGACAAACGGCGCATATGGCGTTTGGGTGGCGGCGATTTTGTTTCCAAGTTCGAGGATGGCCGGGCCGATATGTTCTTCGCCATGACCTTGGATGCGTGCAAGCACTTCGATAAGGTCAGAAGGTTGTCCCAAAGCGTGTGCTTCGCGGGCGGTGGCGATCCCTTGGGAGATTTCTGATGGGGTGGCGACCCGAGCTTGCTGGAGCGCGGCAGCAGTTTGTTGAAGGCAAATCTCCGCAAAGTCCCAGATATCGGCTCCCTTGGCCTGAATTAAGGGTTCTTGAACCGCCAGAAATGGTGAGGCTGATGACATGGCGGTTATGTAAAGTTAAACAGTTTAATATGAAGAATTGTGTTGATCCGGTAAATAACTGGTCACTCCTATCAGCATAGGTTCAGCGTTTTCCTGCGGCGCTAAAGTGAGTTTGGGTGCGGGTAGGAGCAGATTTCTCTTGGATCGCGGGCTGCTCTGGAACTTCTTGGGGTAGTATCTCATCGGCACGAGGATAGTAAGGGGCTTGTGTAGGTCGTAGAGCGCGAATGGCTCTCTTCATGTTAGGTTCGTAGGCGGGACCGGGGTTGTCCTCGTCGATCCAGTCGTGGTCGCAGCCAAGCGCGGTGCTAGCACGAACCCGGCTTCCGGCAGCTTGGCTTGCGCTCCGACTCGTCGGATCGTAAGACTTGGGAGTGACAATGAAGACAAGGCTGGTCTTTTCCTTGGTGGCTTCCTTGCTTTTAAAGAAAAAGTTGATGATTGGGATATCTCCCAGGATCGGAACTTTTGTTTTATCCGTGTTTTGGGCTGCCGCATAAAATCCACCGACGACGAGCGAGTGGCCATCTGGCACTCGGGCAATGGATTCCAGCATGGATTCCGTAACGCGGGGATATTTATTTCCGTTCGCACCTATGATTTGTTCGATGATCTGGGCGGACCGCGGGCGCATCTTCATACGGATCGTCCCATCAGGCAGGAGGGTGGGAGTGACCACCATGGAGATGCCGATTTCGCGATGCTTGTCCGGATCCTGGTCGATGCTTTTATCCGCGGTATCAATTTTATATCGAACTTCATCGGTCATGATAGCAGGCGTCGTCGCGGTGCCGGCGGTGGTAGTGGTGGTGATGATTGGAATCCGGTCGATGATAGAGATGGTAGCTTGCTCATTATCTTCAGTGATCAATGTAGGGTTGGAGACCTGGCTAGCGAGTCCACCATCCGAAAGTGCGCGAAGGACGCCTGAAAGCTGGACAGGGCTGAGAACAAGATTGTCACCAGTGATACCAGTGGTTGAGGTTGTGGGCAAACCAAAGATTGAGTTAAGGTCCTTGGAGATATTGATTGATGTGCCATCCTTGCCAAGAGAAGTTGACCAGTTAACACCCGTGCGTTCGCCAGCAGTACTGTTTACTCGTAGAATTTTGGTTTCAACGATGATTTGACCCTTGGCTTTATCGATACCATGCAATAGGTCGCGTGCTTGTTCAATGCGGTGGGCTGAATCAATGATGATGATCGTGTTTGTTTTAGGTTCGAAGTTTACAATGCCCGTGCCCGGACTAAGCATGGGTTTGATCAATTCCTTGATTTGTTCCATATCCGTCGGGCGGAGATAGCGGAGTTGATAGTGGAATTCAATACTTGGCAGTTGGCTGAGTTGTGCTTGGGTGAGTGCATAAATGGTGCTGCCTTTGACGTGGAGGGACAACCCGTACATAAATGCAAGTTCCTCCATCTGTTGGAGCGGATTTCCATCGTTAAGATGGCCTGTTACGCGGAACTCGGGACCTGCAATCTTTGAATTATGAAAATATTGGCGGCCGGCTGATTTTGCTAGAAATTGGAAGATATCATTGAGCTCCGCATCCTTGATGATATAGCCCTCGTCCGATTTTTTCATTTCTTGCTTCTGTTGTTCAAGCGGAGGGAAGGGTTGTGCGGCTCCCGCAGCTCCGGTTGCGGATGGAATCTCAGCGGATTCCACCACGGTCGCCGGTGCTTCGACTTGGGTATTTCCTGCGGATGGGAGGTCAGGGATTTGCGCTCCCGCGGCTGCCACTGGCTCGATCACAGGATCGACTTGGGCCTGCAAGTGAAGCAATCCAGCCGCGAGAATGGCGGCGGAGATGGTGAGGATTTTGGCAGCTTTCATGGTGATTTCAGTAGGGCGGTTTTGTAAAAGTTTCAGGGCACGGGATTGCCGGCTTCGAGTTCTATCGGAGCGTTCGGTCGATCCGGCGTCATGCCCGGAGCAGTGATTCCATGATGTCCCGGAGTCATGCCGATAGGGAGCATGTCGAGTTTGCGTGAGGCGATCTCGCCGGTATCGAGATTACGAAATTCAATCTGCCGAGAAGTGACATCGGTAACCTCCACGCGGATTTGTTTGCCTCGGAAACTGAGCGGGAGCTGGTCACCTTGTTTCACGGAGCGAGTTCCCACCAGAAATCGCCTTTCGCCCGGCATGATTGTGGTGACGACAATTTTCTGGACGATTTCAGAAAATTGGATGGCCAAAACTGGGGCAATATGATGGGCCTTTTGTGCCACAGGAGCCTTGATGACGGGCTTGGCGTCCGGATCCTGCGCTTGGCCGAAGGGATCTCGGACGCGACTGCGGATCAGGAAAATTGAGTTGAGGGATTCTACATAGGCATTCAGTTCGGAAGTGCCTACGAAGCGGGACGGAGTCGCGCTAGCAGGGCCTGCCTCTTTGGGTAAGGAGGCTGGAACTTTTGCCTCCGGCAGGCCGGAACCCGGTGCCATGGGAGCGGAATCTACCACGGGCTGGGCCATAGCAGAGGATGCCATCAGCGCTCCAAGCAAGATGTAATTCAGTTTTCCCATGCGTTGTAAGTGACCTGAAAGTTTAAGAGGGAGGAGGTGTTCGAACTCGGATCGATGCGCAGTTCTTGCAGTTGCAGTTGGGGCATCCGCGTCTCCAGTTCGAGGAAGGCTCGTTGCATCGTGCGGAAGGTTCCCCGGAATGCGATGCGGATCTGAGAGGATCCCTGAGCGGAGATGGATCCAAATCCGCCTTTGCCGCTCGGACGCTCGAAGGCAGTCTGTTGGATTTCCTTGCTCGAAAGATGCTCCGAAATTTCACGGAGATTGGTGGTGACCGCGCTGGCGGTTTCTTGTGAGAGCTGTGTTTTCCAGCGGTTTATGTGATCGCGTTGGCGTCCGACTTGTGCCTCGATTTCAAACCCCGACAAACGTCCTGCTTCGTATGATTTGAATGTTGTTTTCTTGTTTTCAAATGACTCATCCATCTTGGATTTCATCATAAAAAAGATCCCCACGACCAACGCTGCGGCGATGGTGGGAATGATAATCCCAAACAAAACAATCGGTTGGCGATAGAGATGCATGATTCAGGGGGCTTTGGTGACGTTAATCGCCAGTGGATCGGTGGCCTCGAAGCGTTGGGTAATGGTGAGGTTGAAAGTGAAGGGATAGGTTGATTCATCCGCAGCACTGGCTTCATCTACCGGGATGGGCTTGTAGCCACTATTCTCCTGGGTGCGGACATTTACGACCAGGTTACGGTTGCCTATGTTAGGGTTGAACGAGCTGTTTCCTGTAATGCGGGCGATCTCGCTAAAATGGGCGGAAATGCCTTCCCGTGTATTGAGGATATTCAAATAATTTAAAGCCTCGTCACGAGCGTAGCCGGTGATTTCCCACTCTTTGACAAACCCTGCTGTTTCTTTGCCAGGTGTGTTGTCCGGTTTCGCGGTATGCACGTAGCTTTTTACTAGCATGCCGCCGTTCTCTGGGAACATGCGGGAGAGTGATTCCATCGTAGCCCACGCCTTGGACCGATCTTCTAGCAGATTATTCCAGTATTCTGCCTTCTGTTTTTCGATGCCGAGTTTCCCGATTCGTCCTTTGGCCGTTACCGCATCGGATGGATCAAAGGCCCATTCGGGGCGGCGGATGATATCAATCACGCCAAAGCCTAAGTACGCAATATAAAGCGCCGCGATCCCAATCACTGCGACACGACCCATGCGGAAAACTTTAAGCAGCCGCATCTCTGAGCGAGCCGGAAATATTTCGATAATATCCTTTGGCGTGGGAAGGAAATCTTGCATTGCCCACTTTTCCTCGATGAGGGTCGAGCGACTTACACTATCAGAAATTGCGAGGTCGGTGGGGGATGTGGAGACTGCCAGTTCCGGGCACCAATCTGGAATTCCCTCTGCGGGTTTTTGCTCGATCACCTCAACCTTGCTCGATGTGAAGGAGGCTTTGAGGTCGGTATGCAATGCCGTATCGATATCGGCACCCAGACGAACGAGGAAAAGGTCTGGATCGATGAATTCCAAGGACGCGTTCGTTGTGGCAAGGGCGTTTCGGAAATTTGTCGGACGGCGCATTCCACGGTGTTGGAGTGTCCTGATGAGCCTGAGGTCTGAATACTCATTGAAAAACGCCAGCGTTGTGAACCATGGGTATTGTAAGATAGCTACGAACGGCTTGCCGGGCGTCGCCTCTATCGACTGGTTTAGTCCCATGATGACCACCAACGGGGCACTTAACGCATGAGTGATAATGGGGAAATTCTCGCCTTCGCCTATTTCGCGTAGTGTTGCAACAAGCGGGGCGTATTGTTTCGACAAGGTGATGGTCGAGCCGATCACGGGGCTACCGGCGGCGGGGTAGGGGATCACTCTCCATGAAGCCTGGTCGGCGAGAATGGAAGAATCTGCCAGAATTGAACCCGGATCGGAAATCGCTGTTTCCCTGATGTCCGGGAGAGAGGCCGGATTGTCGAGTTCAGGCTTCAGTTCGGTTGTCGCGAATTCATCGGCTATATGCAGAATGACGCCGAGGGAGGTCGCACCGTTTGAACGTGCGTAGCGCAGGGCTTCCGCTACGGTGGAAGCCAGTCGTGCCGGATCGTGAAGGATCGCTTCGGTAAGTGGAGGGCCGGCGTGCCACTGCGCTTTCTTCCGATCATAATAGAAAGTGGTGATGACGTCACCACTCGTGCGGACATGCAATTGTAGATTGAGACTGATCGCATCTTGGTACCACGCTGGATTCCTCGCGCGAGTCGTGTTACGCAGAATGGAGCACGCTTGCCCATACTGCTGGAAGGCGTTGAGCGCTGCCGGATGTTGGAACTTGGCCAAAGGACTGAAAGGTAAAGAAATGCATGGCGGACTGGGGGGGTATCCGGGGGAAAACGGGGAATTTCAAAAAAGTAAACGGCTCGCCCGCCATAGGCAGGCGAGCCGTGGAATCGGGAATCTGGGCGGCGAC
>JANYFB010000137.1 GCA_025362955.1 Akkermansiaceae bacterium
TAATCCGCGGTGTCGGCGAAGGCAGTGAAGATGAGGACTTTTTTGTTCCCCGGATTGATGGGCGAGGCAAGTTTGCTGAGGATCGTGGTCTTGATGTGCTGGAGTTTCGCATCATCGGACGGAGTGACTTTCCGCATTTCATCGAGCAGGCTGCCGATGATGGTTAGATCGCCTTCGAGTTCCTGTTTCCAGCGCGGGAGATCCATGTCGGAAAGGCTGATCTGGACTTTAGAGCCGATGGTATCGCTGTCGGGCACGGGGAGTTCGTCGTCCTCGTCCGGCTCGTATTCGGCGAAGGCCGGAGCGACATCGGCGAAGGTGGCGTCGCGGCCTGTTTTCTGATAGGCTGCGATTTTCGCGAGGGTGCGCTGATGATTTCCTTCGAGACTCTCCAGCGTGAGGCGGAACGAATGCACTGAGCTTTCGAGCCGTTTGAGAAGATTGACGGTCATCAACGCCTGGATGCCTTCTTCGCGACCGATCTGGCTGAGGTTGCGGGTATGGCCCTCGCCGTCGGGATCGTAGAGGTCCTGATATTTCGTTAGACGGCTTGGATGAACGTAGGCGAGTGGCGCATAGACGGCAAGCGTCAGGGCGCTGAGGCGATTGAAGATTTCATTAAAACCAATGACATCCTTGCGCTGGGTGAGCTGGCAGTGGAACGAGAGCGGCTTGAGGCGCTCCGGGAACTCGCCGATGTCCTTGGTGTCGTAGAAGGTCTGGATGTGGCGGCGCGAGCGGGCGATGGTGACGCTGTCTAGCAGCTCGAAAAAATCGAAGTCGAGCGCGTTGAGGATGGCGGTGGCGGTGCGCTCTGGCGGCGGCAAGGTGGACCACGCGTTGAAGGCGGTCTGGGCGCGGCGGAAAATTTCGTCGATGTTTTTTTCCGAACGGAGCTTCGACTGGAGTTGGTCCGGCTCACCTTCGTAGGCGAGGGCAAGCTGGTTGCGGAGATCGGTGAAGCGGTTGTTCACCGGCGTGGCGGAAAGCATGAGGACTTTCGTTTTCACGCCCGCTCTAACGACCTTGTTCATCAGCCGGGCGTAGCGGGATTCGCGCTCTTCCTCGCCGGGATTGTTGTTGCGGAAGTTGTGCGACTCATCGATGACGACGAGGTCGTAGTTTCCCCAGTTCACGCGGTTGAGCGGCATGCCGAGCGACTCGCCGCGGGTGCGGAGGAGGTCGGTGTGGCAGAGGACGTCGTAGTTGAAGCGGTCCTTGGCGAAGAGGTTGGTGACGAGGTTGCGGTTGTAGTTGAGCCAGTTGTCCGCGAGTTTTTTCGGGCAGAGGACGAGGACCGAGCGGTTGCGCAGCTCGTAGTATTTGACGACGGCGAGGGCGGTGAAGGTTTTGCCAAGGCCCACGCTGTCGGCGAGGATGCAGCCGTTGTAGGTTTCCAACTTGTTGATGATGCCGGTGGCGGCATCGCGCTGGAAGTTGAAGAGTTTCTGCCAGATGAGGCTGTCCTGATAGCCGGTGAGGTCGTTGGGCAGAACGTCTTCGGAGATGTCCTCAAGGAACTCGCTGAAGATGTTGTAGAGCATCAGGAAATAGATGCGCTGCGGCGAATTTTCCTGATAGACCGAGGCGATGTGCTCGCAGAGACGGTCGGTGACGTCTTCGAGTTTTTCGGGGTCGTTCCAGATTTGGTCGAACAGTGCGAGCCAGGTGCCGGTCATCGGCTGCTCGTCGAATTTGTTGACGAAGTTGGAAACGGCGTTGCCCTTTTCGTATCCGAGGTCCACGGCGGTGAAGCCGTGGAGCGGCATGTAAACGCTCTCGTTTTCCGTTCCCTTGGCGCAGGCGAACTGCTGCATGGGAGCGCGGCCCTTGTTGGAGCGGAAGGTGGCTTTTTTCCGCATCCACTCGGCGCATTCCTTGGCGATGGCCTTTTGGGTCAGCTCGTTCCGCAGCCGGACCTCGAACTCGCTGCCGTAAAGGCTGCGCTCGCGCTCCACCTTGGGGATGTGGAACTCGCGGTGCTCCTTGCGGAGTTTGTCGGAAACATCGTTCGGGACGAAGGTGGGTGAGGTAAAGATGAATTCGAGGGAATCGATTCCGCTAAGTTCCTCCTTGAGCGCCTCGAAGGCGTAAATTGAGAAGCACGAGGCCGCGATCTTGAGCTTCGCGCCGGGCGTAATAGTGCGCTTCAAATCGTCGCCAAGCAGGCTGGTGATGTTGTCGATGATTTCCATCAGGCAGGCGGTGCCACGATCACCGGCGGGATTTTTTCGTTTCCGGCTGCTGGTTCTCCGGACCGGCCTCTTCCGATGCACGGATGATCCTCCGTACTGCGGCGTTCAGGGTTTTCGCTTCGCTTGGGGTCAGCGGCAGGGGTTGTGGAGAGGCAATCCTCTTATTGGAGCGTGGGACCGGCATTAAATCGCTCATGTCGCAATATTGCGTTTATCGCAAGATCACGTCAAGCAGAGTTCCCGGTTGCCTGATAGGGCTGGGGTCGTGATCATCCGCCGCATGATCCGCTTCAGCCAGTGTCTTCGGGAAGTGATTGCTTCCTCATGTGGAAACCAGAAGGAACTGGCCAAAAAAGCAGGAGTGAGTGAAACGAATGTCTCCCGCTGGCTGACTGGCGGCTCACACCCGAAGTCTCAAATTTTGGGACAATTGATCTTGGCACTACCCGAGCCGGAAGGGGCTCGCATCGCCGCCGCGTGGGCGCAGGATCGGTTGCCGAAAATCGCGCAAGAACTTGTGATGACAGTGCCTCGCAATCCCTCATCCAAGGTCATGGAAACGTCTGAACGATGGCCGGAAGAGTTGAATGACGCGAGCCGCAGGAAGTTCATGGATTTCGCCCGGATCGCCGTGGATTACCCGGACGTGATGAATATCGTGGATGTGCTGCACGGTGCGGCGATGAGGATGGCGTCAAAAACAGGCCGTGTGGAATAGAAAAACTCGGAGCAGTCCTGAAGGTGACGGAGACCGCTTCAGCCTCACTTGAACGGATTCACCACCCGGACTCCACCGTAGTCCTGGCCATGATTCAGGTCCTCGGTAAACAGCTCACGCGCACCGCTGGTTCGGGCCGCCGCCAGAATCATGGCGTCCCAAAGCGAGAGCTGCCAACGAAGCTGGAGCGAGAGGCCCAGCCGAAAAACGGCGAGTGTATTGTCGATGACAAGCCAATGGGAAAAATCCGCGATAAGAGCGGAAGCCTCTTCTGCGGAATGCCCCTTGCGGATGAAATTGAGGTGGAATTCCTGCAACACCTGCACGCTGATACCGGTGCGACCAAGCTGAACCCACGCCTGCTCGATGAGGGATTGGGCAATGAGGCGCTTTGCAGGGGCGTCGAGATCGTAGCCGTAAAGCAGAATATTCGTATCCAGAAAGCGCTCAGCGGGCATGGGTTTGATCGCGAGTACGAGGCTGGCCACCGAGATGATAGCCTTGGCGAAGACGGGCGAGCGCATCCGCAGGCGGTGCGGCGGGGATGTCCTCACGCAGCACGGCTTCCAATCCTTCAATGATGAGGTTTTTGATGGTGGTACGGCGGCGGACAGCCGCGATCTTCGTGCGCTACTCGAATCTCGAAAGGCTCATTATGAGCAGTGGGCTCCCACAGCATCGGGAGCAACAGGTCGCTCCCGACGACACATGGGAAAAGCGTGGCGCAACTTTTCCGATTTTGCGACACTTCCCGTTTCAAGCCGCCCCGGCTCCTGCCAGCCCCGCGCGGATGAGCAACGGTTCTTGGTCGGGATCGCGGCCCATGAAACGGCGGTAGAGTTCGTCGGGCGGGACGGAGTTGCCCTTGCTGAGGATGTGTTCGCGGAAGGCAGCGCCAGTTTCGGAGTTGAGGACGCCTTCGTTTTGGAAGCGGGTGAAGGCATCGGCATCGAGGACTTCGGCCCATTTATAGGAATAGTAGCCGGCGGCGTATCCCGTGGGGCTGCTGAAGAGGTGGCTGAAGCGGCGCATCATTGAGGGCGACGGCGTTTTGAGCGGAGCGAGGTAGTCGGCGAGGACTTCGCGGTCCACGGTGTCGAGGTCCTTCCCGAGGAAATCCGATAGACGCATGTGAAGTTCGAGATCGAGCTTGGCGAAGGCGAGTTGGCGCATGAATCCAGAGGCACTGAGGTAGTTCTTGGCAGCGATCATTTTTGCGAACAAATCCTCGGGAATCGGCTCATCGGTCTCGAAATGGCGGGCAAAAAGATCGAGCGACTGGCGGTCCCAACAGAAATTCTCCATAATCTGCGAGGGCAGTTCGACGAAATCCCACGGGACGTTAGTTCCTGATAGGGATTTCACGGCGACCTCGCTGAGCAGGCCGTGGAGCAGATGACCGAATTCGTGGAAAATCGTCTCTACTTCGCGATGGGTGAGAAGCGCGGGCTTGCCATCCACGGGCGGGCTCATGTTGCCGATGATCAGGCCGAGGTGCGGTTCGCCGAGAGCCCCGGTGTGCAGTGAGTTCATCCAAGCTCCGCCGCGTTTCGATTCGCGCGGGTGCCAGTCGGCATAAAAAGAGCCGAGGTGGGCGGAAGTTTTCGAGTCGTGGATTTTGTAGAATTTGCACTCGGGGTGCCAGGTTTCTACGAGTTGAGAGTTCGGAGTAAGCGATGGGGTGTTAGAGAAGACGGTTTTTAACTCGCGGAGGGTGATGCCGAACAGGCGCGAAGCGATTTCAAACATACCGGCCATTACGCCATCGACAGGAAAATACGGACGCAGCGCCTCCTCGTCGAAATCGTAGTTTTCCTTGCGTTGATTTTCCGCCCAATAGGCGACTTCCCACGGCTCTAACGGGCCGACAGGTTGGCCGGATTTCGCAGCCTTGAATTGCGCGAGCTGTTTGAATTCCGCGTGGAAAGCGGGCTGGATGCGGGCGTGGAGATTTTCGATAAAGCCGAGTGCGGAGCCGCCGTTCTTCGCCATGCGCCGCAGGAGTATCAGGTCCGCGAAATGTGAGTGCCCGAGGATAGTGGCTTTCTCATGGCGGAGTTCGAGAATGCGCCAGACGAGCGCAGTGTTGTCGAACTCGCCGCTCGCTCCGATTTTCGATGAGGCTTCCCACACCTGATGACGGATGCCTTCGTCGTGCAAATGCTGCATGATCGGAAACATTGAGGGAAATTGCAGGGTGAAACGCCACGCATTTTCATGGCCTTTGGCGCGGGCGTTGGCGGCGGCTCCGGCTTTTGCGGAATCCGGTAAACCGTCAAGTTTCGCCTCGTCGGTGATGACGAGTTCCCATGCATTGGTGGAGTCGAGGACGTGCTCGGAGTATTCCTTGGTGATCTTGGAAAGCTCGGCTTCGATGGCGGCGATGCGTTCCTTTTGCGCGGCAGGCAGATCGGCTCCTGAGTTGCGGAAATCGGCGAGCGTTTCCTCCACAAAACGCTGTTGGACGGGGGAAAGCGTTTTGATTTCCGCGCTGTCACCCACTGCCTTGATCACGGCCCACAGGCGGTCGTTCAAGGCCAAGGACGAGTAGAAATCCGTGACCGCGGGCAGCATCTTGCCGAGTGCCTCGCGCTGGGCGGGATTATCGCTAACAGAATCGAGATGGTTGAGGCGACCCCAGCCGTCATTGAGCTGTTCGCTGGCTTTTTCAAAGGCGAGGAATGTGGATTCGTAAGTCGCAGCAGAGTGATCCTGGGCAGAGATGGCCTCAATGTTTTGCTTCGCGAGATCGAGCGCATGGCGGATGTCCGGCTCGACGGCCTCGGGAACGAGAGTGGACCAGCGGATGTGGAAATCGGGAGCGAGAAAGGGGTGCATGGCGGAGTAGTTAGATGTTATGGGTGATTTCGTAAAAGAGCCTCAAGAAAGAATCATTTAATGGAATGGCGGCGGCTCATTCTCGACAGCGGCCACCCTCTACGCAAGCGCCCGCGTCGCTGGAATGGCAATTACCCGCCTTGCATTCCTGCCGAGCCTTGCCAACTTCGCCGCATGTCCATCGCCGCCAAGCCCAGCAGCGCCCTGCTCATTGTCGGCCACGGTTCCACGGAGAACCCGGACTCCTCCACGCCCTATTTCGAGCACGCCGATGAAATCCGCCGCCGCCGCCTTTTCGCCGAGGTCCATTGTTGTTTTTGGAAAGAGGAACCGTCGATGCGGGAAGCTTTTTACCTGATCGACTCAGATGAGATTTACGTAGTCCCCGACTTCATCAGCGAGGGCTATTTCACCCAAGAGGTCATTCCCCGCGAACTCCAGCTCACCGGCCCGACGACCAAAATTCGGGGGAAAACTTTCCATTATTGCCTACCCGTCGGCGTCCATCGCTCGATGACGGATCTGATCCTCAAGCGGGCAGCGGAAGTCGCTCCGGGCATCGACCCCGCCACCACCACGCTCATCATCACCGGCCACGGCACCGGCCTGAATCAGAATTCCACCAAGGCGATCCGCGATCAGGTAGATCTTATCGCCGCCTCCGGCGCGGGCTACGCTGCCGTGGTGGACGCCTACATGGAAGAGCAACCGTTCATCGCGGCATGGAATGAAATCGCCAGTACTCCGAATGTCGTCGTCGTCCCGTTTTTCATCTCGGATGGGCTGCATTCATTCCAAGACATCCCTGTGCTGTTAGGAATCGAAAGTGAGGTCGGAGCCGCCGCCAGCCAACGCGAAATTTTCCGCCATAATCCCCATTTCATTCGGGGAAAAACCCTTTATTACACTTCCGCCATCGGCACCGAACGTCTGATGGCCGACGTGATTTTGGACCAGATTTCCGATTTTGATCAACTCCACAAGGCTGTCTAACTGCATGTCCACCGCCCTTCGACTTCGCAGTTTGCTTGAATCAGGAATCCACCGCATCGGTGAACTGGAGATTCAGGCGGACGCTTCTAATATTTGTTACATCCTCTCCCACATGGCGGACGCGCGACTTGCCAACACTCCCTCCTTCGGCGGATTGGAAGTCCATCATGGCCCAGCCGACGCACGCGATCTCTCGACCTATGCTGAGGACGGAACCTACCGCTTTACCAAAGGCCAAACTAACCTGAAACGCGGCTGGGTCATGCGCTTGGAAAACGAGGAAGACTTGCGCCTCGCATTGGATCAATTTTACCCCGCCTGCCTGGGTCTTTTCTTCGCCTGGCAAGACGGCACTTTGGAGATTGAAACCCTACGGGAAAAGCTGGATCGCCAGACCGGCATGTATCGTTTTGCCCGCACCATCAGCGATGCCGGGGCGCAAAAACTCGTCCAAGAGGTCTGCGGCCCTGCCCACTCCTGCGCGAAGAAGATCCTGTGGAAAATCGACCCAAACACCTTGCTCGATGACAGCGAAGCCAGCCGCTACAACGGTATCGTGGGAGATGTTTCCGCAGCCGAGGCCATTCCCCTCCTCTGCCGGGAAGCATGCAACCACTTCGTCGCGGAATGCCGGAAGGCAGCAAAGGCGGAGGTGAAATGACGACCACCCAAAAATCAGATCTCACCTTCAATCAAATCATCTAAGGTCTGACGCTTGCGGACCACGGTGGCGGTCGCGCCATTGACGAGGATTTCCGCAGGAAGCGGGCGCGAGTTATAGTTCGATGCCATCACAAAACCATAGGCACCTGCAGACATCAGGGCGACGTGATCGCCCGGTTGGAAATCAGGTAGCTCGCGGTCCTGACAGAAGAAATCGCCGCTTTCGCAGATAGGGCCAACGACATCCACCTTGAACCGTTCGCTGCTAGATGGCTCGGTGAGTGGGACAATTTCATGATGGCCTTCATAAAGCGCCGGGCGGATGAGATCGTTCATCCCGGCATCGACGATTTTAAAAGTCTTGGCGGAACCTTTTTTCTCGTAGAGGCACTTCGTAATCAGCAGCCCGGCATTGCCCACGATCAAGCGACCTGGCTCTAGCAAAATTTTCAACCCTAGGTCTTTCAGGCGCGGCACGAGTTCCTTGCCGTAGCGCTCGATGGTGAGCGGGCGCTCCGCCTCAGGCTGGATTTCCCACCAATCGACTGAGCCGGACGCGAGGGATTCTTTGTAAATAATGCCGATGCCGCCGCCGATGGACCAGAACTCGATGCCGTGCTTTTCCTTAAGCTCCTTTACGAGCGGCGTGACTTTTTCCACCGCTTCGATGAAGGGTGCGATAGAAGTGAGTTGCGAACCAATGTGCATTTGCAGGCCGCGGAGTTTAATGTGAGGGAGTTCTTTCGAAGCCCTATCATACAGATCCGTGATAGCTCCGAAATCGACGCCGAATTTGTTCTCTGATTTTCCCGTGGATATATATTTGTGGGTCTTCGCATCCACATTTGGATTTACCCTCACGGCCACGGGGGCAACCACCCCGAGTTCACCGGCCACTTCATTCAAATAGCGCAGTTCTTCTTCGCTCTCTACATTGAAGGAATAAATCCCCTGCTCCAGCGCGTAGATGATTTCCTCGCGAGTTTTTCCAACACCGGCAAACGTGCAGTGCGCGGGATCGCCACCGGCCTTGATGACCCGGAAAAGTTCGCCGCCGGAAACGATGTCGAAGCCCGCGCCGTGGCTGGCTAACAGGCGGAGCACGGAGAGGTTGGAATTTGCCTTCACCGCGAACGCGACCTCGTGGTCAATTTCAGCCAATGCCGAATCCAGACGCGTGAAATGATCGAGAATGGTGCGCGCAGAATAGACGTAAAGTGGAGTGCCGTGCTGGGCGGCAAGCGCAGAAAGACTGACGTCTTCGCAGAAAAGGGAACCGTTGTTGTAGGAAAAACCGTGCATCGCACGCCGGATTTAGCGGCGAATCTGGTCTTGGTAAAGCGAAGAACTTTTGATCTTGGATTGCTCGTCGGCCAAGAACTGACAGGCTCGAAATCATGGCAACATCGCAAACGATTTCACTGACGCGATCTCATCCCGACGGTGAAACAACCCTCCAAGATCAGGTGGCGGTCGAGGAGCCATTGGAAATCCGCTTGGACGGGCATCCGGTTGCGGTGGTGATGCGAACGCCGGGGCACGACGAAGATCTAGCAGCAGGGTTTCTCATGACCGAGGGCATCATTTCCACGGTGGAGCAGTTACGGAAAATCGAGCCGCGGCCTGAAGAAAACCGGGTGTTAGTATTTCTGCAGGACGGAGTGGAAGTCGATATCGGACGGCTCACGCGGCACCTTTTCACCGGCTCGTCCTGTGGGCTTTGTGGGAAAGCGACTCTTGAGGCGATCTTGGTAGATTCGCCACCGATTAAGCGCGGGATCGAGGTTTCCGATGCGACATGGTGTGAGGCTCCCGGAAAACTTCGCGCTGCCCAAGGCACCTTCGACGCCACGGGCGGCCTGCACGCGGCGGGGGCATTTTCCACAGCGGGAGAACTACTCATCATCCGCGAGGACATCGGGCGGCACAACGCGGTGGACAAAGTGATCGGTCATGCCCTGCTCAACAAAATGGATCTCACCTCCACGTTTCTGCTAGTTTCTGGTAGATTGTCGTTTGAAATCATGCAGAAGACGCTGGCAGCAGGAATTCCTGCGGTGGCAGCCATCTCCGCGCCGAGTTCGCTGGCCGTCGAGTTTGCAAGGAAATCGGGCCAAACCTTGATCGGATTTCTCAGGCCACCGACTTTTAACCGCTATGCATAAAGCCCCGTTTCAAATGAGCGCCGGATCAGTGCCGATCATGCCAACGAGGCTGGCTCGACCATTGGATGAACGTAACCGCAGGTAGGCAAAGAATGTTTTCATGCGGCAGCTCAAATTCCCGTCGCTTTTTTTCTCCTCAGCCACCTAACGATGGAAAAGACGACCATCAACACAGCGGCCAAGGTGATCCATATAAATCCTTTCCTTCCCGCGAAGCCATCTCTGGATTCTGGTTCCGATGGGTTTCTCGGAGCCGGGTTCTTGTGGGATTCGCGTTCCTCCGATTTGGCCTTTGGGTCGAGCGACTTTGCCGGATGCTCGAGAACCTTCGTGCCGTCCCACGAGAGTGCGACGAAGTCGAGGTTGCGCCGCTTGGGGTCCACGATCCGTTTCGACCAAGCTTCGAATGATTCGGGGAGTTTGAACGACGGACTGCCATAGGGAGGCTGCTTTTCTGAATCCCATCGCTCATCGCGAGGAAAGGACCTGTCTTTTCTCGGATCGATGTAGGTGATTTCCTGGGGCAGCGGGCGGGTGTCTTCCCACTTTCCTGCCTCGAATGAATTTTTGTTGAGCAACCACCACTGGACCAAATACCGGGATTGATCCGTCAACCCCTGAATCTGATCTGGATTTCCTCTGCCGATAGCTTTTAGGCACTCCCCCGTTTCCGGGGTGAATTTTGGTGTGATTTCCGGTGCCATGAAAAGAATCGAGGCCACGCGCTCCACCGCCGTCTCTCTGATTCTGCCCTCACCCGTTATGGCATCACCGAAACTATAGCTTCCATAGTATTCAAGACTGCCGTGGGCAACATCTTCCATCAGGTACGGAACCACTGCTAGCGTTGCCGTACTTAACATTCCCATCGCCTCCACGTTTCCTTGTTTTAACGAGTAAACGAGCCGGAGAATGGTCTTTTGATCCCCTCGTTCCAAAAGCTCCCTCACAGCTACAGACAGATCAGGATTATCACTCGTGGCCATGATTCCACGTAACTCCTCCATGGAGATTGCTTTCATTTCCTCGTAGGATAGGTCGTTAAGATGAAAGGGGGTGGGCAGTTTCATTTCCTCTGCGGCGAACGGAGGGAAAATGAATGCCACAACCTTTTCCTCCGCGAGTGTTACGGCGGACGAACTCAATAGCAGAAGTGCCAGGAATCGTTTCATGGGGCAGCTCAAAACCTAAACTACCCGTCGGCGCTTCATCCACCAGGCGATAGAAAGCGCAACCAAGAAACTGGCGAGCACGATGATCCATGAAATTCCCTTCTTCCCCATCAGACTATCCCCGGATTCCGGTTCTGGTGGGTTTCTCGGAGCCGGTGTCTTGTGGGATTCGCGTTCCTCCGATTTGGCCTTTGGGTCGAGCGACTTTGCCGGATGCTCGATCACCTTCTTCCCGTCCCACGAGAGTGCGACGAAGTCGAGGTTGCGCCGCTTGGGGTCCACGATCCGCGCGGCCCAAACTTCAAACGACTCCGGGAGTTCCCACGCGGGACTGCCAACGGGGGGCTGGTTCTCCAGATCTTCGTTAAGAAAAAATGGATCGTCCTTAGAGTGAGCGTAACTAATTTCTTGGGGCAACGGTTGAATATCCTGCCACCTTCCCGCCTCGAACGCGTCTGCATTGAGCAGCCACCATTGCACCAAATATCGGGATTCATCCGACAGCACTTGGATTTCGGATTCCCTTCCGCTGCTGACGGCTCGAAGGCAATCCCTCGCTTCCCCGGTGAATTCCGGCGCATTCGCAAGAATCGAAGCAACGCGCTTTACCGCAGCCGCCCTCACCCTGCCGGAGCCGAAAGTGGTATCACTTCCTTCAAATGTTCCGTAATATTCCATACTGCCATGGGCAACATCTTCCATTAGGTAGGGAACTGCGGCCAGCGAGCCGGAGTCCATCAACAACATTTCCGCACCAACGTTTCCTTGTTTACATGAGTAAACGAGCCGAAGCATGGTTTTCAGATCTCCTCGTTCCATCAACTCACGTATAGCGGTCCCCTCATCCATGGAATTTCCATAAGTCATAAAGCCGCGCAACTCCTCCAGAGGAATTGCTTTCCGATCCTCGTAGGAAAGACTTTCAGGAAGTGGATGGATGGTTTTTTTCAGATCTTCTCCGTAGAATGGAGGGAATATGAGTCGTGAATTCTCCTCCGCAATTACAGCGGCGGGTGAACTCAGTATCAGGCAGACGAGAAATAGTTTCATAGTAAGAAGATTCATTTCCCGTAGCGCTCATGGTCTGCTTGGGTATTCGCGAGTTTCCAATCCTCTTGTCTGATCCATCGCGTACTCCCGTTCGAGTCATGCATGAGGGGAGCCTGTCCGTTTGGGGCTTTCACCGAGGGTCCCTCGTGCCTCTCCCCCCGCGGCAGACCTTTTGAAGCAAGATTAAACGAGTGTCCCGTTTCATGGCTATAAGTATCCAATAGAGACACGCTTGCGTTCACGATCTCCCAATCACCTTCGAAAGGAGTTAGTCCGACTTTAGCTTGCTCACCCGGCTTATCAGGAGCAAGGCATTGGACGAGGATGATTCTCAGATGTTTCGCGGGATAATCGTGGCGAATTTTGGCTCCCAATAGCGTGGCGTTTTTCTTGGTCAAACTTCCATCAAGGTTGAAAACACCGGTGATTCCGTTTACAGGGACGATATCCGGCTGAAGCTCTTCGAACTTGATGTTCGCCTGTTCGTTATAGGCATTGTTCAGCTCGGTTTTGATTTGCTCCACGGTTGCGACAAAGCCGGGGTCGGGAGGCGTGGGAGCGTTGACCCGATACACTTGGAATTTGACGACTCGCGGCGGAAACACATGGACATACAGCGGGCCAGAGCGGTTCTCAGGATGCGCTATCTCGCGGACGATGATCGCGCATCCGTTTGCCGGAGTGGCTTGGGTTCCTTGGATGTCGAAGGGGGTCACCTCGCCTTTAATGGTTTGGTTGGCGAGACTGACATAGGCTTCGCTGCCTGGGGCCGGAACCAGCTCGAGGAGATTTCCCAATGCCGCACTGCAGCCTGGGATGGCAAGTCGGATGTGAGAATTGGGCCAAGCAGTTCCGTCGGCCTTTGTCCGGTTCACTCCGCAGGAGGTCCAAGGGCCTTTGGTTCTATTTGGGTCGGGATTGGTTTTGACAAAATCCGTATTATCCCAGCCTTTTTCGAAGTCATTGGCGTTTCGCAGATTGAATTCGACCTTAAGCAGCAATCCGGTGACTATCTCCCCGTTCGGTCCCTCCGCGTGAATGAGATACATCCCATGCGTGTTGGCCTTGAGGGGAAACAGGCGATAGCCTTGGTCAAGCAGCTCCCCGATCTTCGGGCACAAGTCGCGCAGGGGGATGAGCTTGCCGTTGCGCCAGAGTTCGATGGTCTGAATGGTCTGTCCGTTGCTCTCGACATCGTGGGTATCGGTCATGGCGGTGCCGTCCCCGGCGAAGAGTTGGAGGTGTTGGGCGGATAGTATCGTGGAGTATTGCATCTGGCCGTTGAAATCGGGAAGGAACACCCGTCCGACGGAAAATTGTCCGGCAATGATGCCGACTTTTCCGTTGGGGAGATCGCTGGCGGTTACGGGGTAGCCCCAGCCTGCGGCTTGTGCAGGAAGCGCAATGGCGGCGTTAGAGGCATTCCAAAGACCGACTTTGTAGGCGGCGGGCTGGGTGGCGGTGGCTTGGCACGCAAGATTGGATACGACCCAGCCGGATGGGGTCATTTGACCGTGGCCGAAGCCGCCGATTGGATGATAGCCATCCGTGCCGTCTATGGAACCGGCTGACGCTCCGTTCGTATCGTAGCGTTCGATGCGCTCGGTTAGCAAAGGGGTCGTTCCGTGTGGGGTCTGGGGAAGCACCCGAACGGCCATGTCGCCAGCGGTGCTGACTCCCAGTGCCGATGCAGCCATCATGGGAGGATCCCAACAGGCTGCGGTATCGAAGATGAGGCTCGCTGAGGACTGACCGGCCGGCCAAAATATGGGACAAAATGTGCCGCTGTCGACCCCGGGACCATCGGTGGGGTGAAGCACGGCGATTTGCAGCAATTTTCTATCTGTGTTAAAGAAGGACCATCCCGAGAATTTAGTTTCGTAAGGGATGCCGTCTGGAAACGCGGAGCTAACCGAGTCAGGAAGGATGCCGGTGATGTCGGGAGCATCCCCGGATACCCACGCTCCGCCGGCCCAAATGCCGGACGCGAAAAGCACTTCACCCTTATCGTTGAGGTCCTGGGCGGAGAATCCGGCGGTGGGTGGAGTGATTTCCATCATGACATAAGAGGACTCTGGAGTGGGTGCCCAGTTTACGAGGATCTCCGTGGGATCGGCGTCTTCGCCGTCGTTGAGGTGATCACCATCGGAATCGACTGCGGTGGGATTGGTGTGATTGACGGTTTCGGTGTGGTCGTCGATGCCGTCTCCGTCGGTGTCGGGGTTGGCAGGATCACTGCCGAGCCGGGCTTCTTCGGCATCGGTGAGGCCGTCGCCGTCGGTGTCGATGTCACTGACGGCGACCCGCCAGAACATTGCTGGAGGGGTGCTGCCGTCGGGCTGGGTGATGGGGATGCCGCTGCCCATTTGCTAGCCGTCGCCGATGCGGGGAAGACCTACGGGAGTCCAACTTGCGGGCGTGAGATCGGGGGAAAATAACAGGGTGTATTGTTTCCCGATGAGGGTCGGCCAGCTCAAAGTGATGGCCTCGGGGGTGTGAATGATGGGGGTGCCGTTTGGACCTGTCGTATAAGTGGCCGGGATATTGACGATCTCGGGGCAGAGTATTCCTGCGGGAGGGGTCGCGTCCGCTGGATCGGTACCTGCGGTGGCTTCTTGGGCGTTGGTCCAGCCGTCGCCATCAGGATCGGCTTGGGGATCGAAGGAGGAATAGAGGTTGCCGGAGTTGTATTGTCTTTCCCAGATGTCGGAGACGCCGTTGTCATTGGTGTCGAGGACGGCGGGAGCGGTGGAGGAGAG
>JANYFB010000147.1 GCA_025362955.1 Akkermansiaceae bacterium
AACCCGCCGATCTCATCCTCTTCGACACCCAAGCGGAAACCACCTTCACCCAGGATTTCATGAAATCGAAATCCCAGAACACGCCATTCATCGACCAGACGCTCAAAGGCAGCGTCGATTTCGTCATGTTAGGAACCAACATTCTGCTAGAGCGATAAGGAGTGGCAACATTCCTGTCGCCACATTTCCCCAAAGAGTTGTCATGCTCTGATCATTCACCAGGCCCGCTCTCCCCGAGCGCCTTGTGTTTTTTTCCAGAAGCTCCGACATCCGCCCCTTGTTCGGATCGCTGTAAACCGGTTGGCCGATGAGGTTCTACAAGGCGGCCACATCCGCCAGCACATCGGCTGTCTTCGCGGAGTCATCCCCGCTCCAATGCTCTCGCGCGGCTGAACAGGTTCTCGACGTTGTAGGTGGCGATTCTCATGAGGCAGTGGCGGTTGTTGTTAGGTTTTGGAAAAATGGTTTGTCAGTCTTCAGGCGGCGGCTCTGGCCACGCGGCGTGATCTTCCACGGTGGAGGTGGCCATGGCGCCCGCAGCTTTCGCGAGCCAATCCTCTCCGATCTCCTGCTCCAATTGGTCCAAGGCGGCACCGAGATATTTGGCACTCCGGCTGCCGAGGTGGATGTTCGCGGTTTCCCAGCCCATCGCCTGAAACAAGTCAGGTTCGAGCTCTGCCCGCCCGTTTTCCGGCAGGTCCTTCAGCTCGATCTTCACGGCGTCCGGTGCCAGTTGGCGGAGCATCCACCGATCATGGGTTTGAAAATATGGATCGGGATCCCGGATGGCACGCTGGAGCAGAGTGGCTGTCTGCGACAACATCGCGGGTCTGTTCTCAAACCAGTAAAGCGCTGAAGGCACCAGCGCCTTCACCTCCCGCGCCGCGCGTTCGTCGCCATCGCCGCGCACCGCAGTGAACCGTCGCCTGCCAAGACTGCCGAGTCCGCCCGGCTTTTTCTGCTTCCGGTATTCCAACTCCGCACCCGGTGGGAACCCTGCCCGGAACATTTCCCTGACTTCCGGTTCCAGATCATCGGCGCTGATCACGGGTGAATCCTCCGCATTCAGCTTCTTTTTCCAGAATTCCTTTGGATCTTCAGGAGCTCCAGGCGCAAGGCCGAATGGCAAGTCACGTCCGCCACTTCTCAGCAGGATCGGCGCCCCCCCGGCTTTGAGGCACGCGCGATAACCTAAGAGTAGCAGCGCGGGAATCCTCCCTATTTTCGTGACAAGATTGTGTTCTTCTGTCGCTAGTGCGGCGCTCGCCGCGAGCCGCACAAGATCGCTTGTGAAAGGCATATCGCACGCCTCGTCAAAGTCATTCGATCCCCAGACGAGGCGCTCCCGCGAATCGAGCCAAGTGCCGAAGTTCTCCAAATGCAGGTCACCAACCGCAAGGATGATGTCCTGGTGGCGTGTCGCTAGCTGCGGACACACCTCCGGCCACTGCTCCACCCACCGGTAGAACGTCGCCCGCAGGAAGGAAAATGGCCCCTCCGCCATTTTCCGGTGCTTTTTTGCGAGCAGCTTCTCGGAAACATCCGTCCGCTGCCGCATCCAGGCCTCGTAGTCATTGGTGGATTCGATGATGGTGCGCATGGGGATTAGTTGTGGTATGAGGTTTGAGATTGCTCCGTGCATTGGAAATCGTCGGAAATCTGCGCGGGCGAAAGGTGGCGGAGGTGCAGGTCAACACGGGCTGTATCACAGAATTTCGACGTTGTAGGTGGCGAGCCGGACAGTGGACCTGAGGGGGGGTCAGGCGTGAATGTAAAACGCGCTCGCGGCGAACCGGTCGTCGGTCCACCATTCCAACTTGCCGGTCCCGTATTGGAAGTTCACGGAGCCGGCCTGGCTTTGCAGAGGGGCGATGACTTCGCCCGCAGAGTTTCTGCGGGCACGATTGGAGTCAGTCTCTGGAACCACCGCCACGATGTGCCCGGAACGGCCGTCATCTTTGCGTCGCGCCACGATGATACCGATGCCGCCGAGGTCGGCTGCCTCCTGTAGTTTGGTCAGTGTACCGGTAGCACGCCAGCCGAAGCGCGGGCCGAAATCGCGCAACCAGCGGAAAAGATCGTTGGCACGCTGCTCGTCGATGGTCTTTTCATAAATCGGCTCGACTGCCTCGCCCTTCGCCAAGCGCTCGATCGCGCCCGGCAGCCACCATACTCGCGGCAGATAGACTCCTGCCAGCGCACAATAATCATGCACATAAATATTACAGAAAGTCGCTTGGGACGTGGGCTGGTACCGGCTATGAGAACTCTTGTCCACTCCCAGCCATGCGATGATCGCCTCCAATTCCGCGCACCTATCGGACGCCGATTCGCCATTCCTTTCGGGCTGGCCCGGCTCGTTGAGCGAAAGCGCTCCCGCAACTTCGCTCCGTTTGGTGATCGACCCGTCCTTCCGCGGCATGGAGATCGCCGGAATATCGCCTGCCGCAAGGCGCCTGGGGAGGTGGCGGAGGATCTGGGATTCGCCACGCCGAATAATTTCAGGCGTGAATTTCAAGGGGTGCATCGGGTGCCGCCGTTGCGGTTTCAGAGGGAGAGGTGGGGGGAGGGAAGTTGAGAGTTGAGAGTTGATGGTTGATAGTGCAGAGAGAGAAGTGCCGAGTGAGCAGGAAGAGGGATGGAAGACGAGAGTAGAGGGGAATGGAGGGTGCAAAAAAGTCGGAATTCGCCGGTGCTAGGGGCTTGCCGCCGGGCGGGTGGCTTCCTAGGTTGTGCGCGTCAGGCGGAATTTCCTTTCCTGACAGAAATTTTCCCAAACCCATGAGCGCCAAGAAATCACTGCCGTGCCACGATCAAGACGCGGTCCACATGCCTTCCAAGGAATTTTCGGCGAAGGCGCGAATCCCTTCGATGGCGGCTTATAAGAAGCTCTACAAGGAATCCATCGAGAAGCCTGACACGTTCTGGGCACGGGAGGCAAAGGAGCTGGTTTGGCAAAAGCCGTGGTCGAAAGTGCTGGATTGGAAAGCACCTCACGCCAAGTGGTTCGACGGCGGGAAACTCAATGTGTGTGAAAATTGTGTGGACCGCCACGCGACTGGAGCCCGCAAGAATAAGGCGGCGATCATCTGGGAGGGCGAGCCGGGCGACAGGCGCGTGATCACCTACGGCCAGCTCCAGAAAGATGTCTGCCGGTTTTCTAACGTGCTCCTGAAAAATGGGGTGAAGGCCAAGGACCGGGTGCTCATTTACATGCCAATGATCCCGGAGGCGGCGATCGCGATGCTGGCCTGTGCGCGGATCGGTGCGGTGCATAATGTGGTCTTCGGCGGGTTTGCCTCGGAGGCCATCGTGGACCGGTTAGATGATTCGGGAGCGACGGTGATCGTCACTGCGGATGGGGGTTGGCGGCGCGGAAAGGTTGTCCCGCTCAAGCCGGTGGTGGATGAGGCGCTGGTGAAATATACCAAGGTCAAGCGAGTGATCGTTTACAACCGCTGCGGAAATGAAATCGCGATGGAGGACACGCGGGACGTGTGGTGGCATGAAGAGGTCGCCAAAGTTTCTTCCAAGCATGTCGCCAAAGCATTCGATTCCGAGCACCCACTTTTCGTCCTCTACACATCGGGCTCGACCGGGAAGCCGAAGGGTATTCTCCATACGTCCGGCGGTTATCTAACGGGCACTTACTCGACCTGCAAATACATCTTCGATATGCGCGATGAGGATGTGTACTGGTGCACGGCGGATGTCGGCTGGATCACGGGGCACTCCTACATCGTTTATGGGCCGTTAGCTAACGGAGTAACGCAGGTTATGTATGAAGGTGCGCCGAATTTCCCGGACTTCGGGAGATTTTGGAAAATGGTCGAGGAATACGGCGTCACGATTTTCTACACCGCACCGACAGCGATCCGCGCTTTCATCAAGGCGGGGGATCATCTGCCGGCAGCCCACGATCTTACTTCACTTCGCCTGTTAGGTTCTGTGGGCGAGCCAATTAACCCGGAGGCGTGGAACTGGTATCACAAGCACATCGGCGGGGGAAAATGCCCGATCGTCGATACTTGGTGGCAAACGGAGACAGGGGCGATTCTGATTTCTCCGCTGCCCGGTGCGACGCCTTGCAAGGCAGGGACTGCGACGCTGCCGTTCTTCGGAATCGACGCCGCAATCCTCGACGACGCGGGCAACGAGTGCAAAGCGGGCGAAGACGGACGCTTGGTGATCCGCAAGCCGTGGCCCTCGATGATCCGGACGATCTACGGCGACAAAGAGCGTTATAAGAAAACTTATTGGTCCGACTATCCCGGCGGAATCTACACCGCTGGCGACGGGGCGCGGCGGGACAAGGATGGGAATTTCTGGATCATTGGTCGCTTGGACGATGTGCTCAACGTCTCCGGCCACCGCCTCGGCACGGCGGAAATCGAGAGTGCGCTGGTCTCGCACCCTGCCGTCGCGGAGGCTGCGGTGGTGGGGCGGCCGGATGAGATGAAGGGGCAGGCGGTTTCGGCATTCGTGACTTTGAAGGGTGGTTTCGAGGAATCTGCGGAACTCCATACCGAGTTAAAAAACCACGTCGGCAAAGTCATCGGCGCGATTGCGAAACCGGACGATCTCCATTTCGCGCCCGGCCTGCCCAAGACGCGATCAGGAAAAATCATGCGTAGGCTCTTGAAAGAACTGGTTTGCACCGGCAAGATCTCTGGCAACGTGACCACTCTCGAAGACTTCTCCGTGATCGAGAGCTTGCAGCAAAAGATTGCGAAACCATTTTCTACCCGTTCCCAATGACCTCGTCCCGCTACTATGTCGCCCGCCTTGCCCAGGCGTTCGGCTATTTCCGCAAGAACCAGCGCATGGCCGACGCGGCCAGTGAAATGCACCTTCTACGCGAGGCCGAGGCCCAGCTCGGGGCGGCGATCTGGGAAAAGGTCGAGGGCATCGAGGAGCTGTCGGTGGAATATTGGAATTTGAGAAAATTCATCAAGGAAAAGGAAATTGTTAGGAAAAAACTCGCAGACTGCCAAGCCCGCCTTGATGTCGCCCATGAGGAGCGCTCCACAGTTCTGAACACCACTCCTGAGCTGCATCAGGAGCTTATCAATGAACGGGTGGCACTGCTCATCGAATTGGAAAAAATCGCCCGCCGTCGGGATGAAATTGTTGCGGAGGCCCGCGAGGTGCGACGGTCTTATGATGGCCTAAAAATGAAACTCGAAGTCCTCACCAAGGAATCGTCAGGCTCGGAGGCTAACAAGGAACAGATTGAAAAAGTCATATCCCGCCTTGCTGAGCATAAGGCGAAATTTTCCGAGCTGAAGGAACAGCGCATCCAAATCGGAGCGGATATTGAGGCGGGCGACGCCAAGGTGGACGCCGTGGACGTTCAGCTCAACGCGAAGAGACAGGACCGCCGGATCAGCGCTTCGGAAGCCTTCCAAGTCATCGGTGACGGCAACAAGGAAATCTCGATTCTGCGTGCGGAAAGCGGTGTGCTCGATACCCAGATGCGCCAACTGTATGCCGAAATCGGCCGTTTCGCGAGTCGGCACGCCGGTTCCCATCAGCCGTGTTCGGCGGCGGTGGCTTCCCATCAAGGCCTCGTGGATGTCATGCGTGCCCTGCGCCGCTCGATCGCGCTGAACCATCTTCTCGCGGGGCACGGCTAATTTATTTCCGCCAGATCCAGCGCATCGTATCGGGGAAAATCGCGCCGCCTTGCTTGCCGTTGTGCTCACCGTGGCCCCAGACAAAGCGGTAATCGTAGCCCGCAAATTTCAAAGCTGCTTGCATTTGCATACTGCCCAGCGGCCATGAGCCGTGCTCGTTGTCCAGATCATGAATACCATCTTGAAAAAACGCGCGAATCGGCTTTTTTGGGGCCTTGCGAATCAACCCCGGATAGGCATCGCCGCCGCGAATGTTGGTGAACGAGCCGATCTGGGAAATCACCTTGCGGAACGCGTCAGGGCGCTGCCAAGCCACAGTCCACGCGCAGATTCCGCCGGAACTCATTCCGCAGATGGCGCGTTGATCGGGGTCGGTAGTTAGATTGAGACTCTTGCCGACCTCGGGCAGGATTTCTTCTAGCAGAAATCTTGCATAGGCATCGGATAGGGTGTCATACTCGACGCTGCGGTTGCTGCTTTTCCACGGCTGTTTCGGAAGTTCCGTGCCCATGTCGCCGGGGTTGATGAAGATCGCGATCATCGGCGGGAGTTCGCCCGCGTGAATGAGATTGTCCAGCACCACCGGCACGCGGAAATCTCCATTTGGGTTCGCGTAGTTGTGGCCGTCTTGGAAAACGATGAAGGCGGTGGGCACTTTTGCATCATACTGTGCGGGCTGATAGACCGAATAGCTGCGGATGGTGCCTGGGAAAATTTTGGACTCCTTCCACACATGCTCGCTCACGGTTCCCTTGGGTATGCCCTCTTTCACCATCGATTCTGGACCTAGCATCGGCGGCGGCATTTCTGGAAGCGATAGGATAGGAGCGAGGTCTTGGGCCCCTAGCAGGTGCGAAAACAGAGTGAGCAAAACGAGGGGTTTCATCATCCGCGGTAAACGTGAATCGCCAGTTCCGGTCTTTCATCGTGTGATTTTTAAAGGTGATACTGGCGGAATCCGTCCAGCGCTCCAAGCTGCGGCATGTCGCCAACGCCGGAAAAACGCCTCGCCGCCCGTGACCGTCCTAACGGATTCCCCGTGATGCGCCAGTGTTGGGCGGGCTTGTTATTCCTGCATTGGCCCGTCGATCCCGCGCTGATCGCGGAACGACTGCCGCCCGGCCTGCACGTCGATACCTACGGGGGCAACGCGTGGCTCGGCGTGGTCCCTTTTTTCATGGACCGCGTCCGTCCCGTGGGATTGCCACCCGTCCCATGGCTCTCGTGGTTTCTCGAACTCAACGTCCGCACCTACGTCCACGACGATCAAGGAAATCCCGGAGTCTGGTTTTTCTCGCTGGATTGCAACCAGCCCCTCGCCGTGGAAATCGCCCGCCGCGCCTTTCATCTTCCTTACCAACACGCGGCGATGCGAAGTGATAGAAACGGCCACTCGATCCACTACGAATGTCGTAGGAAATCTCCCGGCTCGCTGGATGCGGGGTTTGATTACGAAACTCCGTCCGCCACCCAACCTGCGGAGTGGGACACGCTCGAATGGTTTCTCGTGGAGCGATATCTGCTGTTTTCTGCAAACCCGGACGGAGAGCTATTCCAAGGCCGGGTCCATCATTCACCCTATCAGATAGCTCCGGGAAAATGCACTCACTGGTCCACCGGGCCACTCCACTGGGATGGATTTCCCGAGCCGGACAAGGCTCCCACTTCCATTCTAACTGCAGCTCCCGTGGAAGTGAAAATTTTCCCTCTCCGGCCCTGTCGTGGTTAAATCGATTTATTTCGAGCGCCGGAAGGATTTTTGCATGAGAATGGCAGACCGAAGCCAGCATGGTTTGCTACGTCAGCTCCGCGACACTGAGCCGGTCGCGTTTTTTCAGGAAAAACAAGGCTCCCAGCCCCGCCCAAAAAACATTGCAGGCGAAGCCGGCAAGGGAGGCGGCGACGGCGGTTTCCGGCGGCACCCCGGCGAGGTCATGCATCAGCACTTCAAACAATTTCTCACGCACTCCCACCCCCGCGATGGAGATCGGCATCCCGCTGATCGCGTCGATCACCGGCATGGCGGAGATGACAGCTCCATAAGCGGCCGTGCCGCCGACGGCCCGCATCCCACAATAATATGAGGAAAAAAATGCGCCTAACATGAGGAACGAGACGAGCAAGCCACCGACCGCAAACCGCCAATTTTTTCGATAAACATCATAGAGTTCCGGCACCTGCTTCATGATGGGAAATCGGGCGAAGCGGTCCTTGCCATGAATCCTCCGGTGCACCGGAGGCGAGGCGCAGATAAAAATGACCAAGACCGTCGCCAAGCCGCCTCCCAGATAGAACCACGCGAAATGAATCACACCTCGCCCAAGGATGCTTTGATTCGCGATGGCTTCGAACCTCGCCACCGAGATGATGAAAAACACCAGCGCCAGCGAGACCAGACCGGCGAGGTGGTCCGCCATCACTGCCAGCGCAATGACGAGTTTTTTCCCCGGATGATCGCGAATAAGCAGGATGATCCGGGCGGCATCGCCACCCAGCCCGCTCACAGAAGCGAGGCTGAAGAGGCTGTCGATCATCGTTAGTTCCACCGCACGGCCCAAGCTCACATCTAATGCTTGCCCGCGCAGAAACAGCCACCAGCGCATCCCTTGAAGACTGATGGAAATCCCGGCCAGGACGGCGCCCGCTGCCAGCCAGCCGTAGTCGATGGCACCGGGGCGAGTGAATATCGAGCGATCAATGGCCACATGGGAAAACGCCCACCACAGGCACAGTCCTGTGAGTGCCAGCTTGAGGAGGAAAATCAGAAATGCCTTCATGCAAGCCGGGGCAACTCAATGATCTAAGCAGCCTTCTCGATCTCCCGCGCGATGGATTCCACGCAATCCAGGATCCTTTTCGCAGCCTCGGAATTGCCAATTTTCAGTCCGAAGTGTTTTTCAAGGCCTACGACCAGTTGCAGGGCATCCACCGAATCCAGGCCCAATCCGCCGCTGCCGAAGATGGGAATCGTGTCGCTGATTTCCGATGGGGCCTGATCGAGCATGAGCTCTTCCACCATCATTTCCTTGATTTTCTGTCGCAGTTCCTCGCCGTGCATGATAGATAGAGTTAGAAAATTCCGCCGTCGATTTTCAGGGCGGCTCCAGTCACGTACGAAGCCTCGCCACTTGCGAGGAAATAAACCGCAGCCGCCACTTCGTCCGGCGTGCCGAAACGCCGCATCGGGATATTGCGGCGTGCCGATTTTTTCGCCTCATCGTCCATTTCTGATAGCGCGTCGGTCTCGATGAAGCCGGGCATCACCGAGTTGACCGTGATCCCCGAGCGAGCGACTTCCTTGGCCAGTGTTTGCCCGAGCGCGAGCACTCCCGCCTTCGCCGCTGCGTAGTTGGTCTGGCCGATCGGGGGCAACACCGCGCTGAGGGAGGCGATGTTGATGATCCGCCCGAAACGCTGGTGCATCATCGGTGTGATGACCGCGCGGCAACCGTGGAAAACCGCATCCAAGTTTGCCGCGATTACCTTGTGCCATATTTCATCCGGCATTGCTGCAAGCAGACAATCGCGGTGCATCCCCGCGTTGTTCACAAGCACATCCAGGCGCCCATCCGCTTCAAGAATTCGCCCGACCGCCGATTTCCAAGCTCCGGGGTCCGTCACCTCCAAGTCGATCAAGCGGCAGCGTGCCGGGAACTCGGCGGACAATCTTTCCGCCTGTTCGCGATTTGCCCGGACCCCGAGCCACACGCGGGCCTCGGAATCGTGACCTAGGAAATACCGGGCGATTCCTAAACCGAGCCCACCGTTTCCTCCCGTGACTAATACTGAGCGCACGCCGGAAGCATCACCGCCACGCCAACGGCGGTCAATTTCAATGCCCGAGGAACCTTGTTGTTTTGTTTAACCCGATCGAGGGAGGGGATTTTGTATTTCTCCCGCGTTTTTTGGCGCGGCCTTTTTCGGAAGCTGGCTACGCATCACTGCTTGATTTTATCGACTATTTTATTGATAATAAGTGAATTATAAAATAAGAAATTACCGGTGATCGTGGTTATTTTATCCATCCTTCCGAGATTTTATTCTTCATCTCTCGGTTTCTTTCAAACCCCGTTTGCGATCTTTCAATGGTGGATGATGGCACGGGGAACGGAACTTTCAAAATCGGCAGCATCACTATCACCAGTCACTGGTGGCCTTGCGTTCACTGGAGCAAACAATGCCGGCGGTAGCATCAAAAACACCAGTTCCGTCACCATCAACAACGGTGGCACTGTCAGTGTTACCGGCGATAATAACTACTTAGGCTCCGCCGTCAGGCACGACCATCAACTCGGGTGGTTTGCTCACCATCAACGCCGCAGGATCGACCGCTCACCTTGGCCCACTAACCCTGGCGGGTGGCACCCTGGGTAGCACCGGCACCGCATCTGGAGATGGTCTAACCTTCGGAAGCTGGGACTTGGACAGTGGCATTACCGCTGGTGGCACTACCGCGACTTCGACTCTCAGTGCCACCAATGTCGCATTGACGAAAGTCGGCGGAACGACTTTCGCGGTTAGCTCTGGAGCGACCAACGGGATCGACCTGGATGTCTCCGGTACTCTCAACCACACAACTGGCGTTTCTGACTCCGGCCTGATCAAAAGTGGCAATGGCGTCATGCGTCTCAGCGGGGTGAATACCTACACCAGTGCCACCACAATCAACGGTGGGACTGTGCTTCTGAGCGGCGCGGGCTCGATCAACGGCAGCAGCGGCATCACCGTCAATGGGAGCGGCGCAAACTCATTCAAACCAGCTCGGCATCCATCACCCCCACGGTGACCCTCACGAACGGCACGCTCGATGGCACCGGCACGATCAGTACCGTGAATGTCGGAGCAGGCACTGGCGGCATCATCACTAATGGCAACGGCACCGCAGGCGCAGCACTTACGATTGGAACCCTTTCTTTCGGTGGTACCGCGACTGTCAATCTTCTATCCAGCACCACCTCCGCACCCTTGGTGACTACCTCACTTTCCGTGGTGGGAGGTACGGTGACTATCAACGCGACCAACGCCCTTTGGAACAATGGCAGCAGTTACAATCTCATCAGCTACGGTGGCGGATCAATCGGTGGTGCGGGCTTCAGCGCCTTTTTAAAAGGAACCATCTCAAACCTCGGTGCTCGTCAGAGCGCGACTTTAGGTGACAGTGGCACGGCGATCACCCTCGCGATTGCCGGTGACCTTCCCGTATGGACCGGCGCGCAAAATGGCAACTGGACGACCAACGTGATCGGCGGATCGTCGAACTGGAAACTCCAAACTGGCGGCACGGCCACCGATTTCCTTACGAGTGACACGGTCCTCTTCGACGACACGGCCACCGGTACGACCACAGTGACCGTCTCGACCGCGAATGTTGCTCCGATCAGCACCACTTTTGCTAATTCGTCACTCAACTACAACCTCACCGGTAGCTTTGGAATTTCCAGCGGAATTCTCCTCAAAACTGGAACCGGCAGCCTTACGATTGCCAACGCAAACAGCTACACCGGAGTTACCACCCTCAGTGCTGGAACTACCAACATCACCGGCTCAATCGGTAATACAGCGGTTAGCGTGGCCGCCCCTGCAACCTTGAGCCTTCAAGCAGCGGGTGCGATCAGCCAAAATACCGTGACCGTCAATGGCACGCTCACTCAAACCGTGGACAACGCCCTGAGTGGCACAGCGGCCCTCGTCTTGAACAGCGGCGCAACCCTCGCCAATGCGAACACTTTCAGCGGTGGAACTACCCTCAATACCGGGACCCTCAATCTCAACCATGCGACCAGCATCGGCACCGGCACTCTCACCCTCAACGGTGGGACGATCAATAACACCAATGGTGGCGTCACCCTGACGAATAACAACGCGGAGGCCTGGACGAACAACGCCAGCGTCGCCTCCACCGGCACGAACGCCATCAACCTCGGCACCGGTGCGGTCACATTCGGCGCGGACGCCGCGACCGCATCATTCACCCTCACCAACAACAGCGGGCTGGGTGGCACGTCGTTGACCGTGGGCGGCGCGATCACACCGGGCACCGGTGGCGTTCCCGGCACCAAGACCCTGAACATTGCCGGTGCAGGAAGTACTGCCCTCACAGGCAGCGTTACCAAGGGCACCGCAACTGCGCTTATCCTCAACGACACCTCCCCCGGAACGCTTACGCTTTCCGGCTCCGCGAGTTCGATCACCACTCTGAACGTCAACGGGGGTGCGAGCAGCATCGTTGACATCGGAGCAGGTAGCCTGACTCTCAGCAACGGTGGCAATAGCATTCTCCAATCGACAACGGGCGGCACCGTCAACGGCAGTGGCAGCGCAGCCATCGCTCTCGGCAGCAACACGGGCGACTTAGGCACCGCAGGCGGCACCACGCTTACGATTAATGCGAAAATCTCCGGTGCAAATGGCGTGGACTTCTTTAATAATAATGGAGGAGCTGGCTTCGGAACCGTCATCCTCGCGGGAGCGAATACCTGGACGGGCAGCACCAACATCGAGAATGAAAAAATTATCCTCACCGGTAACATTAATGCTGCGAACACCGCCAACATCGGCCAAATTTCCGTCGGCGATTTCGCTTCCACCAACGCGCTCTTGGTCATCTCGGGCGGCACAGTCAATGCGACCAAGACCGCATCCCCGAGCTTTGCAATCGGCAGCGTGGCGAATGCGATCGGGGCGGTGAACATGACCTCCGGCTCACTGACCACCACCAGCGAGCTTCACATCGGTCGCGGTGCGGGAGCCTACGCAGCTCTGACAGTAAGCGGCGGCACCGTGACCTCTGGAAGCTGGTTGGTGGTTGGATTGAATAATGACCGCGCAGTCCTCAATCAAAGCGGAGGCACGATTGGCGTCTCAGCCAACCGCATGACAGTCGGCGCAGGCGGCACTGGCTCGATCGGGCTGGCGAACCTCTCCGGCGGCACCTTCACCTCTGCAGGGGGGGTGTTCATTGGCGAAAATGGTAACGGAACCCTCAACCTCTCCGGCAGTTCCGTCATGACTCTGGGTGCCAACGGACTCAACATCGGCAACGTCGCCGGCTCTGTCGGAGCGGTGAATCTTAACGGTGGAACCATAAATACCGCCATTGTAAGCAAAGGCTCTGGAACGGCTGGCTTCAACTTTAATGGTGGCTTACTTCAAGCGAATGCCACTACCACCACCTTCATGACCGGACTTACCGCTGCGGTGGTCAACAGCGGTGGTGCAAACATTGATACAAACACCAAGGACATCACAATCGCGCAGGCGCTCCTCGCACCTACAGGAAATGGCATCACCAATGGTGGATTGACTGTCAGCGGTTCCGGTTACATCGACACTCCATTGGTCACCGTCACTGGTGGCGGCGGTACGGGTGCCAGTGCGGTCGCCAACATTGACGGCAGCGGCAATCTCACAGGCATCACCATCACCAATCCGGGCATCGGTTATACCAGCTCACCCACCTTCGCCCTCGTCGGTGGCGGTGGCTCCGGTAGTATTTCGGGCACCACGACTCCGGTTGCGAACGTCAGCGGCGGCCTCACCAAGAGCGGTGCGGGAACTCTGACACTCACCGGAGCCAGCACCTTCTCAGGAAATATCAGTGTAACCGGAGGAACTCTCGCCGCCAACCTCGCGAACAATTTCCTCAATCCGACAAGCAGTGCCCTCGGCAATAACCAAGTGGCCCGTACCATTACCTTGAGCGGCTCTTCCACTCTTAAGTTCAACTCGGGTGACACCATGGGTAGCTCTGACTCGACGATTCTCTCCACAATCGTCATCGGCGCGGGCAGCACGGTGACAAATAGCGGGAATGTTTTCAACCGCCTCGGTTCAGTGACTCTCAACGGTGGGACACTGACATCCACCGGTGGTGCGATCACTGGGTATCAAGCCTACAGCTTTGATGCCAGCGCTGTGGTGACTGTTGGCGGCTCCACGGCTTCCACTATTTCCTCCACGGGTACCTTCAATGGCATCCACCTCAACTCGAAGACCACGTTCAATGTGGCAAACGCCACCGGGGATTCGGCGACGGATCTGACAGTATCCGCCCCGCTCATTAACAGGAACGCAACTGAAGGGGGTGCTGGTGGGCTTACGAAATCGGGTGTTGGAACGATGACGCTGACCGGCGTTAACACCTACACTGGTGCTACCACTCTCAGCGGCGGCACTCTGGCATTAAGTTCCACCGGTTCTATCGACAACACCAGCGGTGTTGCCCTCGGAACTGGCGGTAGCACATTCGATGTCTCCGCGAAAGGGGGCTACACCGTAGCCTCACTCACTGGATCAGGCACCGTGGTCGGAGCGCTGACGGTTTCCACCACCTTGGCCATCGGGAATTCCCCCGGAACTACGAGTTTCGGTGGTGACCTCACGCTCGGTGCGGCTTCCACAGACACTTACGAAGTCGTGGGAAGCTCCACAGTAGGAGGCCCTTATACTGCTGGCACCGCCGATCTTGGAATTGGTGCGGGCAATCTCACGTTGTCGCTGGGAGCGATCCTGAATCTCGTCGAGCTGGGAACCTACACCGATGGCGACAAATTCACCTTGTTCGGCTATACAGGAACTGAGTCTGGAACGTTCAAAGTGGGTGGCGTGTCGATCAATGATGATATGACATTCTCTGGACCGGGCGGTAGCTGGCAAATCGATTACAACGACACCAGCTATGGACTCAACGGCGTCGGCTCGGGCACGAGTTTTGTGACCATCACCGCAATCCCGGAACCGCGTGCTGCGTTGCTCGGCGGTCTCGGGATGCTTGCTCTTTGCCGCCGCCGCCGGAACTGAGATTTATCACTCAACCGCCGCAGTCATCACGGTGGGGTCTCCTTGAGTCCCGAGCGCCAATTGCTCGTTTCACATCGGTCCTTTGCCTGGCTTCCACTTGATGTTACAGCCGCTGCTGGGGTATGGACGGGCCAGCGGTTCCTCATCTCCCAGCATCCGCCGCACCGACTCCCGCATGTCGCCGCCATGCGATTCCTGTCCGCTGCGGGGACGTGAATCGTCGAATTGGCCTGCGTAAAATAGCTTTCCTTCCTTGTCGAAAAGGAAAAAATCCGGCGTGCAAACCGCGCCATGCGCCATCGCAACCTCCTGAGATTCATCCAACAAATAAGGAAACTCCCAGTTTTTCCCAGCGGAGAACACCTTCATTTCTTCAGGACCATCCTGCGGGTATTTCGCGAGATCGTTAGAATTGATGGCAACGGTGTTCACCCCTTGCGAGGCGATTTCTCGCGCAAAATCTCCCAACGCTGCTGCCAGATGCACCACGAACGGACAATGGTTGCAGGCGAACACCACTAGCAATCCTTGTTCACCCGCGATATCGGGCCGTGCCACGATGTTTCCGTCTGCATCCGGCAGGGAAAAATCGGGCGCAGCGTCCCCAGGACTCAATTGGAAGGATGAAAGAACTTCTGACATGCCGCAGGGTATCACAAATTTCTGCGAGGCAAAAGGGTTTTCCGCCTTTGACCCATGGCCATTTTCATTGCA
>JANYFB010000152.1 GCA_025362955.1 Akkermansiaceae bacterium
CTCGCCCGCGCCTATAATGGTAATATGAACAACCGGGGCCGCGGCACAGCATCCGGTGGCCTCACCATCGGCGCGCTCGAGGTCCCCCGCCGTCTCTTCGCCGCCGCGAGAAACACCCGTGGTGGAGGTTCTCTGACGATCATGGCAACCGCCCTGATCCAAACGAACTCCCGCGCCGACGAGGCAATTTATATGGAGTTCAAAGGCACCGGAAACATGGAACTTGTCCTTGATCGCAAGATCGCGGAAAACTATATCTATCCGGCAGTTGATATATTTAAATCCGGCACCCGTCGCGAGGAACTTCTGTTAGCCGATCACATGCTCCACAAAATCCACCTCATTCGTCGAGGCCTTTCCGGTCATCGCCCGGCCGAGGCCATGGAGCGACTGCTATTTTTCCTGAAGAAATTCCCGAACAACCCGCAGATGTTGATGGAGATCAAAGGGTAGCCTTAATAGATCGCAGCATCTCTACTGGCACCGCTGATTCAATTTTTTCCAACAAACCCGCTCGATCATGACACCCAGCGCGATGCCAACCGCATATGCTAACAGATCCGGAGCATTGAACGTTGATCCTAGAATCAAGTGACCGATCCGAGTCTCACGGATCGAGTCGATCCACACCGCATGATAGATTTGGGAAAATTCGATCACCCAGGTGAAGCCCAGCGAGACCATGGAAAGTCGGGATATTGAACTCCGGCGAATCATGAATCCAAATCCGAAGAATACCGCTAGAGACCAAAGCGCGTCACCGCCGTATTTCGTCATGAATGGTGGAAGCGAAAGGTAATGGGATCGCCATAGCAGCCCGCTTGCAAGCACCGACACGATCAACAGCGCGTAAATCAATCGACTCCGCTGAAGGGGATTTTCAATTGAGCCATCCTCCATCGGCAGGGCATGATGCGAGATCTAACGAGATGTCACAAGCTGGAATTTCCGAGCCTCCGAAATGGTGCGCGCTCTAGCTTCTCACCGCAATCCACACAAATTCACCGCCTCCGCCAGATTTTCTCCAGCAAATCCATCACCCCCGCGCTTTTCAACCCCGGATCGACGTAGGCTTGGATGCAGTGGAAGAGGAAATAATAAAACCGGCAGCTTGCCCAGATGCAGACGACCAGCAGCGCGGCTTCCTGCCAGATTGGAAAGTCTCCCGCCACCTGCAAGATTCCGGCTAACAATGCGAGCAAAGCGAATAGAATCCCTTTTACCACGATCCAGCGCTTGTTGGTTAAATCCGGTCCCATGGCGATGGATCAGGAATGACTGGTGCCCCTTGGAAAACAATGGATTTTTTCCACACTCCACCATTCCCATTGCGTCGCGTCGGTTTGAAGTGGAAATTCCCGGTCGGAGAACGAATCATGACAACTGAATCCCCAACCATCGAAGTCGAGGTGGTCGAAATTGACGGCGTCGCTCAACCCGCAAAATTTAACAGTCGCGAGGAAACGCCCCCACAGCGGCAATGGCAGGATTGGCAAAAGTGGCTGGGCCGCCTCCGACAGCTCGATAGTCGCTGGTGGCCGCTTTGGGTTTTTCTCGGAGCCATCGCAGTCGTCCTATTGCTCACGGTGGGGCTGGTCATCGGGATCATTTTCGTGATTTTTCGAATCGTAGGTGGGATGCTGCGGGCAATCTTCGGGTGAAGGAAAAATACCCCACACGAGACTCTTGATTCTTGTCGCTGGAATCTCTCTTCTCCCCTCATGCGCGTTTTACTCACCACCTGCAGCTACCAAGATACTCCCGGCCCTCACCACGAACTGATGGAATCCCAAGGCTGGGAAATCGTCCGTGAACGCGGCCCGCTTACTGAAGCCCGGATGCTCGAACTCGCCGGGGATTTCGATGCCTTTCTCTGCGGCGATGACGCCATCACCCGCGCCGTCATCGAGAAATCCCTGCCTCGGCTCAAGATCATTTCCAAATACGGCATCGGCCTGGACAAGATCGACGTGGAAGCCACCAAGGAACTGAAAATTCCAGTTCTGTTTACTCCCGGAGTGAACCATACCACCGTCGCCGAGCACACTTTCGGCCTGCTCATCGGCATCACCAAGCACATTGTCACCACCGCCGCCGCTGCTAGAAAGGGCGAATGGCTTCGTCTAACGGGTCATGAAATTGCAGAAAAAACCATCGGCATCGTCGGCCTGGGTCGCATTGGCAAGGAAGTCGCGATCCGCGCCCGAGCTTTCGGCATGAACGTCCTCGCCTGCGATCCGTATTGGGATGAAAAATTCGCTGCTACCCACGATGTCATCCGCTGCGCCACCATGGACGAAGTCCTCACCCAGTCCGATGTCGTCTCGCTCCACTGTTTCCTCTCAGATGAAACGCGCGGCATGATTTGCACCGCGAAAATCGCTGAGATGAAAGACGGCGTCATCATCCTCAACTGCGCTCGCGGTGAAATCGTCGAGACCCCGGACATGGTTGCGGCCCTCCACAGCGGAAAAGTCGGCGGCTACGGAGCCGACGTGCTTGACGTCGAGCCTCCGCCCGCGGACCACCCGCTATTGTCCGCGCCTAACTGCGTGATCACCCCGCACATCGGTTCGCGGACCTACGAAAGTGTTCCACGGCAGGCGATGAAATCTCTCACCAATCTCATCAACGCCCTCAAAGGTGCAGGCGACTGCAACTGCGCGAACGGGGTGATTTGATTCGCTGCCCAGAGAGGCTGGCCTGATGGGTTGGATTTCATGGGTTAGGAATGAATCGCTTCCAATGGGCATTCTAACGGAGATCCGTGGTCCAGCGGGGATTCATCCCGCCAGGTCGCGGTCGTGTTCTGATAGGGATTGGCTCAGGGCGCCCGCCTCCGCTTTTTTCCGGTCGGCAGGAGCGTGGCGGTGCGGGCTTTCAGGATGCCTTCAGGACGCTTTTGCCAAGTAACGAGTACCGGGTCAAAATCCTGGATGGCGCACAGGTTCTTACCTGCTCCCATACGGTTTTTTTCGTGCGTCTTGGTTTCGATCCCCCCAATCAAGCGGTTAAGCAGATTCGCAGGGGTGCAAAGCCTGTCGGACAAATTCCAGACTTTTCGATAGAACGGTCCGGCACGAAGTTCGAGTTCTGCTGCCTCGCCGCCCTCGATGACGCCCTCCGCGTAGGTTCCATTCACGGCTGGCATTCCAGCTGTCTGCCATCTCGGACGCCTCAGGCAGTTTGCTGTCCATCGTTAAAATGATTTGGCGGAATCATACACAACAAATCCGCGATCTTACAAGCAAATCCCCAATGAATAGGAGATATTCATTCCGGTTGTAGGGGAGAATTCCATTTTCCAATGGCTTCCGCCTGCAGCACCACAAACCTTTTTACATATTTTCTCAGAATCTCACGGTGGTACTTTTCTTCTCAAACGTTTGTCTCAAACGTTTTGTTGTCAGGAATTAGACTGGGAAAAGCTCAAATTACCGCATTTGAAATAAATTTTGGATTGTAACTACATTGTAGTTGCTTACCAGTTTTCCTCTCTTAACTTTTTATTATGCAAACAAACCCAAAAGGTCTCCAGCAATCTGGCTTCGCTCTTATCGTCACGCTGAGTTTGATGATTTTACTGACCGTTATTGCCGTCGGTTTGCTATCGCTATCCACTATTTCACTGCGTGCGGCGACACAAGCCTCTGCGGCCAGCATTGCCCAAGCAAACGCCCGCCTCGCCATGATGCTGGCCTTGGGAGAACTCCAAACAACGCTGGGTCCAGACCAAAGCGTTTCAGCTCCGGCTTCCTCAGTCATCGCCAGTGCCCCCCGTCCGCAGCTCACGGGGGTATGGCAGTCTTGGCGCTGGACTCCCGCCGTCGGCGGTTTTCCCACGTATACAAGCAAGGCTACCCGTTTTCGCGAATGGTTGGTTTCCACCGGCACGCCAGCCAATGCGAAACAATTCATCTTTGCCCCGCCCCCAGCGGCCAATGCGGTGACGCTCGTCGGGAACTCGACCACCCCGCTTAGCGACACTCAAGGCGTGCCCATCCAAGTGGCGGGAGAAAAAGTCAAAGTTGGGTCCGGCCCCCAACTCGGGAAATACGCGTGGGCCGTTTTCGATGAAAGTATCAAGGCTCCCATCAATATAGGAAATCCAACGACCGCTCAGACCAGTGGAAACGAGATTGCAACAAGGACTGTTCCTAACCGAGTTCGTGCGGATATTCTAGCTACCAGTGACGATTCTTCCACCACTCCTGGTAAATTTGGAGTGGTTTCAGATCCAAATAATTCAACAAAAACTCAATTCACTTCACTCTCAGCCCCCGTCAATCTTGTTTCGTTAAATACTGCGGCCCTCCTCACCCCGACTCAAAAAACCGATGAATTTCGCAGACGCTTTCATGATTTCACGACGGACTCGCTAGGTCTTCTAACCGATACTGCTAATGGCGGAGTGAAAACCGATCTAACTACTCTTTTTGAATCAGGAGCATCCTCCACTATGCCGAGCAACTTGTTTCCCACAGACACGCCGTATCCTCCGGGTTTTGCCCTTGCCGCAGGTGCCCCCAGATGGGCCTACCTCCGGGATCATTATCGGAAATACAGGAATATTACCTCGGCTTCCGGTGGCGAGTCTTCCTACGACGTCACCAAAGGCAAAGATCTCGCGGTCAACTCAGCCGGCGATATCAACGCTGGCGATCCCCCGGGCCTGAGTCCTTCGCCCGACACCGAACGTTTGCTGCCCGTTATTGCAAAATTTCAATTGGTGTTTTCGATGGTGGCCCACACCCCTTTCAACGTGGAAGACCGGAGAGCATGGCTGGAAGCGAACGGAAATCCCAAAGGATTTATCAATTATGGATGCCCAAACATCTGTTACGATCCGATCATCACCCTCTACAATCCTTACGACGTAACTCTAAATCTCGCGAAAACCCGCATCCGGGTATGGGATCCTCCGGTGGGTTTCCGTTTTCGCAAGTTGGATTATGGGTTTCCCGTTCCTGCCACCGGCAATCCGACTCCTATTTCTAACGTGTTTTTCCGCCCCGTGGCAAGTAACCCGGACGGAGCAGAGTTCTTAGGCCTCGGACGTTTCCAAATCTCGATGGAGGGTGACACGAATGCCCGGAAGTGCTTCACACTGCTGCTTGCCGATGGAAATGGAGAAGGCCTGACCGGCAGTTTGATATTGAAGCCAGGAGAGGTTAAAGTCTTCTCTCCTCGTGTACAAAAAGCCTGGACATGGAAAGTTGAAACCCAAGACGGTTTTAATAGTAGATCCAATGCTGTCTTCTTCGATTTCAATGAAAGTGCCAACTTTGGCAATGTCGATAATCGCCTAGGCAACACAAATGGTGCCTACGGTGTGGAAAGCGCTCCGGGCTGGGATGCTCGGGCCGGTTTACAAACCGACCATTTGGCGACTGGTAAGCGGGATACTACTACCTTATATCCGTTTGAAGCTTCAGCCACTCCAAAACCCAGGGGAGCCGGCTGGGTGCAATTGCGACGGACTGACGACGTCATCGTGGAGGCCAGACCGCTCGTTTCTGGAAACTCCACCACAAATTTCCAAGTCGACGTATTGGCCGGGGCCAAACCGGGCAAATTCAATGCGGCCGACCTCAAAAGCGATTCAAGCAACCAAAATTTCCAAGATGACACTCTCCGCAGCTACAAGTTCAACTTTACCGGAATGGATCCTTCCGTTGAACTCAGCGCCAAAACAAAACCCTCCGGCGCGACCGATACAAAATGGGCAATCATCAGCCGACAGTTCAAGGTGGAAAACCTCATGCAGTTTGATGATGATCAGGACAAAGGAGGAAAAAGGCCCTTTGCAATGCTTGAAATGACCGCTCGCACGACCAAAGATACACTGACAGACAGCAAGCCTTGGCTGTATAACAACTTCGTCGTTGAAGGGGGGCAGCAGAATACAGCCACGGTGGGCCTCACCCATCAGAGTTACGATCTTCGACTGCTCGAGATGTCTTCTTTCGACAGTTTCCCAGGGGGCATTGATATCGATGCCAACACCAAGCGAGGTTACTTCGGCGCAAGTGGCTCGTCTAACGAGGGTTCTTCCTTCGTCCCCATGCTGCATGTGCCGTTGGCTCCTGTGGCTTCGCTGGGTGATTTAATCCCCACCAATATGGCCAGTGGCTCCACGTTGCCGCGGGTGGTCCACCCCTTCGGCAATTCCCGCGCCCACCCGTTGATCCCCACAAACAAAGTCACAGATGGTTCTGGCTCGATGATGGACCATTCTTATCTGCTGAACGACGCACTGTGGGATTCTTATTATTTCTCAAGCCTAACCGATTACAAAAGTGCCTCCCTGCTGACCGACTCTAGGATGATCAAGGATGTATTGACCGGGGTGTTTGACAGCACAAAACCCGCCCTCAACAACCGGCTTTTACCGATCGCAGCACCAGGCTCTAGCTCCCCCGCAAATCTGGCAACCACGGTGGCAGGACTCAGCGACCAAGATCGGTCGCGCCAACTCGCCAAATATGTTGCAGTGAAAGGACCATTCAACGTGAATTCAACGTCTGTAGATGCGTGGCGTGCGGTCTTGTCATCACTCCGGGAGCGGGCGATCAACGGCCTAGAAGTAACGGTGAGTGGTACAGGTGCGGCTACGATCACAGCTATAAAAGACCATGAATTCCCAAACTACGCCACCACTCCTTTCGTCCGCACGGGTAAACCGCTTTTTGCCGGAGCAGTTCCGCCTACGGGTCTTATCTGGCCCGGATACAAGACACTTACTGATGCTCAAATAGCGAATCTGGCAACATTGATCGTTGTGGAAATCAAATCGCGTGGTGCGACAGATAAAGCCCCCTTCCTCTCCCTCGGAGAATTCGTCAACCGCCGTATTGGTGCTCCCACAGATCCTAACAATCTCACAGGCCTGCTACAAACCGCTATTGACAAATCCACCATAAATGCCGCAGCAACTGCCGCAGGGAATCATAATTCAAAAACTCTCAATTCCTCGGCCATTCCTGATGTTCGCAAGCTAGGGATGCCAACCACACAAGCTCAACTCTTGAACGGTCAAAGCGCGGAAGGCACTCCCGTGATGCTAACTCAGGGAGATTTGATGGCGGCCCTTGCCCCCATCGCCACCGTCCGTGGAGACACCTTTAAGATCAGGAGCTACGGCGAAGCGACGGGATCCAACGGGACCTCCGTGCTTGCCCGGGCCTGGTGCGAGACCGTGGTCCAGCGCGTGCCGGATTTCGTAGATACTACGGATTCTCCCGAAACTGCACTTACCAGCGTCACCAGCGTCAACAAAACTTTTGGGCGTCGTTTCAATATCGTTTCCTTCCGCTGGCTCAATGAGAGCGAACTTTGATTACTTTAAACTCCAGCCCAATTTCTCTAACCAGACATCTGCATGATCTATAAAACCTTGCTTACGGTTGCTATTCTAGGACTGATTTTTTACTCTGCAGCCGCCCAAGAGCAGCCACCTGCCATTCGCGCCGAAATTCGGATGTTAGCATTCAGCCCCGATCTTCAAGAAGCGGAAGCTTACGCGCAAGATCCAACCGCCGGAGATTCCGCCGTCTCGGTACCGACACCTATCAAGACCTATTTAAACCACCAATTTTACACCATTCAGTTAAAGACCCAGAAAATCATATTCACCACCAAGTCGGATCGAGGCTCTCTCACCCGCGAGGGCGAGATCATCGGTGAGGCCACCCTACCCGTAGGATTGGAATCCGCGATCATCCTGGTTCTTCCGGGAAAACCGGGAGCAAAGACGCATTGCCAGCTCATCACGGTAAACGATTCAAAACGATCATTTCCTGCCGGTTCAATTCACATGTCAAATCTGAGTCCCCTCCCCATCCGTTTGATGTTGGAGGAAAAAAACTTCGATTTCAAACCCGGTGGGGAAATACTCATTGAGGATCCACCTGTCCGCGAAGGCAGGATGACAGCGATGCACACATTCGCCTTTAGCAACAACGTCTGGATGTCAGTGTCTACCGGGCTCTGGCCACACCCTGGCAGGGCGCGCAGCCTTAAGGTATTGTTCCAAGATCCCGCCTCGGGTAGCATCCAAATGCGTGCCTTCGATGATGATCCGCCGCGCGAACCCGCACCAACTCCCAAACCTGGGACATGAGGAATGACTGTGTCCGGCAATTTTCAAATCGGATCTAGCAGCCGATAACCGATGCCAGGTTCGTTTTGGATCACTAGCTTTCCGCCGAGTTTTTTCCGCAAGTGATTGGCGTAAACCCGCAGGTAGTGAGTTTGGCCGTCGCCTTGCTGGCCCCAAACTTCGCGCAGCAACTGGCGTTGGGTTACTATTTTCCCCGCATGTCGTGCAAGAGCTAGAAGAAATGCATATTCCGTGGGCGTCATTTTCAACGCCTCGCCTGATAGGAAAATTTCGTGGCGATCCAAGTGCATTGTGAGCGGCCCAACGGTGAGTTCCGGTGAATCGGTATTTTGGTGGCGCCGCTGGATCACGGCCAAGCGAGCTACGAGTTCTGCCGTACTGAAGGGCTTTATCACATAATCATCCGCGCCATTTTCCAGCGCGGCAACTTTCACATCCTCTTCGTCCCGCACGGATAAAATCAGCACGGGCACAGCACTCCATTCCCGGAGATTTTTCAAAACATCGAGCCCATTCATGTCTGGCAAACCGAGATCCAGCAGCACAACCTCTGGACGATGGAAGGCGGCTTCTTGCAAACCAAGCCTGCCTGTCTCAGCCTCGCGGACCACATAACCACGGGATTCTAACGCCAGCCGCAGCAAGCGGCGGATCTGGATTTCGTCGTCGATGATGAGGGCGGTCATTCGCCTGAAGTCTCTGCGATTCCATCCGGGAAACAAGCGTTCTCGTCATGAAGCATGAATTCCGCCTTCAGCAAAATTTCAAAAACCGCGCCGCCTGCTGGGTCATTCCATCCGGCGATGTCTCCGCCGAGTGCTTGGACAAACCCGCGTGCAATGGAGAGACCTAGGCCCGTTCCCCCAGCGGGAGCGCCTGCGGCACGATAAAATTTTCCAAAAACGCGAGACTCTTCCCCCGGCGGCAGACCGGGGCCGTGGTCACGGACGGTGAGGCGGAGTTTCTGCTCGGCATGACGCAGACTAAGTTGAATCGGTGACTGATCCGGCGAATATACCGCAGCATTGTGCAATATATTTGCCAGCGATTGGCTCAAGAGCGCTTGGTCAGTCTTGATCAATGGAATGTTAGGGGAAATATCCACACTCACAGGATGGGATTTTAGCACGTCACCCGCCGCCTTGATCGCGCTTTCCACAAGTTCATGCACATCGCACCATTCTATCTGAGGCTCAACAACCTGCGACTCTAGGCGGGTCATTTGAAGCAGCCCGTCCACAAGGCGTTGGAGGCGCTTGGTCGCGGTGTCGATCTCCATGACATACGGGTTCGCCGCAGAAGTTCCCATACCCTCAATGGATGCTCGGATGACGGCCAGCGGGGTTTTCAATTCATGGGAAACGCTGTCTAACAAATTCCTCCTAAGCCGCTCGGATTTATCCATCACCTCCGCTTGGCTAACAGCTTGGATGAAATGCTCTTTCTCTAAGACGAGCGCGAGTTGGAGCGCAAATGCTTCTACTGATTGGCGGCGTGAAAAATCCAGCGTTTCGCTATTTTCGCCGACTTTCAATCCAAGCACGCCCATCACCGAAGTGGCAGTTTGGAGAGGAAACCAAGTCGCCGTGGATTGCGGGAGTGTATCTGTGAAGCGTCCTGCAATTTGTTTGTTGGAAAAAGCCCAAGTCGCCACACCCAATTCCTGTTCCGCAGGCTGCCAACTGCTCGCGGCGTGGGCTTTGGTGGGTAAGGAGTGATCCAGTTTGCGAACCAAAAGTGCGGTGTCCGCGTCGATCACGGAATTGATGATCGCCAAGGCGTCGGCAAGTCCCTTCTCCATCTCGGGAGCGAGCGCAGCACTTTGGGTAACGCGTAGCAGGGCATCCGTCTCAATCTGCCGCCGCCGCTCGGCAATTTCCCGGGTTCGCAGCCGGGTCGTTAGTTGTCCCATGCTCAGGGCGACGGCGAAAAACATGCCTAACAGGATCATGTCTTCCAATGCCCTCACTTCGAAAGTGAAACGCGGTGGAATGAAAAAGTAATTCCATGCCAAAGCACTCAACCCGGCCATAAAAACCATCGGCCAACGGCTGATGTGAAATGATGCTAACAGGATCGCGGCGAGATAAACCAAGGCCGGCACCGTGTACCCAACGATTGACTCTAACTGCCAACAAACAGCCGTTAGAATGCCAACTAACCCGAGCGCGGTGCCATACTCCTGCAAGCGGCTCGTCAGCTTAAAACCACGTCGCTGTTGCTCCAAACGGCTGGAGGGGCGCCCGATCACCGGTCTGACCACACACACGTCGATATCGCCGCTGCCCGCGATGATTTGATCCGCAAGAGTCTGCTTAAAACGTGAGCGACGATTTGCCTTCCCGACGACGATCTGGGAAACATTTCGCTCGCGGGCCACTTCTAACAAAGTCGTCGCCACGTCCTCTCCAGTAGCGTGCACCACCTCTGCCCCGAGTCTTCTGGCCAATCCGAGTCCGCGTGCTAGCAAATCCTGCTCCGGGGCGGTGAGTGGTTGGATCCTTTCCACCCACACGGCGATCCATGGGCAGCCATGCCGCCCGGATGCGCGGCGGGTCCAGCGGATGAGACTTTCCGAATAAGGCGTCGGACCCACCGCCACCATCAAGCGGGCGTTGGTTTTCCACGGGCTGCTTACCCGGCGGGCCTTGCGGATGTCCTCCAGATCGCGGTCCACCCGCTCCGCGGTAAAGCGCAGGGCAAGTTCGCGCAGAGCGGTTAGATTTCCCTCACGGAAAAAACCCTCCGCCGCCGCTTGAGCCCGCTCGCCCATGTAAACCTTTCCCTCACCGAGGCGGAGCATCAGCTTTTCAACGCTCAGATCGACAAGCTGGATTTCATGCGCGCGGTCGAGGAGCGAGTCCGGCACGGTTTCCATCACGGCCACGCCGGTCACCTGCCGTACGATGTCCACCTGGCTCTCGATATGCTGAACGTTCAGCGTTGTACACACATCGATGCCCGCTTCGAGCAGTTCCAGCACGTCCTGATAGCGCTTCAAATGTCGGCTGCCGGGCGCATTGGTGTGGGCAAGTTCATCGACTAACAGCAGGTCGGGCCGCCGCTGGATCGCGGTATCGAGATCGAACTCCTCTAATGTGTGGCCACCGTGAACGAGCCCTTTACGAGGAAGTATTGTGAGATTTTCCAGCAGCTCGGCGGTTTCTTTCCGTCCGTGGGTTTCCACGACGCCCACTAAAACATTGAGGCCGTCACTTTGCCGCTGCCGGGCTAACAACAGCATCGCGTAGGTCTTGCCTACGCCGGGACACATCCCTAACAAAATGTAGAGCTTACCACGCTTCTCCTGATCTTCCTCCCGCTGCACCTGGGCGAGCAGGGCATCGGGATCGGGGCGAGGGTCGTCTTTCATAAGGAGCCGGGACATTCCTGTCCCCAGTTTGAAAAAGTAGGGACAGGAATGTTCCTACTCCTTACGCACGTCGAGAGCGATATTCAATTTCAGGACATTCACACCGTCCACGCCCAGCACACCGAAACCCGCCTTGTCGGTATTGAAGTTAATGAGTTCCTGTAATTTTTGAGACGTTAGATTGCGGGCTTGCGCAACGCGGGCGATTTGCAGTGCGGCATTCGCAGGGCTGATGTGCGGGTCGAGGCCGCTGGCGGAGGCGGTGACGGCATCGGCTGGGATCTCTTGATTTGCCGCGATACCGTTAGACGTGCGATAGGCGGCGATGCGATCTTTCAATTGATCCGCGAGCTTTTGCGAGGTGGGACCGAGATTGCTACCGCTGGAGTTAGCTGCATCATAGCCACTCGCCCCGGCAGCGGATGGGCGGGGGTGAAAATAGCCCTCACCCGTGAAGTTCTGGCCGAGCAGTTCCGACCCAATAAGGGTGCCGTTTTTATCGACGATGAGGCTGCCGTTGGCTTTGTTAGCGAAGGCAAATTTGGAGATTCCTGTGACAGCGAGCGGATAGATACCGCAGCAAACAATGGCGAGGACGACCGTGGAAACGATGGCGGGACGAAGTTCTAAGATGATGTTTTTCATATCAAGCGAGGTGAAGTGTGGTGATGATGAGGTCGATGGCTTTAATGCCGATGAAGGGAACGACGAGGCCGCCGAGGCCATAGACTAGCAAGTTCCGACGGAGCACGGCGATCGCGCCTAACGGCTTGTAGGGCACCCCTTTCAACGCTAGCGGGATGAGGGCAACGATGACGAGGGCGTTGAAGATGATGGCGCTGAGGATCGCGCTTTGCGGCGAGCCGAGTTTCATGATGTTCAGCGCGGCCATCGCGGGGAATGTCACCATGAGCATCGCGGGAATGATGGCGAAGTATTTAGCGACGTCATTAGCGATGGAAAATGTCGTTAGAGAGCCGCGGGTCATGAGAAGTTGTTTGCCGATTTCCACGATCTCGATGAGCTTGGTCGGGTTGCTATCGAGGTCCACCATGTTTCCAGCCTCGCGGGCTGCTTGGGTGCCGGTGTTCATGGCGACTCCGACATCGGCTTGGGCTAGGGCGGGCGCATCATTGGTGCCGTCGCCGGTCATGGCGACGAGATGGCCGGCGGCTTGCTCGTCGCGGATGCGCTTGAGCTTGTCCTCGGGCGTGGCTTGGGCCATGAAATCATCGACACCGGCTTCGGCGGCGATGGCAGCGGCGGTCATCGGGTTGTCCCCGGTGATCATGACGGTGCGGATGCCCATTTTGCGAAGCTGGGCGAAACGTTCCTTGATGCCGCCTTTGACGATGTCTTTCAGTTCGATCACCCCTAACACCTTTCGGTCATCGGCGACGACAAGCGGCGTGCGGCCAGCGCGGGAGGCGGCTTCCACGGCTTTTTCAACATCGTTCGGATAGATGCCGCCTTGTTGCTCGACCCATTGTTTCACCGAATCTGCGGCACCCTTGCGGACGCTGCGGTCCTCGATGTCCACGCCGCTCATACGCGTCTGGGCGGTGAAGGGAACGAAGGTGGCGTGAGGATGCGCGACTTCACGGGCGCGGATGTTGAACTTTTCCTTTGCCAGGACGACGATGCTGCGGCCTTCAGGAGTTTCGTCTGCTAGGGACGCGAGTTGGGCCGCATCGGCGAGTTCCTGTTCGGTGACTCCTGGAGCTGGAACGAAGTCGGAGGCCATGCGGTTGCCGATAGTGATGGTGCCGGTTTTATCGAGCATCAGGACGTCGATGTCTCCAGCCGCTTCAACGGCGCGGCCGCTGGTGGCCATGACATTGCGGCGGATGAGACGGTCGATGCCGCTGATGCCGATGGCACTGAGCAGGCCACCGATGGTGGTAGGGATAAGACAAACTAACAACGCGACGAGGACCGGGATGGTAAAGTTGATTCCAGCGTAGGTGCCGAAGGGCTTGAGCGTCATGACGACTAGCAGGAAGATGAGCGTCAGGGCTGATAGAAGAATGGTGAGCGCGATTTCGTTAGGTGTCTTCTGGCGCTTGGCTCCTTCCACCATCGAGATCATGCGGTCGAGGAAGGTATTGCCCTTTTCCGAGGTTATCTTGATGACGATGCGGTCGCTGATGACGCGGGTGCCACCGGTGACGGCGCTGCGGTCACCACCGCTTTCCCGGATGACGGGCGCGGATTCGCCGGTGATGGCGGCTTCATCGACGGATGCGATGCCTTGCACTACATCACCATCGGCGGGGATGATGTCGCCGGTTTCGCAGACGACGAGATCGCCTTTTTCAAGCACTGGAGCTGCGACGAGTTCCTCCTTATCACCGCGCAAACGGCGTGCCATGGTGTCCTTGCGGGCCTTGCGGAGACTGTCGGCTTGGGCTTTTCCCCGGCCCTCGGCGACGGCTTCCGCGAAATTTGCGAAGAGCACGGTGAACCAAAGCCAGATGGCGAGCTGAATGACGAATCCCCTATCAGTCGGGGAAGTAAAGATCGCGACGGTTGTTAGGACGGCACCAATCTGGGTGACGAACATGACCGGATTCTTGATCATGAGGCGCGGATCGAGCTTGCGAAATGAATCTCTGATCGCGGGCGCGATGATTGATTTGTCGAAGAGTGATGGAGCTGAGTGGGACATATAGTGAAAGATTATTAGAAGTTAGAACAACTGGCCTTTAAGCATCAGGAAATGCTCAACGATGGGACCGAGCGCGAGGGCCGGGAGGAAATTCAGTGCGCCGACGAGCAGAACCGTTCCGATTAGCAAAATGCCAAATGTCATTCCGGAAACCGGGAAGGTGCCCGCGCTGGGTGGAGAGATTTTCTTTTTCACCAAAGAGCCAGCGAGCGCCATGATGGGGACGATCATTAGGAAACGACCGATCAGCATAGCGATGGCGAGGGTAACATTATAGTGTGGGTCGCCGCTGGTGGGATTGGCAGTTAGACCAGCGAAAGCACTGCCGTTATTACCGGTGGCGGAGCTATAGGCGTAGAGAATTTCACTAAATCCATGGGGTCCGGCATTATTAAGTCCGGCTTGTCCCCAAGTGCTAACAGCGGCCCAGGCGGTGAAGCCGAGGATGCTAGCGGTGAGGACGAGCAGGGCGAGCATCGACATTTTAACATCGAAGGCTTCGATCTTTTTCCCGAGGTATTCCGGCGTGCGGCCGACCATGAGTCCGGCGATGAAAACGGCGAGCACCACGAAAACTAACATTCCATAGAGTCCCGCACCCACACCGCCGATGACCACTTCTCCCAGCTCGATCATGAATAGCGGCACCAATCCGCCAATGGCGGTGAACGAGTCGTGCATTGAGTTGACCGCGCCGCAGGAAGCGGCGGTGGTGATAGTGGCGAAGAGCGATGAGTTAAAGATACCGAAGCGGACTTCTTTGCCCTCCATATTCCCATCGGCGGAGGCGATGCCGAGGGCTTGGTGGATTGGATTTCCATGCGCCTCCGCCCACCAGCAAGTGAGGACGCCGCTGGTGAAAAGAATCATCATCACTGCCCACACCGACCAGCCGTGCGCCTGGTTTTTCGTGGATTTCCCGAGATACCAGGTCAGTCCGCTGCCGATGGCGAAGATCGAGAGCATCTGGATGAAGTTGCTAAGTGGAGTGGGATTTTCAAACGGGTGGGCGGAGTTCGCATTGGTATAGCCGCCGCCGTTAGTTCCTAACATTTTAATGGCGGATTGCGAAGCCATCGGACCTTGGACGATGGTTTGCGTGGTGACGGCAGGGACCGCATCGACTGCGGCGACATCGCCCTGTGCAGGGACTGCGGGAACTTCAGGAATCACTTCGACAAGCGTGGCGGTATCGTATGCTCTGAAATTCTGGATCGTGCCTTGGGAAACGAGGAACACCGCGAAGATAAGGCTGATCGGTAGCAGTAAGTAGTATGTCACGCGAATGACATCGACCCAGAAATTCCCCAGCGTGGTGGCCGAGTGGCGTGCCACACCACGGACCAACGCGGCAGCGATGGAGATCCCGACGGCGGCAGATGTGAAGTTATGGATGGCCAAGGCAACCATCTGTGAGAAATACGACATTGTGCTTTCGCCTCCATAGCTTTGCCAGTTGGTATTGGTGGTGAAACTAACGGCTGTATTGAACGCGAGCGCCGGACTCAGCGCTGGCAGACCTTGCGGATTGAGCGGAAGCACATTTTGCAAACGGAGGATGGCATAGGTGAAAAGCACCCCCACCGCACTAAAGAGGAGTATGGCGAAGGTGTAACCTTTCCAGCCATGTTCTTGGGTCGGATCGACACCCATCATTCGGTAAGTGATTTTTTCAAATGGCCGGATGACCAGATCCAGCCAAGTTTTTCCCGCAGGATCGAGCACCTTCGTTAGATAAATGCCGATGGGTTTGGTGAGCAGGGCGAGGACGCCGATGAAGAGCGCGAGTTGAAGCCAGTCGTTCGAGTGCATGAGCGTAAGTTAGAATTTTTCCGGGTGGATCATGGCGACGACGAGGTAGCCGATGAGGAGGAGGGCGATGGTGCCAATAATGATAGTTTCCATGGGAATTAGTATGTTAGAGCGTATCACAAAACAGGGCATACAGAGTGCTGAGCACGAAGAAACCGATGGTGACGGAGGTGTAGATGATGTCGGTCATGGTGGTAGCGGCAAGTGACTTCATCCTGCCACGGAAAGCCGCCGCCGATAGTTAAAGGGCGGAGTGTTCGCGTTAAAAAAACGTAAACGTGCGCAAACTGCGGGGAACGCAGACGGACGCTAATCTCTGTTAATCCGCTAGATCCTCGTTGAAGAAGATTTTGATGAACTTCATTTTCCTCTCCTCGTCGAAGCCGTGCTCTAACACGGCGTCCGGCTTGGCCGCTAGGGCTGGCTTGAGACGGATTTCCACGCCGGTATCGAGCTTCATCATGGAGCGGATTTTGTTCTTGGCCTTAGTGACGTCCTTTTTGGAAATCGCGAAAGAGTCGTCCAGCTTGTGCCCTTGTTCTTGCTCGATCCTGCCCCTGTGCTCGGCGAATTTCGCCTTGGCCTCCGGGGTTTTCAGGACTTCTTCCTCGAACTCATGGAGGCTGAAATTTTCCTTTTCCTCGAAGTAGGTGATGGCATCTCGGGCGGGGTTCGCGATGTCCCAAGGCGGGGTGGCGTCATCGGCGGCGGGCTTTTCCTTCCGCTCCTTTTCCATGAAGGCGACGGCCATGTTGGCGTATTTATTCGTCAAAAATGGACTGTCGGTGATGGGGAGGACGCCGAGGAAATCGCGTACCCAGAAGCGCGAGTCCGAGCCGGTGCGGTCAAAGGTGAGGACGTAGTAGCCCTTTTGCGCGAGGTGGTCGAGGATGAGGCAGCCCTTGTCGATTTTTTCCGGGTTGATGCCCTGCTCGGTGTGGAGTTCCAAGTCGCCATCGCGGGTGGAAATGCTGAGGAAGGGGACGACGCTCTCGGACTTGAGAATGCAGAGGCCCTGGGTGAGGTAACCGTCGATGTCGATGTCCTTGATGAGGGAAATGCAGAGGTCGCCGGACTTGATGTTAGGATGATTGGACTTGGAGTAGAGGCGTTTGGCGATGTCGCAGCCTTTTTCTAGCAGCCCTCCGTCCGAGGCGAAGATGGCGGCGGCGCAGGCGTTCATCTCGTGGTGGTCGAGCGACGAGTGGTGGCTGAAGCGATGGGCGGTAAGATTCTTAAAGGGCTTGAGGAAAATGGCGGAGAGGGTTTCCTGATCGTCCTCGGCGATTTTGAAGACCTCCTTGGAAGTCTGAAGCGGCTCGTCGCGCTGGGGGTGGCCTACTTTTGCAAGAACAAGGCCGATGGCGGTGGCGGAGGTGAAACGGATCTTTACGGGCATGGGGCCGGGAACCTAGGCGAGTTCGGGGATTTGGGAACTCTGAAATGGGGGAGCGAACATCGAACGTCCAACATTGAACATCGAAATCAATGAATGAATGAAATCCGGAATCCATCCCGGTGGTTCTTATTCGACAGTGACGCTTTTTGCTAGATTGCGCGGTTGGTCGATCTCGCATTTACGGAGGCGGGCGACGTGGTAGGCGAAGAGCTGGAGGGCGACGACAGCGGGGATGGTGGCGACGAGCGGATGGCAGCGCGGGATGGTGATGAAGTCGTCCATGCACTCGGCGGTTTCGTGGTCGCCCTCGGTGACGATGCCAAGGATACGTGCTCCGCGAGCCTTGCATTCCTCGATGTTTCCCAAGGTCTTGTCTTTACCGGGAATGTCCACGGCGAGAGCGATGATGGGCGTGCCTTTCACTAACAGGGCGATGGGGCCGTGCTTGAGTTCGGCAGCGTGGTACCCCTCCGCGTGGATGTAGGAAATTTCCTTGAGCTTGAGCGCGCCTTCGAGGGCGACGGGATACATGGGGCCGCGACCGATGAAGAAGGCGTGTTCGTTTTTCGCGTAGTCGGCGGCAATTTTGGCGATCTTGTCGTTCTGAGTGATGACCTTGGCGACAAGGGCCGGGATGGACTCGATTTCGCGAGCGAGCTTGATGCCGTCCTCGCGCGAAAAGCGGCGGCCACGACCAAGCTTGAGGGCCATCATGAGGAGGACGGCGACTTGGCAGGTGAAGGCCTTGGTGGAGGCGACGGAAATCTCGGGACCGGCGTGCAGATAGACTCCCCTACCCGTCTCGCGAGCGATGGTGGAGCCGACGACATTGCACAGGCTCATGACGAATGCGCCTTTTTGATTGGCCTCTCTAACCGCTGCTAGAGTATCGGCAGTTTCCCCGGATTGGGAAATGGCGACGACGAGATCGCGGCTGCCGAGGATGGGATTGCGGTAGCGAAACTCAGCGGCCTGTTGGACCTCGGCATGAATATCCGCCAGATCTTCAAACGCATATTCACCGACGAGTCCGGCGTGGAGCGAGGTGCCGCAGCCGATGAGAACGACGCGACCGAGTTCGGCCAGTTCGCGGGGCGAGGTGCCCATGCCTGCTAGGACGGAGGAGCCGAGATCGAAGTCTAGGCGGCCACGGATGGCATTGCCTAACGCATCGGGCTGCTCGTGGATTTCCTTGAGCATGAAATGTTCGTAGCCGCCCTTTTCGGCGGCGGCGGCGTCGAGGCCGAGCTCCGCAATCTCGCGAGTGACCGGGACGTTGTTGAGATCGCGGATATCGACGGAATCAGCGGTGACGATGGCGATGTCATTGTCGTCCAGATAGATCACGCGCTGGGTGTGGGCGACGATGGCGGACGCGTCGGACGCGATGATGGTTTCGCCATCGCCGACACCGATGACGATAGGACTGCCGCGGCGAGCGGTGATAATTTTATCGGGTTCGCGTGAGGAAAGGACGGCGATGCCGAAGGTGCCGTTGACCTGATGGAGGGCGTCGCAAATGGCTTGGAAGAGATCGCCCTTGTCGCAGTCGCCGATGAGGTGGACGAGGACTTCGGTATCGGTCTCCGAGTAGAAGTGATGACCCTTTCCCTCTAACCGCGCGCGGATGGCGCGGTAGTTTTCGATGATGCCGTTGTGGACGAGCGCGATGTCGCCGGTCTGGTCGAGGTGCGGGTGGGCATTGACCTCAGTAGGCGGACCGTGGGTGGCCCAGCGGGTATGGGCGATGCCGGTGGAGGCACGGTGAAATAGCGCGGGCGACCAATCGGCGTGGGCTTTTTCGCTGAGCTTGGCGACTTTTCCTGGAGACTTCGAGACGAGGACCCGGTCAGCGTCGAGGATGGCGACGCCAGCCGAGTCATAGCCGCGGTATTCGAGACGGCGCAGGCCATTGATAAGCACGGTGGCAGCGTCTGCTTTGCCGATGTATCCGACGATTCCGCACATGGTGGTGATAGATTTAGGATTGAGGATTGAAGATTTTTTTAACCGCAGATGGACGCAGATGAACGCAGATGAAGAAAGAGATGAGATATGGATGGAATTAGAAAGGAGGGAGCAGTGTGCTTGGACGTGCCATGCTTACCGAAGTTTGTTCCAAATCCATATCTGCGTTCATCTGTGTTCATCTGCGGTTAAAACTTCTATATCTTGAGATTGAATGTCCTGCTGAACGATCTCACCCGGGCGCGTGCTGGTATTTGGCCACAGTTTGCGGCCGGGGTAAATGGAAGTATGAATGCCGGTGTGCACGCCGTCGCTGATGATCGCGCCGAACTTGCGGCGACCGGTGTCGATGAGCACACCATCGACCATGGAGCGGTGGTTTTTTCCGTCGTGGCGGAGGTTCGAGGTGATGGTGCCGGCACCGAGGTTGACGTGCTCGCCTAATACGGAATCGCCGATATAGGATAGATGACCAACGCTGGTGTTAGATAAAATCAGGCAGTTCTTTATTTCGACGGATTGACCAATGTGGCAGTTATCGCCGATGCTGGTGTTGCCCCGGATGTAACAGTTAGGACCGATTTTGCAGTTCGCCCCGATGACGACATTTCCTTCGATGAAGACCCCTGGAAGAATGCGGGTGCCCGGTCCGATGTGGACGATGCCTTCGATGACGGCGTTCGGGTGGACTTCGCCTTGGATGATGTTTTCCGTGAGGGAGGTAACATAGAGTTCGTTCGCGCGGAGGAGATGCCACGGGTAGCGGATGATGAAGTCGCTGGGAAGCCAACTCGTGGGCGAGACGCCAACGCTCCTTGAGTGCCGGGAGAGCGGAATGTTACCGATCGGAAAATCTTCGATCTTCCGGGTGAGGGAAAGCGGCCAGCAGTCGGAAGAATCGAAGGACATGGGCGCGATCTATCCGATTTCCTCGTGGATGGCGGTGGAGAATTTGCTGACCCAAGAGGTGACTTCCCCCAGCTCGCGATGTTCGACGAGGACGCGGATTTTATTTTCGGTGCCGGAGTAACGGATCAGGTGGCGACCGCTTTCGCCAAACTCGGCGGTGGCTTCCCGCATCAGTTTCTGAAGTTTTGGCAAGGTCTCTAACGGCGGCTTGGAAGGCACCGGCATGTTGGCAAGCTGCGTCGGATACTCATGCATGATGGCGGCAAGCTGGGCGAGAGTGGTTTTTCGCTCGATCATCATCCGCAGGACTTGGAGGGCGCTGAGGATACCATCGCCCGTGGTGACGTGATCGCCGAAGATGAGATGGCCGGAATTTTCTCCGCCGAATGAGTAGCCGTTTTTCCTCATGCACTCGATGACGCTGCGGTCGCCGACGGCGGTGGTTTCCACCTTGATGCCGTGGTTTTTCATAGCTTCTATGAGACCGAGATTACTCATGACGGTGGCGACGAGGGTGTCGTGCCTGAGTTTTCCCTGCTCCTTAAGGCCGATGGCGCACAGGCCCAAAATGCGGTCGCCGCTGACAACTTGGCCGTCCGCATCGGTGAAAATGACCCGGTCGGCATCGCCGTCGAAGGAGATGCCGAGATCGGCCTTGTGCTTTCTAACGAGTTCGCCAGCAGCTTCGGGGTGGAGCGCGCCGCAGCCGTCGTTGATGTTGAGTCCGTCGGGTTCGTTGCAGACCGTGATGACCTCCGCACCGAGTTCCTTGAAAATAAGCGGGCCGATGAAATACGCGGCACCGTGGCCGCAATCGACGACGATTTTCAGACCTTGCAGTGAAATGTTGTCGGCGGTGTGTTTGGCAAACTCGATGTAGCGGCCACGGGCGTCGTCAATCCGGTGGGCCTTACCGATTTCGCGGGGAGGCAGGGGCGCGGACTCGGGCTCGTCCCCCATGATGTGGCGCTCGATGAGGTTTTCCAAGTCGTCAGAAAGCTTGTAGCCGTCCGGGCCAAAAATTTTCATGCCGTTGTCCTCATACGGATTGTGGGAAGCGGTGATCATGATCCCGGCAACGGCACCCATGGATTTCGTCAAATGCGCGACGGCGGGGGTAGGCATGGGGCCGACCAAATAAACGTCCATTCCCATGGAGACGAGGCCGCTGGTGATCGCCGATTCAAGCATGTAGCCGGAAATACGGGTGTCCTTACCGATAAGAACCCGATTGCGACGCGGGCCGGTGGAGCTGAGTACGTTGGCGACGGCCTTGCCCATTCGCAGGGCGACTTCGGCAGTGATCGGAAATTCATTCACCCGGCCGCGGATGCCGTCGGTTCCAAATAGTTTAATGGTATGTTTCAAAGGCTTCCGAAAAGGAGAGTGGTTCAAAAAAGTATGAACGAATCAAGACAAAACCCCGTAGGCGATTATCCTCCAAGCACCGCGCGATGAATCCGTCCCGGAGATTTGGCGAGAAATTGCCGGGCCAGCACCTCGAACTCCTCGGACAGGTCGGTCAAATGGATCTCCAGCGAACCGACGCGATCAGATGCTTCTAGCAGACCGAGGCGGGTGAGTTCCTTTTTCAAATGCTCGGCACAAGTCGTTGCGGAATCCACAAGGCGGACCTCCGGAGGCAATAGTTCCTTTAAAATGGGGATCAGTAGCGGATAATGAGTGCAGGCGAGCATCAGCGTATCTATCCCTTTTTTCACTAGCGGATCGAGGTAAGTCTTCAAAACTTGGCGGGTCGCCGGGTGGTCGATCCAGTTTTCCTCGATCAACGGAACCAGCAGCGGCGTGGCTTGGCCGTGGATTAACAGCCCGGTTTTTCGCAAGGCGAGGGCATGTTGATAGGCGTGGGAGTGGATCGTACCACGCGTCGCAATAATGCCGATGCGCAAGGCGTCCGGACAAGAAAGTGCAGCCTCTACGCCCGGCTCGATGACTCCCAAAATGGGAATCCGGTATTTCTCATGCAAACTCGGCAAAGCGTGAGCGGTCGCCGTATTGCATGCCACCACGATCGCCTTCACCCCCTTGGCGATGAGAAACCGCACGTCCTCATCCGCGAATTGGCGAATCGTTTCCGGGCTTTTTGAGCCGTAAGGCAAGCGGGCGGTATCGCCGAGATAGAGAATATTTTCCGAGGGTAATAGTTCCTGCACCGCACGGACAACTGTCAAGCCGCCGACACCCGAGTCGAAAAATCCTAAAGGCGATGAATTCACTGGCCGGATAGTGACCGCCTGCCCGCCTCCGCCAAGCCCAAAGCCTCGATTCACGCGACCCACGAATTTTCTGGCCGGACGGCTCCGGTTTCTGGTTGTGTTACTTCCATGTAATTTGAAAAAAGTTACACAACTTCAATCCAACTCCATCATGAAAAAACTACTCCCCATCCTCACCGCGCTGGCACTCTCGCCCGCCGCGTTCGCTTCATTCCACCTCATGCAGATTGAAAAAGTCATCGCTGGCATCGACGGCGACAGATCTGCCCAAGCCATCCAGCTCCGGATGCGTGCCCCCGATCAAGATCTTGTTAGTGCCACGCGGGTGCGGGCGTGGGATGCAGCCGGAACCAATCCCGTGTTGATTCTGGACATTACCGCGGATGTAATCAACTCCCCCACCGGAGCCCGCGTTCTCCTCGCAACTCCGGCATTCACCTCTGCGGTGCAGGCAATCACTCCGAGTTTTTCACCGGATTTCACCATGGCCCATCCCATCCCCTTCAATTACCTCGCAGCAGGCAGACTCACTTACGAAAATGACAGCGGCACCATCCTATGGTCGCTTTCTTGGGGTGGTTCCGCTTACACTGGCAGCAACGCGGGGAGCACGATCAACGATGCTAACGGCGATTTCGGCCCAGCCTTTGCGACAGCTCTCCCTGGCAAATCGCAGGCCAGAGCGCTGCATTTCACGGGTGCCGCCTTTGCTCCGAGCACCACCAACGCAGCAAACTACGCCGTCAGCACCTCCCCAGCAACCGTCACGAATAATAGTGGAAACAGCTTTCTTATTAGCGCCTCCCCGGAAATCGAAGTTCAACAATCCACCGGTGCAAGTCTCATTGATGGGAGAGCTCAAAAAAACTTCGGGACCGTCACACTCGGCATGACCCGTAGCAAGACCTTCACCATCAAGAACGTCGGCACCGCCACCCTCACCGGACTTGCCATCACCAAAGATGGCGCGAACCCCGGAAATTTCATCGTCAGCCCCTTGCCCACATCCGCCCTCGCAGTCGGCGGCACTGCCACTTTCAAGGTCACCTTCAAGCCCACTGCCGCAGGCGGTCGCGGTGCGTTCATGCACATTCGGAGCAATGACGCGAACGAGAACCCCTTCGATATCAGGCTGACCGGCATGGCAATTCCTTGAATCCGCCCCCCATTCACAGGCGATGATGAAAAAAGTGTAACCGCTGGCGGGCGGGCGGCATTTATCTCGTTGAACCGGGCACACCCGGACCGAAACCTCAACGAACCACCATCATCATGAAAAAATTCCTCATCATCGCCCTCACCGCCGCCGTCTGCATCACCCCCATCCACAGCCAGCCAGAAAACGTCGCCGAGGGAGCACGCGGACTCGTCCGTGAAGTCGTTAGAGAACTGCTCGACCTCCGCAAGGAAGCTGCACTGAGCGAGGACCAACGCACTCAAATCAAAGGCATCCTGAAATCCCACAAGAGCGAGATCGCCGCCCAGTTCAAGGCAGGCAGCGCAGCCCGCCACGCCATGCAAGACGCCGTCGAGGCGAAAGGCCCGGAATCCGCCCAGGCGCTTAAAGCGGCGGATGGCATCGCCGCCACCGCCCGCAGTCGCGCCCTGCTCATCGCCAAGATCGCTACCGAGATCCGCCCCGTGCTCACTCCCGAGCAGCAGAAACTCGCCAAAGCCACGCGGGACCGGATCGAGGAAATGATCGACACCCGCATCGCGAAATTCGCGGAATGATCGCCCGCTAACAGAAGTGACCGCCGGGGTGAAAATTACACCCCGGCGTTTTCCCGCATTGTCCCACCCCAGATGCCTGCGTCTCCAGAGCTTGATCCCCCGCAGGACGAAGACACACTCCTCGTCCGCGCCAGTCAGGCCGGCGACTTGGATTCCTTCGACCGCCTCGTCATGAAACACCAGCCCGCCATCGCCGCCGTCCTATTCCGTTTTTCCTCCCAACGCGCCGACCTTGAGGACATGACCCAGGAAACCTTCATCCGCGCCTGGCGGGCACTCCCCAGTTGGCAACCCATCAAGCCCTTCATTCATTGGCTCAAACGCATCGCAGTCAACGTCGCCCTTGAATCCTGCCGCAAGCACCGCCGCAGTCCCCTCTCCCGCCTTGCCGACGATGGCGAAAAAAAAATCAACCTCATCCCCAGCGAGACTTCCACCCCCGCCAGCGACGAGGCCCGGCACATCCTCTCCCACCTGCCGCCGGACCGGCGCACTATTCTAACCCTTCTCTATCTGGAACAAATGCCCCTCTCTGAAATCGCCGGACACCTCGGCATCAGCCTCGCCAATGCCAAGATCAAATCCTTCCGCGCCCGTAACCAACTCCGCACCCTCCTCAAACACCATGGATACTCCGCCGATCCCTCCATCTAACTCATCCTGGCAAAAGCTCCTCCGCCACGCCACCACCGAGACCCCACCGGAAATCGACGTGCGCTTCTCCGTCCGCCAGCAAATCCAGGCCGAGTTCGCGCGGAAAAATTTACCCGCAGTTTCCCCCACCCTCCTTGATGAAATCGCCGCCCTCATTCAAGCCCGCTGGGGCCTAGCCGCCACCGCAGCCGCCCTCGTCTTGGCTTGCCAATTCTTCCCAGCCATTCGCGAAGTCGCCCTCGCCCTGGAATTCCAAAGCGATCTCCTCGCCGGACTTTGATACCCACGAAATCATGAATATTCCGCCCGCCTTGGAAACCGCGCCACGCACCGGACGCTGGAAAGCGCTATGTCTGTTAGCCCTCGTCTTTGTTCTCGGCATCGTCATCGGTGTCGGCGGCGGAGCGCTCGTGGTACGCCGCACCCTCCAGCAGAAAATCGCCAGCGGCACCGTCGGCACCCCGCTTTTGGATCATCTGGAAAAAGAACTCGTCTCCCACTTGGAACTCACCCCTACCGAGCAAGCCGCCATCGCCCCCGAGTTCGAGATCACCCGCCACCAAATCCAGATCCACCGCTTGGAAATGCTCAAGAACCTCCGCGAGACCAGCGAGG